>CAZAQK010000125.1:0-4949 GCA_964487265.1 uncultured Rickettsiales bacterium | reverse complement strand
GGTTTAATTGTCACCCCGCACTTGTTGCGGGGTCTGGTCATCCCGGCGAAGGCCGGGATTCATGTTTTATTTATTCCAAACTTTATTAGACAGCCCCATAGACTCACTTTGGATATGAAGAGCTCTTTTGATTATTTGTGCTCCAAAATTATCATCTCCAAAGGCTCCACCTGCTTTTAACATGTCAAAATTATGGTTTTCTACGTTCTGACGAAGCTCCATAATATCATTCAGAATCTCTTTTGAAAGCAACGACATGAACTCCCAATCATCAACGATTACAGGAAATCTCAACATCATCTTTTTGCGTGTATCATCGGTGACAGTTCCATTAGCAGCTTTGTAAGTTACAACTGTTCCTTCTACTTGTTTGGCACGCGCAGATAAAAGTCTAAGATCTGTCGATAATACCGAACGTAAATACTGCAACCGCCGTTCACTCATTTCTTTATTATGGCTATCTTGCGTCTCAAGGGGCAATTTAGCAGAATGCCAAATAATACGAGCTGAATATATGGCTGCAAAAATAGCAAATACACCTGCTATAATTGTTTGAAATTCATAAAAGCACTTAAGTGACGTAGTGCATAATTCTGGTGTCGCTTCCACGGTCTATACCAATTCCCCACCCTTCACCAACCCATGCACCGCTTCGATATCGGGGTTGATGAAGCGGTCAGTGTCCATATAGGGTGCTACGGTGCGGATCTTGGCTTTTACCTTCTCGAGCTTCGCGGAGGTTTTGAGCTTCACCATATCCACCGCCTGCGCCGCCACCAGCAACTCAATGGCGATCACATAGCGTGCATGTTTTGCAATTTGCAAGGCTTTCAAACCCGCACCCGGGCCCATACTCACATGGTCTTCCTGGTCATTATTCGTGGGCACGCTGTCCACACTCGCGGGGAAGCTTAAGCTGCGGCATTCGGCCACCAGCGCTGCGGCCGTTACCTGCACCATCATGAACCCGGAATTCAGCCCGCCCTTTTCAATCAGGAATGTCGGCAGGCCCGATTTATCCTTGCTCATCATGATATTCACGCGACGTTCAGAGATCGCGGCAAGCGTGGTGAGTGCCGCACCCAGATGGTCAGCGACGCGCGCCGGGTATATGGCGTGGAAATTCCCGCCATGGATGACGCGCTCTTCATCAGGAAATAAAATCGGGTTATCGGAGGTAGAGTTTATCTCGCGCTCGAGAATTTTTTTGCTGTGCATCAGCTCTTCCCACACCATGCCATGCACCTGCGGCGCGCAGCGGTATGAATATGGGTCTTGCACGCGGCTGCAACTGGTGTGGCTTTTGGAAATCTCGGTGTCACCCAGCCAGCCCGCAATTTCCCGCCCGCAGTGCAGCGTGCCTTCCTGCCGCTGCTCTTTCAGCAGCATTTCCTCTGTCATGTGATGACTCGCTCTTAAGCCCTCAATGCTCATGGCAGCCGCCATGTTGGCAGTGGCAAGCAATTGCGCAGTTTCATTCCAGAGTGTCACTGCCAGTGCCGCCGTAAGCTGCGTGCCGTTGATGAGGCACAGGCCTTCCTTCGGCCCTAAATTAATCGCCGCAAGTTTTGCTTTTTTCAGCGCATCCGCTGCATTCATGCGGGTGAATCCATCACCACTTGGCACGGTGCATTCGCCCTCGCCAATGGTAGCAAGCACCGCATGTGCCGTAGGGGCTAAATCCCCTGAAGCCCCAACGCTTCCACGCGCAGGCACACAGGCCAGAATCCCCGCCTCCAGCATGGATACAATTGCTTCCAGCTTGGATAACGCCAACCCGCGATGGCCACGGCACACGGAGTTCAGCAGAATCAGCCACAGCATCAGCACCGTGTCACGCGGCAGCTCCTCACCCACGCCGCAGGAATGCGAGCGGATGATGTTGGTCTGCAGCTGCGCCATTTCCTCCGGCTTGATGCGCGTATTCACGAAAAACCCAAAGCCGGTATTGATGCTGTAGATCGTCTCGCCGCTATCAGCCAGTTTCTTCAGATATTTCTCAGCAGCTGCCACGCGTTTTTTCGCTGCCTCATCAATGGTGATTTTGATCTTCGCCTTGGGGTCGAGCGCGTTTTGCGCAAAGTGATACAGCTCTTCAACCGTGAGGTGGTCGCCTTTAAGAATGATTTCCATTGTACTGTCCTTTTTTTATAGTTCCCACGCACGCATTGCCACCCAACTGATACGCTAAATCCTGCGGATGTCCAATATCCCATATCGCCATATCGGCCACCTTGCCCACTTCCAGCGTGCCACGATCAGGCAACCCCAAGGCTTTTGCGGCATTGGCAGTGATGCCAAGCAGTGCCTCCTCCGGCGTAAGCCCAAATAAGATACAGCCCATATTAAGCATGGCAACCAAACTCAACACCGGCGATGTGCCGGGGTTACAATCTGAAGCGAGCGCGATTACCACACCGTGTTTGCGCAGCATTTCCACGGGTGGTTTTTGTTTTTCCTTCAGCATATAAAATGCCCCCGGCAACAGTACTGCTACTGTTCCGCTTGCCGCCATCGCCTTAATACCTTCTTCCGACACGAATTCCAGATGATCCGCAGATAAGGCCTTATACTGCGCGGCCATTGCAGCCCCACCTTGGTCAGAGAGTTGTTCAGCATGCAGCTTCACCGCAATGCCATGCTTCTGTGCCGCATCGAAAACACGGGCAATCTGCGCGGGTGAGAATGCAATATGCTCACAGAATCCATCTACGCTATCTGCCAGTTTTTCCTTGGCGATGGCAGGCAGCATTTCATTCACTACCATATCAATATAATCATCCGCCCTGCCCTTGAATTCTGTAGGCACACTGTGCGCCCCCAAGAAGGTTTTGCGGATAGTAACGGGATATTTCTCACCGAGTTTTTTAGCGACCCGCAGCATTTTCATTTCAGTGTCCATATCCAGCCCATAGCCAGATTTGATCTCTATGGTGGTCACACCCTCGCGCAGGAAATGCTTAAGCCGCTTCTCACTCTGGGCGAATAGCTCCGCTTCACTTGCCGCCCGCGTTTGCTTCACTGTGTAGGCAATGCCGCCACCTTCGGCAGAAATTTGTGCATAGGTCTTGCCAGCCTGCCGCGCCGCGAATTCATGCGCGCGGTTTCCGGCATATACCATGTGTGTATGGCAATCGATGAGCCCGGGCGTTATCCATTTGCCACCTACATCATGCACCACATCCGCCGTGATACCTGCTGCCGCACCGATATAGGAAATTTTACCATCGGTAATGCCAGTGGCTGCATTTTCCATAACACCAAACCCACCGCCCGCCATGGTGGCGAGGTTGGCATTAATGAATAAGCTATCAAAGTGCTTTTGGTTGTGGGCAGGCATGTTTTTGGTTTATATGGTTGGAAAAGCATCATAATGAGGATAATGCCGCATGCAACGGGAAACACTGATCTTCGCTGAAACCGCCTTAACCCGCGAATTCATGCGCGCGGTTTCCGGCATATACCATGTGTGTATGGCAATCGATGAGCCCGGGCGTTATCCATTTGCCACCTACATCATGCACCACATCCGCCGTGATACCTGCTGCCGCACCGATATAGGAAATTTTACCATCGGTAATGCCAGTGGCTGCATTTTCCATAACACCAAACCCACCGCCCGCCATGGTGGCGAGGTTGGCATTAATGAATAAGCTATCAAAGTGCTTTTGGTTGTGGGCAGGCATGTTTTTGGTTTATATGGTTGGAAAAGCATCATAATGAGGATAATGCCGCATGCAACGGGAAACACTGATCTTCGCTGAAACCGCCTTAACCAGCACAGGCTGGCAGGACAATGTGTTGATTCGCATGAAAGGCGGCATGATAACGGAAGTTACGCCGGATGCCACGGCCCCCACTGGCACGCCGCGTTTCCCAGCGGTACTCCCCGGCATGAGCAACGTGCATTCCCATGCCTTCCAGCGCGCCATGAGCGGCCTCACCGAGCGCAGCGGCGGCAAAGCGGATGATAATTTCTGGAGCTGGCGGGAGGTGATGTATGAATTTTTAGGCCGCCTCACCCCCGATGACATTGAGCGTGACGCCGCAAGCCTTTACCGCGAACTGCTCGCGCATGGCTACACCGCCGTTGGCGAGTTCCATTACCTGCACAATGATATAAGCGGCAAACATTACAGAAACCCCGCCGAAACATCCGAACGCATTATTGCCGCCGCCAAAGCAACCGGCATCCACCTGACATTGCTTCCGGTGATGTATGAAACCGCTAATTTCGGCGGCAAACCAGCACATGATGGCCAGAAACGTTTCACCCACAAAGTGGATGATTTCCTGAAACTCATGGAGATACTCGTAAAGAACCACGGGAAAGATGAAGCGGTCACGCTCGGTGTTGCGCCGCATTCACTGCGTGCCGTAACGCCCGATAGTTTGCGCTCCATCACCAGCCATTTGACAGAGCTGGGGCTTGCGCATTATCCCATCCATATCCATGCCGCCGAACAGGTGAAAGAAGTGGAAGACTGCGTGAACTGGAGCGGCAAACGCCCGGTGGAATGGCTGCTGGAACATTATGACATCAATACACAGTGGTGCTTCATCCATGCCACGCACATGACCGATGCTGAAACCAAAAAACTCGCAGCATCCGGCGCAGTGGCTGGCTTATGTCCCACCACGGAAGCAAACCTCGGCGATGGCATTTTCCATGCCGAAACCTACCTGCGTGCGAATGGCACATTCGGCATTGGTTCCGATAGCAACGTGTGTGTCTCCCCATGGGAAGAACTCAAAACCATGGAGTATGCGCAGCGTCTTTCCAGCCGCAGGCGAACGATATTGCATGATAATAATTCCCCATCCGTTGGCCGCACATTATTTGAACGCGCTGCAAAAGGCGGTGCGCAGGCACTGGGTATCGAAAGCGGCGCAATTGCTGTTAATTCACGTGCAGACCTCATTGCTCCAGATATGTCACACCCACTGCT
>CAZAQK010000124.1:0-5006 GCA_964487265.1 uncultured Rickettsiales bacterium | reverse complement strand
ATCGGCCTTATCGTAGGCGGTGTGCTCGTGGGTCAGGACCTTATCAAGGCGGCGGAAATTCGCGCCACGGTGGGACAGATCGAAAAGATGAACGCGGCGGT
The DNA here is from genome assembly GCA_964487265.1 of uncultured Rickettsiales bacterium. GTDB lineage: Bacteria > Pseudomonadota > Alphaproteobacteria > Rickettsiales > SXRF01 > CAZAQK01. The sequence goes on along the minus strand of CAZAQK010000124.1, from coordinate 4,905 downwards.
CAATACATTCCGTTCTAAATATAACGGTATCCCAGGCGATCTCGCAGCGACGACTGCCACGGCGTTCGGCCTGTTCTCCACGGGCATGACCGGTGGCGACGGCCTCGGCGATGGCGACAGTCTGGTTGAAGGTGCGGCTTCTGCTGCTGTAAACCTTGGTGATTCTATCGTGTTCTGGCGTCACCTGTCTGATACCACACTGGTTGAAGGCAGCTTCGGTGGCCAGATGGCTTCCGGCGGTGCGGCGAACGCAGATCTTACCTCTGCTACTGCCCAGAACTATTTCCTGCCGGCAAAGATCGGCCGCGGTAACTTCTTCAGCGTGAACCAGAACTCCGGTGTGAACTACTACCTCATCTCCGGCATCAGTGCTGTAACCGCTGCATCTGGCGCAACCACTTACACCACGGTACTCACTCCGGTTGAGTCTTACAACGTTGACAGCAAGCTGGATGATGGTGCACCGAACACCGGTATCGTACTGGCACGCGGCACTACCACACCATTCTCTCCGGTTGCTACTTCCCAGGCGAGCTGGGCAGCTTCTCCAACAACGGAATGTATGACCGGCGGCGGTGCGGCAACGGCATCCACCACTACCTATAACCGTGGCTCAGGCACGGGTGGTAATACACCGGCCTGCGGCCTGCGTATCCGCTTCAACTAATACCGAGCACGACCTAATGAAAGAGCCGCCAGATGGCGGCTCTTTTTTTGTCTGCATAATAAAAAGGGCGGTTATTTAACCGCCCTTCCTTTTGAATTGCTGCAGTCTTAATAAGTCTGGAACAGTCGGCCCACAGGGATAGAGTAGTTAACCAGCAAGGTTTCAGAACCTGGATTCTTATCATAGATGCTGGCGTTTGAGATATGGTTGAGGGCAATGCCGATGCGATGTTCATTCGGCATCTGATAGGCAAGCTCAATCCCTGAACGGAATTCGATAGCACCGCCAAGGTCCTTGCCATCGCCTTCAGCGTACAGGCCGGCCATGAAATTCGGGATAAGGTAAAGCTGGTTTTCGATCAGCGGCACATCCCAGTTGAGGCCGCCGTAACCATAAAGCGATCCATCAGTGGTAAAGTTGAAACCCAGCGTTGGGCGCAGGCCATATCCAAGCGGATGGAAGCGGTATTCCGCACCGAACTCCGTGGATTCATCTTCGTCATCAATAAAATCATGCCAGCCGATATAACCAGTGAGGTAATCAGTAGCGTTTGCAGCGGGGGCGGCAAGTGTGGTGCCAGCCAGCAATACGAGTGCGAGGAGTCCGGATTTTTTCATATGTTTCCTTTTGGTATGATGCATGCGCCAACTATCTGGCATTGCAATGCGATTGTCCACCACAGATATGGCGAAGATTGCTTAAAATTGGGTTAAGGGGAATGTTATACTGCCTGCTTTTGTCTTATCAGGCTACGGCGCGCCATCCTCTTCGCACGCTACGGCGGATGGAGCGGGTGAAGGGAATCGAACCACGCCGCGCTCGGGCGCGGCATCTTAAAAGCGCGCCGCCGCCCTAAGCCAACCCGGCGCGCATATACGAGGGTTCGTGCACTGCAAAATATGGAGCGGGTGAAGGGAATCGAACCCTCGTATGCAGCTTGGGAAGCTGCCGTTCTACCATTGAACTACACCCGCTGATAAAGTGGCTCGAAAGCGTCACGTAGCCACTCTACTTAGCAGTATTGCGAATCTTTTCAATGGTCCTTAGGCCGCCCAGACCCAGTATACCCATAAGCACCGTGGAAAGTTCCTGCATATCAAAGGCCGGTAATTGCACGTTGCCGCCATGATTGGCGATGGCAAAGGCAAGAAGCGGCTGCAGCACGAAGTGATAGGCGAATGCCACGCCGCACACCCATCCGATGAATGGCCGCCAGCCGGAAACGAACAGGTTCGGGTTTGCCGCTTCTTGCGCATTGATATTCGCCTGCATCTGGTCAGCGGAGATGGCAAGCCGCAATTCCTCAAGGTCTAACTCACGGCTGGATCTCATGAGTTCTATTTGTGCTTTTGCCCGTGCCTCGGGGTCAGGGATCAGCTTATCCAGCAGCTTTGAAAGCGGGTCTATCAGCAGTGTCCATGCGGTCATACTATTGTCATCCTGAGCGAAGCGCAGTAGCGCGAAGTCGAAGGATCTAAAAGACCTTTCGACTCGTTACACTCGCTCAAGGTGACAAGAAAATATACGAACGGGAAGGGGTAAAAAGCAGACAGCAGGCTGCTTGAGCCTTCAGCGCGCTTCATGTGATTTGCAGGAGCAAATCACGGAAGCAAAATTATCTATTCTCTCTCGTTTTCAAGAACTCCACATCCGGCCAGTCTTTGGCGATGCGGTCAAGGTGCCAGGCGTTAGGGGCGAGGTAAGCAATTGCACCGGAAGTATCTTCCGCCGTGTTATATTTATTCTTATCGGCAAATTCATCGGCCATTTTTTTGTCTTTGGCTTTTATCCAGCGTGCTGCGGTGTAGGGCACGGATTCAAAGCTGCCCTTCACCCCATATTCATTTTGCAGGCGTGAGGCGATAACATCGAATTGCAACGCGCCCACCACACCGATGATCCATGAGCTGCCATCCAGCGGCTTGAATATCTGCGAGGCACCTTCCTCGGAAAGCTGCGTGAGGGCTTCCTTCAGCTGTTTGGAGCGCAGCGGGTCTTCAAGGCGCACGCGCTGGAATAGTTCCGGTGCAAAATTCGGAATGCCGGTGAAGTAGAGATTCTCTCCTTCAGTGAGCGCGTCGCCGATATGTAAATGCCCATGGCCTGGAATGCCAATGATATCGCCCGGATGCGCTTCTTCTGCCAGTTCACGCTCACGCGCCAAAAACAGCACGGGGTTGTTGAGTGCCAGCGTTTTGCCGCTTCTTACATGCAGCACTTTCATGCCGCGTGTGTATTTGCCGGAGCAGATGCGCACGAAAGCGATACGGTCGCGGTGGTTCTTGTCCATGTTCGCCTGTATCTTGAACACGAAGCCGGTGAATTTTTGTTCCTCCGGTGTCACGCTGCGCGGGTCGGCATGTTGCACGCGTGGGGCAGGTGCCATATCGCACAGGGCACCCAGCAATTCGCGCACACCGAAATTATTGATGGCACTGCCGAAGAATACCGGCGTTAAATGCCCTTCCAGGTAATGTTCGCGGTTGAAAGCGGGGTATATTTCTTTCACCATCGCTACTTCCTCGCGGAAAGTTGCCAGTTCGGCGGCGGGAATATGCTCATCGAGTTTCGGGTCATCCGCACCGGTGAACTGCATGCCGTCAGCAATACGCTCACCGCTTTTATCATCGAATAAAAAAAGTGTATCGGTGCGCAGATCGTAGCAGCCGCGGAAGCGTTCGCCCATGCCGATCGGCCAGGTGATAGGGCAGACATCAAGTTGCAATGTCTGTTCAATTTCATCGAGCAGCGCGAAAGGTTCTTTGGCTTCGCGGTCCATTTTATTGATGAAGGTGATGATGGGTGTATCGCGCAGGCGGCAGACCTCAAAGAGTTTCAGCGTCTGCTCCTCGATACCTTTCGCACCGTCCAGTACCATCACGGCAGAATCTACAGCGGTGAGTGTACGATATGTATCTTCGGAAAAATCCTTGTGGCCCGGTGTGTCGAGCAGGTTGATGGTTTTGCCATCATACTCGAAAGTCATGACCGATGCCGTCACCGAAATACCACGCTGCTTTTCAATCGCCATCCAGTCAGATCTTGCCGATTGTCCGCCTTTTTTGGCTTTCACTGCACCGGCTAAATGAATAGCTCCGCCGAACAGCAGCAGTTTTTCGGTGAGCGTGGTTTTACCGGCGTCGGGGTGTGAAATAATCGCAAAGGTGCGGCGAAAGGAAGCGGGGGAGGTCATGAAAGGGGCTTAAATAATATTATTAAACAGTAGGGCCAGTATCGTCGTTGCGCTTTGCTTTCAAAGCAATAGCACGCTCAGTGTGCGACCGTCCAGTGCTTTGCGCATCTAAACGTTCTGCAAACGCTGTTCTTTCAGGCCTTTTTTTATCTTGCTTCATGCCAGCATCCGCTTTGGCTAGGATGCTTTTTCTAATCTCTTTCTTATCCAGTTCCTGCCCTTTTTCATCCACCAGATCGGATGGTGATAGCTGATGGAATCCACATGAAATAGAAATAGGAATCACTTTTCCACGATATTTACATTCTGTTTTTGCCAGTGCATTCCTGACCTTGTCCAGCACAGCTTGCGCCTGATCTTCGGTGGTATTATCAAGTACAGCGACAAATTCATCACCACCTTTGCGGGCAAAGAAATCTTCCTTGCGCAGGTTTCTAGAAATGATCTTTGCTGCATGTTTTAGCGCAGCATCACCACCCTGATCTCCAAATAATGTATTTACTTGTTTGAATTTGTCGAAATCGAAAAACAGAAATGTGACAGGAGGAATGGGCTTGGGCTGTTTATCTTCGCTTTGGGCGCGTTCATACCGTTTTAAGCGCGCAGCCGCTTTATCGATGGTTTCATTCAATGCCCGTACATTCGCAACTTGCGTGAGTTCATCGATGGTTGAAACGTCTTTGAATTTTTTATTTTGGCGTTTAAGTCTTTCGTTTTCTGCTGCCAGTTCGCGAATATATTGCTGGATGTTCTGGGGTAATCGGGCAATTTGTGCTTCGGATGTTTGAATCGTATAAATACGACTAAATCCATTTGCACCACCACTGCTGCCAACTGTTTTTTTGTGTTCACCCATGCTGCAAGACCCCTAAAAACCTAATGAATTTTAATAATTTTAGGTAATTAGCGCAATCAATTTCAGGAAATAATAGTTAAGTTGCTGATATATAGTATAATTAATGTGAATTGTGCCATTGGCTATAAAGCAGTTTAGCTATGTTCTTTTACTGCCTTAAGGCAGATCCGCTGCACCGCCACCTGCCAA
>CAZAQK010000123.1:0-5038 GCA_964487265.1 uncultured Rickettsiales bacterium | reverse complement strand
GTCATTTGCTTAACTGAAATGCATCACCTTTAAGGTATTCCCAAAAACCTTAATTGTCAATCTCTTGACTTAAACATAATAATTATGTTATGTTTAAGACAGTAGAAACAACAGAAGCGCAAACGCCACCGGGCTTCGAACTCGCGGTGGCGTCTGCTAACCCTAAACCTTAAGGAGAGTAGGGCTATGGATAGTTTAACACAACAGGCAGAATTGGCACTGAACGACTTGGACAACCATGTGCTGTGGATGGCCTCAAAAGGTTTCGCGCATGTTGACCAAAGCTTGCGGTCTGAGTTAATGGGCGAAATCCCATACCTGAAGGCCGGACTGCGAAGCACAACCAAGCGGGAAGCACTGACCAACTACGAGGCGTTTGTGAGCCGCGCCAAGTATGCGTACCAGCATAACGCGCTCCCGCCGCAGGAGGCCAGCGATGCGGCCTAAATTCAATCCTAAGTGGGCAATCACGGGACTCATGCCAATACCAACGAAGCCAGCGAATTCAACGCAGCCAACCGATGAACTCGGCTACGGTCTGCCTATCGCGCAGCCCGGGGATACTAAACCTTCACAGGTTGTCCGTATCGACACTGAACCACACATCCCCACATCGGCGGATGAATCAGTTTGACGAATTGCAGTATCAAGGTTAGAACAGGGTAGGGTCTACATGTTACACGAAAAGATCGTAATGGCGAAAGCGAAAAAGCTGCGTAACCAAGCGTGGCATCCTGTTCTAACCCAACTGGTTAATCAGGCTGGGGATTTGATCGTGACCAAGAATCTGCCTATGCAGCGCAGTCTGTATTGGTTGGATGACAAGTACAATTTCTCTGGCATTGTTCAGACCGCAATCGGCTACCTCGCAAGGCATACAGACGTTGACTGGAAGCGGTACATCCATCTGTACGAAAAACTTCTACCGTTCATCGAGCGCAAGGGGATTTCATTAGACGAAACCACCTTAGCCGATATACAGGATATTGGCAAAGCAATGGAGAAGGCTGGCGATTGGAAGGGGCTATACCTGCGCCGCCGGGGTGACAATGCCTATGGTTGGAATTACAACGCCTCAATCATCATCACCGTAGCTCTGTATTTTTACGTCGATCAACACAAGTAGTTAGCCGTTAGCCAAAGCACATCGGATGCTAAAAGTTCTGCTTGTTTTAAACATAATTATTATGTATACTTATAAGTGATAGACAGTCCGTTTTCAGGGAGGGGTAGGGGTGTCAAAAACAACAGCATCGGTAGTCGCCACAAAGATTGGGGATACTTGGCAAATTCGCGGTTACACGCGCCCCTACGTGGACATCCTGAGAGCCAATGGCTGTGCATGGGATGGTAAGAAACTGGCGTGGGAGTATGTTGGGGCAGGGCTGCCGGATGAGATTCAACAGCTTGTCGATGGCACTTACGGCCTAAACGAAAATAGCCCCCTTCCTGAGCTAAATAAGGGTAATTTAGAAAATCAGGTATCCCAAGCTGAAACGACTTCAGGCCGCGCAAAACGCCCATATTCTCGCAAGACTGCGGGGGTGTTTGAAAAAGGTGCTCCTGTTGAATGGGATAGCCCATCAGGGATTGTGTGCGGTGAATACCTCAAACCCGAAGATGCAACCCGTTCGCGGGTGTTATTGGGTAGTGCCGAACTGGTTATCCATAATGCCATGCTGCGAAGGGTGATGCTTGCCAATCCGATTGTCATTGTTGACATGGAGCAAATACAGGGTGATGAAGCAATCCTAAGAAAGCAAGCTGATACTTTGGCTAATGAGTTGGGGTATTCACTTGTTGCAAGTGTTTCGAGAGATGACCCTAATCTTGCCCAAGCATTAGCTGAAGTCTTTGCGGTTGCAATGGGCAGAAAACCTATTGTTCACACCGAGCCAGATGGCACATGCCCCTACATGATCGAAAACCAGCGCGATCTTAAACCCGGTCAGGATTGGCTTGGGTGGATGACATGCTGTGAATGCGGCGTGTTTCTTGATCTGGAGTCGAACCGTAAAGCTGGCTCAAAGCCGTTGATGGGTGTTGGCAACGGTAAAGTGATCTGCCGGAACTGCCACGCAGCCAAATACAATCTGCCTGAAATCCAACTCGATACACCAACACTAAAGCTACCGCTGAGACAGGTTGAATTCTTGCTGGCATTAGCAAACGGCAAACCAGTTGTCAAAAATGCAGCGACCCGCAAGGCATTGCGTACCCATAAACTCATCACAGATACCGATGATTGGGCTGCTATTGAATTGACTGCGGCTGGTGAGTGGTGGATAGGATTGAATCGGCCTACTTCACCCGCGAAAGACGACCGCGCTGAAACCGATACTTGGGTAAAGCAGGTTAATGAAGCTGCCCGCGCCGCTGATGCCGCATTTACCGAATCAATGTATACGTTACCAGTTGTTCATCTGGCGGCTGAAGACCCCGATGTACAGAAAGCTAACGACAGCTTTGTAAAAGTCGCCAGTGGTGGGAAATTCAAATCCGTTGATGAGTTTATCCCGCCTAAACCTGCGTTCGGCACTAAATCCCGTGTTACCCCGCTGCGCCAGCAGTATCTAGACATTAAGGCGCAATACCCCGATTTTATCTTGTGGTTCAGATTGGGAGACTTTTACGAAACCTTTGATGACGATGCCGAAACTGCTGCGCGTGAACTCGATCTTGTGCTAACAGGGCGTCCGGTCAGCCGTGATGAGCGTGTGCCGATGGCAGGTGTGCCACATCATGCGCTTGATCAGTACGTCAACCAGTTAGTTGAGAAAGGCTACAAAGTCGCCATTGCCGAGCAGATGAGTGAGCCAAACGGGCATGGCATCGTTGAACGCAAGGTGACTCGGACACTGGAACCGCAAGTCCGATTGAAAGGCGATAGCTCTGGTGAAATGTGGTGGATTGATGAAGGCGACAACATCTTTCGCACTGAAGAAGAGAACCAAGTAATTGACCTGTGCGCGATTGCGCGTGGCCCGTTCGACAGCCAGCAAGAAGCGGAGTTCGTGCTTCGGAATGGGAATTTATCAGAAATACAGGGTTGATTAGTTCGCCCATTGGCGAAGGAGTTTGATATGGATGAGTCAATGAAATTCAGCGCAGCACTACTCCTAATCGGCACGAACGAAAAGGTGAAAGCCGCCAACCAGCGGGCTATCCGGCAGAGCATCACCGATGATTGCAGCCCCGTTGATGTGTTTGCAGTGCTAGAAAGCGCCGGGTTCGAGTGGAATGGCAGCGAGTGGGTTGAGATTGACGAAGACGACCCGCTAACCGAAGCCTTGCTCGAAGGGGACTATGCGGGCATCCGCAAGATGTTCGAGGAATTGAAGGCCGAACGGGATTCTGCAAACAAACGTAGGTCAGAAGTAGACGCTTACATTGCCAGCCTGCGAAAAGCCTTAGAGCATTACACTGATGCGGAAATTGTAACCAGTTGGGGCAATCAAGAAACCCAAGACGACGGCGCGGTTGCCCGTGACGCTCTTAACAGTACATCCGCAGGCGCTAGCCTCTTGTATCGGCTTGAATACCTTGAAGGCATGAATCTGGGACGGGAAAGAGTTGATGCGCTAATTCTCGAACTCGTACAAAAACATGCGCCCTATGTTGAATATGAGGAACTAGCCAGCCCGCAGTTGGTTGAGGCGATTGACAAACACATCAGCGAAATGGCCGTGCGGATTACTGAACTTACCCAGCCGAAACAGGCCGAAACATTTCACGCAGCCGTTGTCACAATTGAGGATGAATATGCCCGCGCCCAACTTGAGACACGTCAACCAGTCGGCCTTGAAGTTGAATTGCAGCGAGCAAATGCCGAAATTGAGTCGCTTAAGGCATTCCTAAGTAATTGGAAAGAAATCGCAAATCAGGCCGCAAATGAGGTCGAAGAACTCAAGGCCATGCTGGGGCGTTCTCAAAATCGTGTGTCATATCTCGAAACAATGACTCTTAATCCGGCTGATCTATACGCCCAACTCGACGTACAAACAGAACTCATCGAGGCATACAGCGAGGCTACTGGTGGCTTACAGAAAGCCAAAGAATTTCAGTCAACCATCTCCGGCCTCGAAGATATGTGCGTCGATCTGGTGAAGCTGATCGAGAAGCGGAATCGGCACGTTGAGTACTGGAAACGCATCGCCCGCAGCCGTATCGACCCTCAAATATTAAATGAAAAAGTCGTGATCACGCCTGCTGACAGGGTGGATTATGAGCATATCCGTACAGGCGTAATCTCCATATCACCGGAAGCACATAAGGTGGAACGCGAACGCCGTTGTAAAGCTATTGAGGCCGCTATTCGCCGCTGCATAAGGCATGACATGATTCGGTTTGTGGGTCGCGTCGAAATTGGATACGGCGTCAAGGAAGGTGCTGAATGACCGCCATCATCTCCCGTTTGCCAAGTGCCTCGCAAAAGAAAATGCCTGTCATCCGTGAAGTTGACACCCCGCCACCGCTGAAAATTCTCATGGCGCGAGGGCAGCTACAGTCGGGAACGCGTTACTTCCGCATGGGCAAAGCAAAGATTATGCTGTCACCGCCGACTGAACACATGGGTTGGCACATGAGCATCAGCCGAGATGATCGCTATCCTGATTGGGACGAGGTTGTTGGGGCATGGTATGGCCTTGTGCCGGATGCGAACAACCGGGAAGGGGTGATGCATTTGCCGCCCCTTGCGGACTACGTAAATGTGCATGAATTTTGTTTTCAGGTACATGAGTACTTACAGGGATCGCTGCCATGAAAGGCGTAACCCGGATTGTAGATGGAGAGGTTGAAAAATTCTGCCATAAATGCAGCGAATGGTGGCCTGCTACTGATGAATATTTCTACCGATCCACATGCAAGAATCTACGTTCGCCATGCAAAGCCTGCATTGATGAAAAGCGCCGGGAACTTGCTAGTAAACCCTGCTGCGTACCGGGATGCAATCAACCACGCTATCACTGGCGCTATGCCCGCTGTTATGAGCATCGCCTGTGGGCAAAGGTGAATCGTGCGTAATTTGGTCAGTAGA
>CAZAQK010000122.1:0-5216 GCA_964487265.1 uncultured Rickettsiales bacterium | reverse complement strand
CCAGAGCCGGAACCAACCCCTGGCGAATACCCAGAACCAGGCCCCACACCAGGTGAATATCCAGAGCCACAGCCGGAACCTGAATATCCGCAACCGGAACCCGAATATCCAGAGCCATACGGCGGGGATTATGGAGATTATGGGGATTACAGCAGCTACTACAGCGGCACGTATGATTCTACGGGCACAGCCTATTACACAGGTTTGTATGGCGGCATGTATATGGCATCCTACACCAGTATCGCTGACTGCATAGCCGGTGCTTACGGACCCTACGGCCCTGGTGGAAGCTATTCGCCTGACAGTGCGGCACCTGATTCATTCTATGGGCGCATGCCGGAACTTCCTTTTGAAGATGCCGAACCACAGGATATACGATACCGCGACATGTGCGTAGCCGGAGCCAGGCTTAGCGAAGGTGACTTCGACGAGGAAACTGGTGACCAGGTGCGGCCAGACCTGCCGCTTTATGGTTTCTCTGGTGAATACTCAGCAGGCGACTACGGATATGACAGTATCTCGGCATTCGAACAACGTGCAGTAGGTACGGTTTCAGGTGCAAAGCCGCCGCCTGGCGCCTGTATGCCAATGAAGGATACGCCGAAGATCGATACGAATGCCTATGAGGATAATCCAAATCTGGCGTTCTCATACTTCATGAACCTGAAGGATCAGCCGTTCTATACCAACCCGTCCCTGCGCTTCGACCCGCATGGCAGTTCGAACTACTACCGCGACAAGACATTCTTCGTCGGCGGTACGCTGGGCTGCCCTGAAATGTATGATTTTATCACACCGCCGCCAGACAATGACCGTTCGAAAATCCCGCTGCGTGCCGACCTGCACAAGCTCCGCGCTGAGAAATGTTATGATTATTTCATCTTAAAGCGCAGCATGAAGCCATGGTTCATCCTTGAGCGTCCAGAAGAAGGCACTGATGACCCCTACACCATGGTGGACCCCGAGCGCGCGTTCCACAATACCTGCCAGCCTATCGTGGGTGGCAAGCATTCTAAAAAAATCCTGTATGCCGCGTGGGATGAAGATCCTGAAGCGGTCAAGCTGGAAAAAATGGGTGGCTGGAAACGTGATACCGGCGGTTATTCCAAGGTATTGCAGTTCAACCGTCCGGATATGGATGAAGCAGAATACCTGCTTAGTACTTACCTGCAGAAAACCTGGGATAAGAATTTCGTGAACTTCTCGGATGGCGATTTCCGGCTGATCGCACCTGAAACCCTGCGCTTCCCCAAGATCGGCCTGCCATGTGTGCCTACCGCTACCGACAGTGTGGCCGAAAGCCCTGTGTATGACGGCGGCGGATACTATCCTCCTCCGCCCGCTTCATGTTTTGGTGGTGGATATGGCGGCGGCGGATACAGCGATTACTATGCCGAGTGCGCCCCGCCCTATTTCCCGATACCGCCGGACAAGCCATACAAATCGCCTAAGCAGAGCCCGTATTATTGCCCGAATGTGGAAAAGGTCACCGAGCCCGGCCATCCGTTCTCACCGCGCAATGATGTGACCACAGAAGGCTATAGGACCGATCGCGAATATTCAGCAGAAACATCGAAGGAAGTGAAGTTCTGCTCCGGCGAAACCAAACTCGGTTATACCGATTGGAAATTGCGTGATGAGGAAGATAAAATTGCTAAACCCGTTGTACAGTGCGCGATAGTACCGGTTGACATTCTGAGCTTCAGGAAAGAGCAATTTGATATCTGCATCATGCAGCGCATCAACCATAATTTTAATGACTGGATCAAAAAAGGCGGCCCGCCTATTGACTCTTATGTGCCGCCCTGCAAAACACGTTACTGGGAAACTGATACTTATTCAGAATGCCCGGTTAAATTCAGCATCCAGCAGTGCTGCCGTATCATCGTAAAAGACGTGGTGCCGGCCAACTTCCTGAAGCTCAGGACCTGCGAAGGCCTGCTGCAGGACCGCCGCGATGATTATGCGCTGCAGGCTTACCTGGAAAGCCTGGGCGTCATGATCCCTGAATCGCCGGTCACCCATATCACCGAAGACTCATTCGGTGGCTATCTTGGCAAGGATAAATACGACAAGGCAATGCTTGCGACCTACGCCCTGAACGTACACGAATGCAAAAACACCGAGCCGGATGAATACCGCTTCGATTACATGTTCGATGACAAGCGTTTCTCCATACCAGAAGACGCTGCCGATCCGCCAATTCCTGATTATCCGGCAGCCACCAATTATCTCGGCGTGCATATGCCATATATGCGCTGGTGGGATACCGGCGTGTCTGCCGGCAACCCGCGGCATGGCGGCAGCTTCGTCAATACCCTTGGCAGCTTTGATACGCTCCTTGGCGTAGGCCGTGAAGAGCGCGACACATTCGATGCAGAAAAAGCATCCCGTGAAGCAGAGGCACATGGCGCAGAGGATAGCAGGGTAGAGCGCGTAAAAGACGAGCAACCATCGCAGATGGGACGTATCGGTGGCTGGCCGGAACTCAAGGCACACCAGATGTGGTCGGTACGCAAGAGCAATCTCTTCTGTGTTGGACGCTATGAAAGATTGTTCAAGCCGGGATCCTCAGAAAACTTTGTGCTGGCAAAAGCAGGCGCAGGCTACACCAGTATGAAGGGCGTACAGTGGCCATGGTCACTTGGCTGGCGCGGTTATGTTACCGATACTGATAACAAGGAATTCCCGAGGGCATTCAGCGATCCGCAGAGTGGCTCTACGCTAACCGGCCTCGACAATGCACTCCCCGGCGATATCATTACCTTTACCATAAACGGTCTTAAACAGATCGCCTATATCGCAGACATTGGCGGTTATGCGGTTGAAGGTGACGATGAACCACTCACGGGCAATGTCCGCGGCGTGTTTGATTTCAATATCGGCAGATACCGCCAGGGCAGTATCACCGGTGAAATACTGCACCCAACCCGTGTTTTTGCTATCATGTGGGACCAGGGCAAGTTCCCAAGCTCTACCGGTATCAGCATCAACTGGGGTATGGGTCCGGAACGCACGATTTACAAACAGCGTGTACCTGTTTCCTACCAGGAAGACATCTGTAATTTTGAACTGCGTGCCCTGACCGACCGTGATCCTAATGTGCGGCAATGTCGTGATAACGTTGCGGCTGACCCTGACAGCCCGGATAACCTGACACCATCCGAGTGCGTAACAAGGGAATGCCAGCCATCTTGCGAAGACAGCGACTACACAGCCTGCGTGCTCCCCAACAGCATGGATGACTGGAATAACGTAAGCATTTACCGTCCGAATTACGATATACGCCGTTGCACTGGCACACCACAGACGCCAAATGGTGATACCTATGATCTCGACGCAACCTATGACTGGGTAGGCGATATTGTGTTAGGCACCACACCACCAAATCCTTCGGTGGTTTACCAGAGCATGACACATATGGTGTATACCAACCTGTGGGCAAACTGCGTCAACAGCGGCTACGACCCACCACCTTCCTACTCGCGTGATTACAAAGGCCCGCAGACCGGTGCCCTCACCGACACTACGCTATGCGCACCATCCTGGTGGCGCAGGACGTCTGGTGGCGGCACATCCGCACCAACCATTGGCTGTAGCTCCGCAGCGGAAAAGAACGAACTCTTCCCGAAACGCGAGCGGTAATTACCGTCTATAGTTGGCAAAAAATGCGTCGGCCAGGCGCACACCTTCCGGATCGCCGACATGCAGCCAGTCACCGTCATGCACAATGCCGCGTATCCTCGGTGCCTTGCTATCCTGCATGGCGCGGTCATACAGCAGGTTCAGGGAAAAAGGCCCGCCCGGCACATCGGTAAATAACCGCGCATGCAGCATCTGCACACCGCAAAATACATAGGGTGCGCTACTGCGATCGCCACGGCGCGTGATGATGCCATCGGCATCGGCAAAAAAGTCACCCTTGCCCTGATATCCAACCGCTTTTTCCACCGGATGCAGCAATAACACCGCCTCCATATTTGTATCATCCCACGCTTCCGCAAGACGCTGCAAAGCCGGCCTTTTGCCATCCAGGCAAATCGTATCACTATTGACGGAAAAAAATGTGCCCTGCCCCAGCATGGGTAATGCCTTGACAATGCCACCACCGGTTTCAAGCAATTCAGATTCGTGTGAAATATGTATTTTGGGTTTTGCGCGGCGCGAAAGATGTGCTTCCAGTATATCGGCGCGGTAATGCGTATTGACCACCGCATCTTGCACACCGGATGCAGCGAGCCAGTCGAGCGTGTGGTCGATCAGCGGTTTTCCGGCGATCGGCACCAGTGGCTTCGGCAGATCTGAAAACGAACGCATCCGCAGCCCAAGGCCTGCCGCCATCACCATACATGCGGGCATCATGTATGTCATGCAGACACTGTCAGCTCACGTGCCGTGTAGCGCACGGGCACCGGACCACGCCATTCTTTGGAGATATGTTTGTTTATCCATTGTGCCAATGGCTGCAATGCCGGATGTGTAAGATCCCGTTCCAGATGCTGCCACACACGCGTAAGCATGCTGAGATAATGGTGTTTGTTATCGCGGGCAGCCAGACGCACGAAGATGCCGATGATCTTGCTGTTGCGCTGTGCTCCCAGCACGGCATACGCCGTTTTGAATTCATTGCCGTCCAGTTTCGTGGCATATAAATAACCCATCACGGCATGCTGCACGATCGACTCCGGCACATCACGCCGTGCGTCTTCCAGCAGCGAAACCATATCGTATGCAGGGTCGCCATATAACCCGTCCTGGAAATCCAGCAGGCCGATGCGCTTCACACCCTGCCTGTCCGGCAGCCACATCAGGTTATCGGCGTGGTAATCACGGTGTACGAATGTGTCAGTGCTCAGTGCAGCCTCGGCGATGATGGACTGCCATATCCCCATATATTCATTGAAAAGATCCGCTGCCTTTTCCCTGCCCAGCACCTGCGGCAGATACCAGTCAGCAAACAGGCTGACCTCACGTAACAAGGTGCGTTCGTTATACGTGCCAGGTGTGAATTGCTGCGGATCCACCAGCACGCGGCGGTTCAAATACCAGTCCGCCAGCAGATCCACTGCTGCTTCGTATAGTGAACGTTCCTGCTCGGCCTTTGTGTCAGCATCGGCACGGTTCAATATGCGGGTAAATGTGTCATCGCCAAAATCCTCAAGCAGGATAAAGCCGCGCGCAATATCGCTCGCGATGATCTCTGGTGTACTGTAGCC
>CAZAQK010000121.1:0-5300 GCA_964487265.1 uncultured Rickettsiales bacterium | reverse complement strand
CCGGCAAATCCAATATCATCGACCGCCTGAAGCAGTTCGGCATTAAAATAAGTGCCGATGACGCGCGTGTTTCAGAGTTGGTGAATGAAGTAAAACACCGCGAAAAGCAGGGCTATGCCTATGAAGGCGCGGAGGCAAGTTTTGAATTGCTTGCACGCCGGATGCTAGGCACGGTTCCGGAATTTTTCGATGTGCTAGGCTTCCGCGTGATCGGCGAACGCAGGTTCAATGCCAAAGGCCAACTCATCAATATTTCGGAAGCGACAGTAAAAATCTCCGTAGATGGCAAGGAAATTCTCACCGCCGCCGAAGGCAACGGCCCGGTGAACGCGCTGGATGGCGCGCTGCGCAAGGCCCTCATCAACCATTTCCCGAAACTCAAGGATATCAGCCTTACCGATTATAAAGTGCGTATTTTAACGCCGCAGGATGGCACGGGTGCCATCACACGCGTTATGATCGAATCACGCGACGGTAAAGGCAATATCTGGAACACCATTGGTATTTCCGCCAACGTGATTGATGCGTCGTTTAACGCTTTACATGATTCGGTGACGTATAAATTGTTAGTTGCTAGTCGCTAGTTGCTGGTAATTTTATGCAAGCAACTAGCAACCAACAACCAACAACTCCTGTTATTGTTCTTGTCCGCCCGCAGATGGGCGAGAATATTGGTGCAGTGGCGCGCGCCATGGCCAATTTCGGCCTTACCGAACTCCGCCTCGTCGCCCCGCGGGATGGCTGGCCGAACGCGCGGGCGTGGGAAGTCTCCTCCGGTGCAGGACATATTCTGGATGCCGCAAAACTATACCAAGATATTCCAGCGGCACTGGCCGATATCCACACCGCCTACGCCACCACCGCCCGCGGCCGTGATATTGCCAAGCGCGCAATATATCCGGAAGAAGCCCTCAAAGAAATCACACAAGCCGGTGACCAGAAAACTGCACTACTCTTCGGGCCTGAGCGTACAGGCTTGGAAAATGACGATATTGCCTTGTGCGATGCATTCGTCACCATTCCCACTACGCCGGATTATTTCTCGCTGAACCTTGCGCAGGCGGTGGTGATACTAGGGTATGAGTGGTTTAAGAATAGTGCTGAGTATAGAGTGCAGAGTGCAGAGAACGAAAATACTAAACTCAGCACTCAGCACTCAGCACTCGCAACTAAGTCCGAATGGACCGACCTTTTCAACCAGCTGGAATCCTACCTGGATGAGGCAAAATACTTCCGGGTAGCCGAGAAAAAGGAGGTTATGTGGAACAATGCCCGCAACATGTTGCTGCGTGGGCGGTTTTCCTCACAGGAAATCAGCACCTTACGGGGAATGCTCCGGGTGATGTGGGAAGGCCGCAAACCGCGCTCAAAACCTTGAAAATTATCATTTATTAATTCTTTTTCTCTATTATGGTGGCCTCGAATTATCAACAGGCAGGCCTCATGCATATATTGGTAACAGGCGGGCTGGGCTTTATTGGCTCACATCTGGTTTCTGCACTTGCAAGTGCGGGACATAGCCTCACCATTATTGACGACCTCTCCACCGGCAAGCGCGAACACGCGCCCGATGGCAGCACGGTTATCATCGATGATGTATCGCGCCACGGTGTGTTCGATGAGATCATCCAATCGGTCGATGCATGTTATCATCTTGCTGCTGTTGCCTCCGTGGAACGCGCCAATAAAGAATTATTGCGCACGCATGAGATAAATCTCGGTGGTTTCGTAAATCTGCTGGATTCCATCGCCCGCCACAAAAAAACCATTCCGGTAGTATATGCGTCATCCGCTGCGGTGTATGGCGACAATACTAATTTACCACTTTCAGAAACCAGCACCACTGCACCTATCTCTGCCTATGGCGCGGATAAGCTGGCTTGCGAGCTGCAAGGCCTCGCGGCGTATAAGGTACATGGCATTCCCACTATCGGCCTGCGCTTTTTCAACGTGTACGGCGAGCGGCAGGATCCATCGTCTCCTTACTCCGGCGTGATTTCCATTTTTGCGAAATGTGCCTTATCTTCCCAACCGCTTATTATTAATGGTGACGGGCACCAGACGCGTGATTTTATTTACGTCGGCGATGTTGTGCATGCCCTCACCAAAGCAATGGATGCGCTGGTGCTCGAAGCCATCAGCCACGGCGTATATAATGTATGCACAGGTACCCCCATCACCATCAAGGCAATTGCCGAAACACTCTGCAAACTCTCCCATTCCAAAAGCACTATCACGCATGGTCCAGAGCGCATCGGCGATATCAGGCATTCATGTGGTGATAAAAACACCATCGGAAAAGTGCTCGGCTTCACCGCAGAGATATCACTCATCGATGGCCTTTCCCACACACTTAACTGGATGAAAGCTACACAATGAAATCACTGTTTATTGCCACCGCACTATCTTTCATTTCAGCCTATGCACATGCCTGCCCGGATGCGCATGAAAACTGGACGGTGTATTACGGCCATGCCCTACCGGCAGAAGCTTTTTCTTCATTCGATGTAGTGGTGCTTGATGCCACCTATGACGCACCGGTTGCCGCACTCAAAGCACAGGGCAAAACCGTACTCGGCTATTTGAGTCTCGGGGAAGCGGAAGATTACCGTCCTTATTACAAGAAACTGAAAGAACAAAAATTGCTGCTGGAAGCAAACCCGGAATGGAAAGGGCATTTCATTATTGATATCAGAAAACCCGAATGGGGCAAAATCGTGGTGGAAGAACTCATTCCGGAGATTGTTGCCAAAGGATTCGACGGGATTATGTTCGACACTATCGACAGCCCCCTGCACCTTGCCATCCAGAAAAAAGATACATACCCGGGCATGAATGAAGCGGCGTTGAAATTGCTGTGTGATATCCGCAAGGCCCACCCCAATGTAAAACTGATGTTGAACCGCGGGTTCGATGTGCTCACGCAGGCAGCCCCCTGTATCGACATGGTACTTGCCGAAAGCACACGCACCGACCTGCAACTTTCCGGCAGCAAGAAACCCAAGCTGGTCAGCGACGAAGATTATAACTGGTATGTCGGCAAGCTGCGCGAGGCTCAGCTGGCCGCACCCAACCTAAAAGTATATTCACTCGATTACTGGCCGATGACGGACAGCAAAGGTGTAGCCCGCATTTATGCGGAGCAGCGCGCCAATGGATTTATACCATACGTCTCCACCATAGACCTGCAAAAAGTTTATCCGGAAAGCAAATAAGATGCGCCAGATCATTTTTCTCTGCCTGCTATTCATTGCACCTGCGGCGTTTGCTGAACCGGCAAAACATCTTCCCCGCCAGCTCATCGCCTTTTATGACAGCGAGGAGGAGTCCACGGTACGCTTTAATCTCATACACCGTTTCCTGGAAATGCCCGCGAATCACCTGGGTTACAACATTCAATATCACGATATAAACCAGCCGCTACCTAAACTGGGTGATGATGTACGTGGTATCATCCTGTGGTTTTATGGTGGCATGGAAATCCCTAAGCCCAAGGAATACCTGCAATGGCTGCTTGCCCAACAGGCTGCTGGCAAAAAAATCCTCATTCTTGAAAGCACTGGTCTTTCCGCGCGCCAACTGGAAAATCCGGAGATCACCGATCTATACCACAAGCTGATGGCCACTCTTGGCATACGTGATGAACTTGATTGGACACCACTAACCTACCAGGCCAGCATACTGGAACAGGATGGAGCCATGGTCGGCTTCGAGCGCAAATATGGCCCGACACTTCCTGCCTTCAGTAGCACACATGCCATTGCCGAAAGTGGCACCTCGCACCTGCGCATCAGCCCGGCCAAAGGCCTTGAGCCGGTTGACCTTGTTATCACTAGTGCAAACGGCGGCTATGTGGCCCCAGATTATGCCATCTATATGGTGCATGAAAAGAATGCGCTCTACAAAACAGAATCCGATGAGCTGGTGCAATGGCACATCAATCCGTTTGAATTTTTAAAGATTACATTGGATATTCCATTTGCGCCCGTACCCGATGTCACAACCCTGAACGGACGCCGCATATTCTACAGCCACATCGATGGCGACGGCTGGAACAGCCTTTCCGAAATCCCTGAATATGTAAAAACACACACACTCTCTTCGGAAGTGATGCTCAAGGAAATTTTACGGCCCAATCCGGACATACCGTTCACAGTAGGCGTCATCACTGCCGATATTGACCCGAAATGTTATGGCCTGCCCGATAGCGAGCGCATCGCCCGCGAAATATATGCACTGCCGAATGTTGAGCCCTCCAGCCACACGCACAGCCACCCTCTCTTCTGGCGGTTCTTTGCCGATTACTCGGTCGATAAGGAAAAACCCTATCTCGGTAAATATCCGCCGCGCCCATCGACCAAGACTTCCATCATGGCTGATGTCAGCTCTTATTTCGATCACCCCATGATGTCTGAGACTGAGGTGCAGCGGCATCCCGGCAAAACCGTAAAGCTTGGCCGCTCTGACACTACCGAGGCTGAAGCCATGAAAAGTGATTTTCCTACCCCACGCAGCTATGCCTGCAGCCCCTATGACCTCAATCAAGAAATAACAGGTTCCATCGAAACCATTAATCGCCTCTCACCACCGGATAAGAAAGCGCGGCTGATTCAATGGTCAGGGAACACCAGCCCATATGAAGAGGTGCTTGCCGCAACGCGCAACGCAGGCTTTCTTAATATGAATGGCGGCGATTCCCGCTTTGACCGTGAATATCCTTCCTACGCATGGGTAGCCCCCATTGGATTGCAGGTAGGAAATGAACGACAGATCTATTCATCGAACAGCAACGAGAATACTTACACTAATTTATGGACGGATCGTTTCTTCGGGTTCCGCTATCTGCAAAACACGGTGATGAATACTGAGTTCCCTATCCGCCTTGCGCCATTTAATGTGTATTTCCATATCTATTCAGCGCAAAAAGCAGCAAGCCTCAAAGCACTGAAAGACAATCTGGCATTTGCACGTACACAGCAACTCATTCCTATCACCGCTTATGATTACGCACAGATAGCCAATAGCTTCTATACCATCAATATCACACCAGTCGGCGAACATAGCTGGTCTGTGGAGAACAGAGGTAACCTGCAAACCCTGCGTATAAACGGTGCCGCAAATGACATCGTGAACCTCCAGGCATCAGAAGGAATACTGGGATTCAAGCACTATCAGGACAACCTCTATATCAGTCTTAATCCAACCGTCACAAAACCTGTTATATCACTGACTGATAATAAAAATATCGCTATTAATCAGGGCATTCCCTATCTCGTTGAAAGCAGCTGGCAAATAAAAGA
>CAZAQK010000120.1:0-5322 GCA_964487265.1 uncultured Rickettsiales bacterium | reverse complement strand
CGTAACTGGTCATTGTGGCA
This sequence comes from uncultured Rickettsiales bacterium, assembly GCA_964487265.1. Taxonomy (GTDB): domain Bacteria; phylum Pseudomonadota; class Alphaproteobacteria; order Rickettsiales; family SXRF01; genus CAZAQK01. The sequence continues at coordinate 5,302 of CAZAQK010000120.1, read as the reverse complement.
GGATATCAAAATTATGCTCAAGACGCCGCTTGCGGTGCTCAATACCAAGGGTGCGTATTAATTGCAGGCCGGGATATAATCCTTAAGCATTGCGGCAATGGCCTTGATAGATTGCTCGGCTGGCAGACGTATGCCGTGCAGCAAAAAGGCAGAGATTATTACAATGGCGATCATGTACCACACGTTGAAACGGTCAACCTGCGAGCGTTTATAAAACAGCAGCATGCTGGCTGTGATGACACAGCATGCACCGATGGTAAGCCCGATCAATACTTCTTCCAGCGTATGGTGGCCCAGCGTTGTGCGCGATACTGCAATGCCTGCAATAAGCAGGAATGACATGAGGTGCGGCAGCAATTTGAAACGGTAGCGCAGCTGGCTGCTGATGAGCAGGGCCAGCATGGTATACACCGAAACGGACAGTGCGGTGTGGCCGCTGGGTGAGCGTATGCCAAGCCATGCTTCATCCATGCAGCCAAGGAAAAGCAGTTTGGCGAATGCGATGCTGCCAGCAGCCAGTGCAAAAGCCAGCAGCATGGCTAAGCCTGCACGATAGCTACGGCTCATGAATAAAAAAACAGATGTAAGAATGCTGATGGCGGCGAGGATGCCGCTATCGCCAAATTCCGTGACGGTTTTCAGTGACCAGTAATGTTCGAATGCAGCAAGCAGGTTTATACGTGCCCCGTGACTTTGCGCAGAGCGGCATCGAGGGTGTCGGCGAGAATGGCATGGCTGTCCACTGACATGTGCAGGTCATGGATGAGCCCATCCTGCAATCCATAGACCAGGCCGTGCACGGTAAGGTTCTGGCCGCGTTCCCAGGCATCGCGCACGATGGTGGTCTGTGCTACGTTTACTACCTGCTCAATGACATTGAGTTCACACAGCAGGTCCCAGTGATGTTTTTCATCCAGCTTTTCGAAGTTGGAGCGATAACGTAGCCACACATCCTGTATATGACGAAGCCAGTTATCGACCAGCCCCAGCTTTCGGTTGGTGAGTGCAGCATGGACGCCGCCGCAGCCATAATGACCGCAAACGATGATGTGCTTGACCTTCAGTACATCAACCGCGAACTGCACAACGGAAAGACAGTTGAGATCGCTATGCACGACGACGTTGGCGATATTGCGGTGCACGAATATTTCGCCGGGCAGCAGACCTGTGATCTCGTTGGCGGGGACGCGGCTGTCGGCGCAACCTATCCAGAGATATTCCGGCGACTGCAGCGCAGCCAGTTGTTTGAAGAAATCAGGATTTTCTGCCTGTATGGCGGAAGCCCACGCCTTGTTATTCTCAAAAAGCTTTTTCAGATCCATGGCAAGTGTCATAACTGATTAGATATTTTCGACAAGAGAATTATGACAGTTTTGTTGCAATGCATCATAAGTGCTTCATTTGTGATGATATTATAAGGATGGCTCTGGCTGCGGGTTAGCGGCGCAGTGTTTACACTTTCTTAATGCAAATATGCAGATTTCTGCTATAATTAAGGAATGGTTAAGAGTTTATCAGTGGTAGCCGCGCTGCTGCTGATGGTAGTGCCAGAAATGGCGGTAGCGGCCCAAGACGAGCCCGAGCATAAATCAAAAAATGCCCGTAAAGCCCTTATCATCCTCGGTCATATGGGGGTAGACAGCAGGGAAGTCCGTGAATTTGTTCAAACAATCGATTCCCGCATTGAAGGGGATTACTTCACAATCCGCAAAGAACGTATTGAAAACGGTACCATACGCCTGCATTACCGCTTAGGCGAGGGTGTACGGCTTAAGAATATTGAGCTTCAGTATGCCCCCGATAATTCGAACTGGACGGCCACAGCCCGCCCCGATTCGGTCATGCTTAACTACAGCTATAAATTCTGACTATCTCCCAATAGATTATGATTTGGCCAGTGTTTTGGCAATTGTCATCAATTCGTCAATTGTTTATTGGTGATTGACTGCTAGAGTAGGTTTTTAACGCATTACAGCACTGGCAATGAATAATCCACTCGCTTCCGATAACCACTTAAAACTTGCTCGCCACCTTGTAGATATGATGCTGGATATTATCCGCAGTGAACCATCGCTTGGCGGTGCTGTGGTGGCCGAAAGACTTATCAGGCTTGAAAATGTTGTTTGGCCAGAAAGTGGCGAGTACATGCCTGCTAAGAATGAGCGGCGTGCTTTTCGAGAAGTGCTGGATGGTTTGGATGCCGAGCAAAAATCGCAGCTCTTTGAAGCCTATGCTCGCATGGGGCATTTATATGAGATCGCAGGCCTTGCAGCGCGCCACCATTTCTTTGAGAAGCAGGATAAGATCCCGGGTGGCGTTGCCCAGTTTGCCGATAACCAGGGCAGTGCAGAAGAAGCCGTGAGCAAGCTTAACCAGCCGGTGTTTGAAGTGGTGATGACCATGCACCCCACCAACACACATTCGCTGGAATCAATGCAGGCACAGCGCGAACTTATCAAGGCTGTGGAATTTCCCGATGAGAAAAAAGCCAAAGATGCCATGCGCCTGATGCTGAGCACGCCTGTGCTGCATGAAAAAGCAGGGCAGGATGCAAATTTCACCGTGCGTGATGAAACCGCTGTGGTGGTGCATTTCCTGAATAACCTGTATGAGGATCTGCCGGCAGTGTATGCCGAGTATGATGATGCGCTTAAGCGTAAATTCCGTACCAGCTATAAGCCGCAGGATTTGCAGCTTAATCTGAAGCTGGGTTCGTGGGGATCATCTGGCGATAAGGATGGTAATAATAATGTCACGGCGGAAACGACGCTGGAAGCCATTGGCCTGCATACACAGGCCATTGTGCAGAATTACCTGCGTGATGTAGAAGCTCTTGCGAATCCCGCATTGCAACCATGGCAAACGAAATTGTCCAAGGCAGTAGATGAACTGAAAACACTTATGCCGCAGATTGAGGCACTGCGTGATGACAGTGAAAAGACGCGTGCTAAGCAGGCTTCACATAGCGGAAAAGAACTCAGCGACCGTTTTGATAAACTGTCGGAGCATTTGCGCGTTATCCGCGCCGAACTGGATGCCAAGCAGTTTGCACAGGATATGGATAAGCTGTATGCACAAGATAAAGACCCAAGAACGCTCAATCTGCTGCGCAAGGTGCGTACATTCGGCTTTGATTTCGCCAAGATCGAATACCGCGAAACGGCGGAGGAATATGGCCGTATCGCCGGGGAGCTTATTTCCGGCTACAAAAATATGTCAGCGGAAAAAAGAAAAGAAACACTCACGGAGATACTCACCACGCAGGCGGATGATGTGCAGAGGCACAGCGCGAACTTATCAAGGCTGTGGAATTTCCCGATGAGAAAAAAGCCAAAGATGCCATGCGCCTGATGCTGAGCACGCCTGTGCTGCATGAAAAAGCAGGGCAGGATGCAAATTTCACCGTGCGTGATGAAACCGCTGTGGTGGTGCATTTCCTGAATAACCTGTATGAGGATCTGCCGGCAGTGTATGCCGAGTATGATGATGCGCTTAAGCGTAAATTCCGTACCAGCTATAAGCCGCAGGATTTGCAGCTTAATCTGAAGCTGGGTTCGTGGGGATCATCTGGCGATAAGGATGGTAATAATAATGTCACGGCGGAAACGACGCTGGAAGCCATTGGCCTGCATACACAGGCCATTGTGCAGAATTACCTGCGTGATGTAGAAGCTCTTGCGAATCCCGCATTGCAACCATGGCAAACGAAATTGTCCAAGGCAGTAGATGAACTGAAAACACTTATGCCGCAGATTGAGGCACTGCGTGATGACAGTGAAAAGACGCGTGCTAAGCAGGCTTCACATAGCGGAAAAGAACTCAGCGACCGTTTTGATAAACTGTCGGAGCATTTGCGCGTTATCCGCGCCGAACTGGATGCCAAGCAGTTTGCACAGGATATGGATAAGCTGTATGCACAAGATAAAGACCCAAGAACGCTCAATCTGCTGCGCAAGGTGCGTACATTCGGCTTTGATTTCGCCAAGATCGAATACCGCGAAACGGCGGAGGAATATGGCCGTATCGCCGGGGAGCTTATTTCCGGCTACAAAAATATGTCAGCGGAAAAAAGAAAAGAAACACTCACGGAGATACTCACCACGCAGGCGGATGATGTGCAGTTTCTTGTAGAGGCTGAGAAAGATAAGATCATTGCTGCTGCCACGCAGCGTTACAGCGATGATTCTGCTTTGCCGATCACCTACCACACATTGAAACGCATGCAGCTGGCGCGTGATTTCCCAGGTATGATCCAGGATAATGTGCTGGCGGAATGTGGCCGTTTCGATGACAAGCGGCATCATTCGGTAGATGAAGTGGTCGCGCAGGGCACGGCTAATATGCTTGAAGCGCAGCTGATGCAGCGCATGACACCGGAAAAAGATGGGCGGAGCGTGAAGCTTGGCATCATCCCGCTCTTTGAAGAGCCGGATACGATGATGAATATCGATACTATCATGCGCTCAGTTTATGAAAATCCAGTATGCCGCCAGCATCTGGATGTTATGAAAGACCGGCATGATGGAAAGCCAACCCAGCAGGTGCAGATAGCGCATAGCGATAATGCCCGCCGCTCCGGCCTGCTTGCCGCGCGTGCCTACATTCATGAAGCACATAAAAAAGTGCGCGCACTCAACAAGGAAATGGGAATTAAGACGCAGTTCTTCGAGGGCGGCAGTGTTTCTGATGCTTATCGCAATGGTGTGCGTGCCGTATCGGCCTCGGTGAACGCTTTCGATTTGCATGATTTTGCCAAGTTCACCTTTCAGGGTGGCGACCTGGTGAATTATTTTACCGCGCCTTCTTCAACCGTACGACTCATTAGCCGAAACATTTCACATGCGGCGGCACGCTATAAACAGGTAGGAGATGGTTGGGAGATCAGTAACCGCGCGGAAGAAACAGGTGAAGCAGTAGCCAAGGATAAACGCCAGCCATTCCAATTAGTGGATGAGATTGCGATTGCTGCGCTCAAAGATACGCTTGCCGATTACCAGCAGCATGATTTTGATAAGGATAAAATGGGCGTGATGCTCGCGGTGCTGGATTATGATAGAGAATCTGTTGCAAGTGCACGTGGTTCACGTGGAAACGCACGCGGTGCGACACCATCAAAACCAGTCGCATTTAAAGATATAGCAAGCGTTAAGCTTGGCAGGGTAAAGGCTGCTGAAATGCTTCAGGGTATTACGTCAGTTAATATTGAAAAAATTCGTACCATTGCATTCAGTGAGGTATGGCAGCATGCGGGGATTGTGCCTTCATGGCTTGGCTCAAAGAATCTCGGAAAACATTTACTGCA
>CAZAQK010000119.1:0-5323 GCA_964487265.1 uncultured Rickettsiales bacterium | reverse complement strand
CGGATCCGCGGGATACACACCTAAAATTCGCACTTGTTTACAGAAAAAATTCAGCTCTTCCAGTGCGTTCTGCACGGCCTGCTGGGTAGGGTGCCCCTCAAAGGTCACGAAGAACTGCGCGGCATCACGTTTTGCTCCGCTGATATAGCTCTCCAATTTTACTACGTTGATATTGTTGGTGGCAAAGCCGCCCATCACTTTATACAACGCGGAAGGAATATTCCTCACCTCAAACAGCAGGCTGGTCAGCACATGCGGTTCATGTTCCGGTGGCGACATTGCTTCGCGTGCAATCATGATAAATACTGTCACGTTCTCATCAGAATCCTGCATGCGTGTTTTCAACACGTCCAGCCCGTAAAGCTGCGCCGCAAGTGGCGAAGCAATCGCTGCTTTGGTTATATCTTGCCACTCCGCCACATCAGAAGCTGCCTGCGCGGTGTTGGAATAGGCATGGGTAACAAGCCCGAGGCCTCGGATATTCTCACGGCACTGCATCAACCCCTGCGGATGCGAATAGACATGTTTCACCGTATCCAGCGTGGCACCTTTGGGTGCAAGCAGGCAATGCTCTATATGCTGGAAATATTCGCCCACAATATGCAGCTTGCTGTTCGGCAATATCTGGTGGATCTCCGCCACACGGCCAGCCTGTGAATTTTCAATCGGTATCATGCCCAGCGCAGCCTTTCCGGATTCCACCACTTCAAACACATCCTCAAATGAAGGGCATGGCAACGTGTGCATATACGGGCATGCCTGACGGCAGGCGAGATCGGCATTGGCACCTTCCAGCCCCATGAAGGCGATGGTATTCTCAGGGTCAATAATATTCGCAGTTATGCTGGACATATGGCGCGTAAAACCTTACATAAGTAGTTCCAAAAAAGGATTGCCTGCATAGCAGGTTTTTCAAGAGTTTGCAAAGTCATGAGTAAGAGCACATGGTCAACCGATAGCTGGCGGCAGCTGCCCATTAAGCAGCAGCCCGCGTACCCGGATGCCAAACAGCTGGCTAATGTGGAAGCGGATTTGCGCTCCCTGCCACCACTCACCACACCAGGAGAGATCCGCGCACTCAAGGCGGAGCTGGCCGATGTAGCAGCTGGCAAAGCATTCCTGCTGCAAGGCGGTGACTGCGCCGAAAGCTTCGCTGAATTTTCAGAAGAAAACCTCCGCAGCTTTTTCCGTGTGCTGCTGCAGATGACAATTGCCCTGATGTATGGCGCGGGTTCACCCGTGGTCAAAGTGGGCCGCATTGCCGGCCAGTTCGCCAAGCCGCGCTCAGATACTACCGAGACAAAAGATGGCATGGAGCTTCCCAGCTACCGTGGCGATATGGTCAATTCCATGGAATTCGATGCAGAAGGCCGCATGCCGGACCCTGCCCGCCTGCTCAAGGTTTATCACCAGTCGGCAGCTACGCTGAACTACCTGCGCACGCTGGCGGATGGCGGCTATGCTTCGCTCACCCACATCAACAGCTGGAACATGGAATTCATCAAGAATTCCACGCAGGGCAAACGCTTCAATGATCTGATCGCCCGCATCAATGAATGCATGGATTTTATTACTGCCTGCCGCATTTCGCTGGATAACGTGCAGGAATTCTCCAAGGCAAGCTTCTTCTCATCGCATGAAGCCTTGCTGCTGGGCTATGAATCCGCCCTCACACGGCAAGACCCTGTGGATGGCAAATGGTATGCCTGTTCTGCCCACATGCTCTGGATAGGTGACCGCACGCGTGACCTGAATGAAGCGCATGTGGAATTCATGCGCGGCATCGCCAATCCCATCGGGATGAAGGTCGGGCCGAGTATGAAGCCAGATGTTCTGCTCAAGCTCATTGAAACACTCAATCCGGATAATGACCCCGGGCGACTTACGCTTATTTCCCGTATGGGCAGTGCCAAAATTGGTGAATTGCTACCGCCACTGGTGCGCGCCGTGAAAGATGCCGGTCTCAATGTCGTCTGGTCGTGCGACCCTATGCACGGCAACACCATCAAGGCACCGGGTGGTTACAAAACCCGCAAATTCACGGATATTCTCGCTGAAGTGCGTCAGTTCTTTGCTATCCATAAGGCAGAAGGCACATTCGCCGGCGGCGTACATTTCGAGATGACCGGGCAGGATGTAACGGAATGCCTGGGCGGTGCACAGGCGATCTCTGAGGTCAACCTGTCAGACCGTTACCATACGCATTGCGACCCAAGACTAAACTCTTCACAATCTTTAGAGCTTGCTTTTTTGATTGCAGAGACATTAAAAAAACAAAAAACATAAGGAGGATCTATCATGTCTAAGAAATCTCGTGTTGGCGGCGTTGCCGTTGATCAACTTAAAAGCATCATCGGCCGTGTGGAAAAACTGGAAGAAGAAAAAACCGGCATTGCCGCCGATATCCGCGATGTATTTGCCGAAGCAAAAGGCAATGGCTTTGATGTAAAAGCTATCCGCTCTATCATCAAGCTGCGCAAGCTTGACGCCGCCGAGCTGGAAGAGCAGGAAACCATCCTCGATACATACCGCCGCGCGCTGGGCATGCTGCCAGAGCTGGATGAAGAATCCGAAGACGAGTTCGAAGCAGCTTAATCCGTCATCGCGAGGAGCATAGCGACGTGGCGATCCATACTGGATTGCTTCGCTACGCTCGCAATGACGTTATATTTTTCTTCCAACTACAGCCGCCACTTTGTAATTATTGAACAGCCAGTAAAGCTTGCGCATGCTGCGTTTCCATTTGGCAATGCCAAGGAACGGCGCAAAAAAGCGGAAAAGATGGCGGAAAAACAACGTCACTGGCCGCTTGCGAATGTGCGACCAGTAATTATCACCCACCAGCACTTCCTTTTTCACTATGCGTTGGCCGGTGAATAAGTCACCAAGCTGCTCTGGGTTAGGCCGATACATCGTATCTATCGGGTCGGCATGGTAATGGTAGCTCATCGGCACGGTGATGAAAAACAAGCCACCTTCCGGCAGCAGTGCCATCAGGCGGCTGGCGAGCAGTTCCCTGTCTGTTACATGCTCGAACATATGGGTGCAGATAAGTGCCCTGGGCTTTAGGGCTTTGAGTTTTTCAAGGCCTGCATCATCAAAAATATCGCAGCTGATATCCACGCCATCACCGGCCTTGATATCGCTATGGATTATTTTTACCCCGCGCGCTTCCAGCGGTGCAAACACCTGATTATGCACGAACGGCTGCACCACTTCGCGGAAATGGCGGGTAGAACTGCCAATATTCACAATGGGCGAAAGTTCTTCATTGGAATGACTGGAAAGCACCTGTTGCAGCCAGTCTGCATCACAGCGCATCATGGCTTTTTATCTTTCATCTGCTGCATTTCGTGCAGCTTGGCCAGGCGGGCAAAGCGCATGAAAGCATACACCATCGCGTAGGAAAACCCGCGAGCGCCACGAAAAATATATTTCCGGAAAAAATAGGCTTTAATGAAAGAGCCCTTGAATTCCAGTATCAGTCGCCACACGGAAACACTCTGCCCTTTATTCAGCATATCCTGTGCCTGCATGGTGGAATAACGGTTCAGCTTATCAATTGCATGCGCAATTGAGCGGAATGACGGGTGATAAACCGGCGCATCAAGTGCACCCACCGTGCCTTTTTGTACAATCACCGAATCATGCACGGTGCTGTCTGAAAACCGTGCAAAATTTTTGTTATAAAGCCTGAGGCATGTATTCATCTGTGTATATGGCGGAATCTTTGTTTCACCCGCCAGCATGTTATACACTTTCACCGTATATCCCGTATGCGTTTCAGGATTACCGGCGAATACTGCACGTATTTCCTCTGCCAGCCCATCGCTCAGCATTTCATCCGCATCAAGGTTCAAAAGCCATGTGTTCCGGCATTGCTCTTCGGCAAATCGCTTCTGTGGGCCATAGCCCTGCCATGCATGAAAGAACACTTTTGCGCCTTCTGCCTCAGCTGCTTGTTGCGTACCATCCGTACTGCCGCTATCCACCACGATCACTTCATCCACCAGCTTTTTCAGGCTGCGGATAGTAAGCGCAATGCGGTCTGCCTCATTCAGGGCAATGATAAATCCAGAAATGGGTAATGTTCCCGGGGCCATACAAATCATTGTGCAAAGTGTCAAAAACAGCTAAGTAGTAGAGCATAAATATTAAAGGAAAATTAGCAATGCACATTGTGAATATTATGTTCAGCCGTGGCGGCGGTGGTATCGAACAGGCGTTTGTGGATTATTGCGTCGGGCTTTCCGAGCGTGGCAACCAGGTGACAGCCATTTTATACCCCGGCTCAGTGGCCGAAGGCCTGCTGCGTGACACTAGTGCCAATGTGACCATTGTTCCCCTGAAGAACTGGAGCGAATGGGACATTTTTGCCATGTTCCGCCTGCGCAAAATCCTTACCCAGCTTTCGCCGGATTGCGTGATCGCCCATGCCAACCGCGCCTATTCACTGGCAGATAAAGCCGTTGGCGGCAAGATTCCAGTGGTCGCCGTTGCCCAGAATTACAGCACACGCCGCTTTACCGATGCCGATGCGGTATTCACCACCACCCATGACCTCATCTCCCACCTTGTGCAGCAGGGTGTTCCGGAAGAACGCGTATTCCATATTCCCAATATGATACGCTGTGTGGAATTGCCGCACCGCCCTGCACGCCGTGATGTGCCGGTGATTGGTACCATGGGCCGTTTTGTAACCAAGAAGGGTTTCGACACGTATATTACCGCGCTCGAAATCCTCAAAAACCGTGGCTATGAATTCAAGGCCATCCTTGGTGGCAGTGGCGATGAAGAAGCAAAACTGAAAGAACAGGCGCGCAGCTCAGGCCTTACGGATATCTTGTCATTCCCAGGCTGGGTGCAGGATAAAAAGGCGTTCTACACTGGCATTGATATTTTCTGCCTGCCATCCCTGCATGAACCTTTTGGCATTGTATTGCTTGAAGCATTCACACACGGCGCGGCAGTCGTCAGCACGGATAGCGAAGGCCCGCGTGATATCATCACTCCGAATTATGATGCGTTGATGATTGAAAAGGCAAACCCCGAAGCACTGGCTAATGCGTTGGAGCAACTGTTGCGTGATTCTGCACTTGCCGACAAGCTGGCGGCCAATGCCTTTGCCAAAACCAAAACGCGCTACACGATTGAAGTAGTGTGTGAGCGTATTGAGCAGGCCGTACAGAAAATCCTGTCTTTACGCATGGCAGATCAAACGACCACAAAGCCACTCAGGCTAGTGTCTTAAGGATTTTGTCTGCGGCTTTTTTAGGGTCATCTTCACCGGTTATCGGCCGGCCGATAACCATGTAGTTCGCGC
>CAZAQK010000118.1:0-5396 GCA_964487265.1 uncultured Rickettsiales bacterium | reverse complement strand
GTGAAGGTATTCGTTGCCGTGAAGCGCAAGCTGCAGCCGGGCGATAAAATGGCCGGTCGCCATGGTAACAAGGGGGTTATCTCCAAGATCGTGCCGATCGAAGATATGCCGTACCTTGAGGATGGCACGCATGTGGATATTGTGTTGAACCCTCTGGGGGTACCATCACGTATGAACGTGGGCCAGATTCTTGAAACTCATCTTGGCTGGGCTTCTGCCAATATCGGCAGCCAGATTCGTAAGGTGCTGGAAGAAGTGCAGGAAGAAAATGCGAAATCCGCATCAGTTAAAAAACTGCGCGAATTCCTTGGCGATATCTATGACGACAAGGATAACCGCAAGGCAATTTCTTCCATGTCGGACGGCGAAACACTGGAGCTTGCCGGCAACCTGAAAAAAGGTGTGCCGTTTGCAACGCCGGTGTTCGACGGTGCTAAGGAAGCTGACATTGAAGGCTGGCTGAAAAAAGCCGGTTGCGATTCATCCGGCCAGGTGCAGTTGCATGACGGCCGCACGGGTGAACCGTTCGACCGCAAGGTGACCGTGGGTTACATCTATATGCTGAAACTCCACCATCTCGTTGATGACAAGATCCATGCCCGCTCTATCGGGCCGTACTCGCTCGTCACTCAGCAGCCACTCGGTGGTAAGTCGCAGTTCGGTGGCCAGCGTTTCGGGGAAATGGAGTGCTGGGCATTGCAGGCTTACGGGGCTGCATACTCCCTGCAGGAAATCCTCACCGTTAAATCGGATGACGTGGCAGGCCGCAGCAAGATCTACGAATCTATCGTTCGCGGTGACAACAGCTTTGAATCCGGCATTCCGGAGTCTTTCCACGTTATGGTGAAAGAGCTTCGTTCGCTTGGCCTCAATGTTGAGCTGACCGAGAAAGAAGCGTGATTCAGCAATCCCCGCGCAAGCGGGGATACTGAACGTAAAGTGAACTACAAGATTCCTGCGCATGCCGGAATGTAAAAAGGGAAAAGAATATGGCAAATGAAGTAATGAGTTTCTTTGGTAACCAGGCGGCCTCTACCAAACAATTCGATGAAATCAAAATTTCGATTGCTTCACCGGAGAAGATCCGTAGTTGGTCATTCGGCGAAGTCAAAAAGCCGGAAACCATCAATTACCGCACCTTCAAGCCTGAGCGCGACGGCCTGTTCTGCGCGCGCATTTTCGGCCCTATCAAGGATTACGAATGCCTTTGTGGTAAATACAAACGCATGAAATATCGCGGTATCGTCTGCGAAAAATGCGGTGTGGAAGTGACCACTTCTAAGGTGCGCCGCGAGCGTATGGGCCATATTGAGCTGGCTTCTCCTGTTGCGCATATCTGGTTTTTGAAATCCCTGCCATCCCGTATCGGCACGCTGCTCGATATGACGCTGAAAGATCTGGAGAAGATTCTCTATTTCGAATCATACTGCGTGGTTGAGCCGGGCCTTACCCCGTTTGAACTGGGTGAGCTGCTCTCCGAAGAACAATATTACGATGCGCAGGATAAGTATGGCGATGGCACATTCACCGCACAGATCGGTGCCGAAGCAATCAAAACGCTGCTGATGGGCCTTGACCTTGGCAAACTCCGTGAAACCATGCGTGTTGACCTGGGCGAAACCTCTTCAGAAGCCAAGCGCAAAAAGCTGGTAAAACGCCTCAAATTGGTCGAATCATTCCTGGAATCTGAAAATAAACCGGAATGGATGATCCTTGATGTTGTGCCGGTAATCCCGCCAGAACTGCGCCCGCTCGTTCCGCTGGATGGTGGCCGTTTTGCGACATCTGACCTGAATGATCTCTATCGCCGCGTGATTAACCGTAATAACCGTTTGAAACGCCTGCTTGAGCTGCGCGCTCCTGATATTATCGTGCGCAACGAAAAACGTATGTTGCAGGAAGCAGTGGATGCGCTGTTCGACAATGGTCGTCGTGGTCGCGTTATCACCGGTGCGAACAAGCGTCCGCTGAAATCGCTCTCTGACATGCTGAAAGGCAAGCAGGGCCGTTTCCGCCAGAACCTGCTCGGTAAACGCGTGGATTATTCCGGCCGCTCCGTGATCGTGGTTGGTCCGGAACTGAAACTGCACCAGTGCGGCCTGCCAAAGAAAATGGCACTCGAACTCTTCAAGCCGTTCATCTATGCGAAGCTTGAGCTCTATGCTATCGCAACCACCATCAAAGCGGCAAAGCGCATGGTGGAAGCTGAGCGTCCTGAAGTATGGGATATTCTTGAAGAAGTGATTCGTGAACATCCGGTGCTCTTAAACCGCGCACCAACCCTGCACCGCCTTGGTATCCAGGCGTTCGAACCGGTGCTGGTGGAAGGTAAAGCCATCCAGTTGCATCCGCTGGTTTGCACCGCGTTCAACGCAGACTTCGATGGTGACCAGATGGCCGTACACGTGCCGCTTTCAATTGAAGCGCAGCTAGAAGCACGCGTGCTCATGATGTCTACCAATAACATTCTTTCTCCTGCCAACGGTAAGCCAATCATCGTACCTTCACAGGATATCGTACTCGGTCTTTACTATATTTCGCTGGAATCAGACGGCGAAGCAGGCGAGGGCATGGTATTCACTGGCATTCCGGAAATGCTGCACGCACTGGAAACCAAACAGGTTACGCTGCACACCAAAATCAAGTGCCGCTACGAAACCGTGGATGAAAATGGCCAGAAGATCATGCAGGTCGTATCCTCTACACCGGGCCGCATGCTGGTTTCAGAAATCCTGCCAAAACATGTGAAACTTCCTTTCTCTGTCGTCAACAAGCTGATGACCAAGAAAGAAATTTCCAGCCTGATTTACGAAGTATACCGCCATTGCGGCCAGAAAGAGACGGTGATTTTCGCCGACAGGCTGATGGCACTCGGATTCAAGCAGGCTGCTAAAGCCGGTATTTCCTTCGGTAAGGACGATATGATCGTGCCGGAAACCAAGGAAAAGCACATTTCGCACACATTCGGCGAAGTGAAGCAGTTCGAACGCCAGTATGCCGATGGTCTCATCACCCTCGGTGAAAAATACAACAAGGTAATCGACGCCTGGTCAAAATGTTCTGAGATCGTTGCAGATGACATGATGAAACAGATCTCATCAGTCGGCAAAAGCAAAGACGGCAAGATGAACGCCAAAGCCATCAACTCAATTTACATGATGGCGCATTCCGGCGCGCGTGGTTCAACTGCACAGATCAAGCAGCTGGCCGGTATGCGTGGCCTGATGGCGAAACCATCCGGCGAAATTATTGAAACGCCGATCATTTCAAACTTCAAGGAAGGCCTCTCGGTACTTGAGTACTTCAACAGCTCGCACGGTGCACGTAAAGGTCTTGCCGATACCGCGCTTAAGACAGCGAACTCCGGTTACCTGACTCGCCGCCTGGTTGACGTTGCGCAGGATTGCATCGTCATCGAACGTGATTGCGGTACGACCCGTGGCGTAGTGGTGAAAGCTGTTATCGAAGGCGGTGACATCATCGTTCCGCTGGCTGACCAGATCCTTGGCCGTGTATCTTCACGCGATGTGCATCATCCGGTGTCTGACGCAGTGATTGTTGCTGCTGGCCAGCTCATCGATGAAGTGATCGTCGATAAAATCGACGAAGCCGGTATCGAAGCCGTGATGGTACGCTCCGTACTCACCTGCGAAAGCAAGGGTGGCGTATGCGCACATTGCTATGGCCGCGACCTTGCACGCGGTACCGAAGTGAACCTAGGTGAAGCGGTGGGCGTTATCGCTGCACAATCTATCGGTGAACCTGGTACCCAGCTGACCATGCGTACCTTCCACATCGGTGGTGCGGCACAGCGCGGTGCTGAGCAATCCAGTGTTGAATCTTCGCATGATGCAACGCTTACGCTTTCTAACAAAAACATCGTAACCGATTCCAAAGGCCGTCTTGTTGTGATGTCACGTACGTGCGAGATCGTGCTGCGTGACGATAACAACCGTGAGCGCGCACGCTTCAAAGTGCCGTATGGTGCACGCCTGCTTGCCAAGGAAAACGAGAAAGTCAAGAAAGGCCAGAAACTGGCCGACTGGGATCCGTTTACCCTGCCAATCATCACTGAGCGCAATGGTTTCGCCCATTACCGCGACCTGGTGGAAGGCGTTTCACTGCGTGAAGTGCTGGATGAATCAACCGGTATCTCCAACAAAGCGGTTACCGACTGGCGTCAGCAGACCCGTGGTGCCGACCTTAAACCGCGCATTGCCCTGCGTGACAAGAAAGGTGAGATCATCACACTGGCGAACGGCCTAGAAGCCCGTTATTTCCTGCCGGTGGGCGCCATTCTTTCCGTTACCGACGGCCAGGAAGTGCATGCGGGTGACGTACTTGCCCGTATCCCGCGTGAATCGACCAAAACGCACGACATCACCGGCGGTCTGCCGCGTGTGGCCGAGCTGTTCGAAGCACGTAAGCCGAAAGATCATGCCATCATCAGCGAGATCGAGGGTGTTATCGAATTCGGTAAGGACTATAAGAACAAACGCCGTGTTATCGTGCGTCCGAAAGAAGCTGATTCTGAAGGCGTTGAATACATGATCCCTAAAGGTAAGCATATCACCGTTCAGGAAGGCGATTACGTGCAGAAGGGCGACCTACTGATGGATGGTAACCCTGTACCGCATGACATCCTGAAGGTCATGGGTGTTGAAGCCCTTGCCCGTTACATGGTGAAGGAAGTACAGCAGGTATACCGCCTGCAGGGCGTGACCATCAACGACAAGCACATCGAGGTGATCGTTCGCCAGATGCTGCAGAAAGTTGAGATCGATGCACCGGGCGAAACCACATTCCTCGCTGGCGAGCAGGTGGATTTCACTGAGTTCGAACAGGTGAATGGCAAGGCGTTGGCAGAAAATTACAAGCCAGCATCCGCATCGCCAGTTCTTCAGGGTATCACCAAGGCTTCCTTGCAGACGCACAGCTTTATCTCTGCCGCTTCGTTCCAGGAAACCACACGTGTACTCACCGAAGCAGCAGTATCTGGTAAGGTTGACCAGCTTTCTGGCCTGAAAGAGAACGTGATCGTTGGCCGTCTGATCCCGGCTGGTACTGGTGCTACCGTTATGCGCATGCGCAAAGTTGCCCATGCCCGTGAAAAAGAAGCGGAAGAGCAGGTGGGTAACGATAACCCTGACATGCTGGCTCCAACCGGCTCTTGATTGAATGGGTGCCGTGTGGTGTAACAGGCAGATGCTTGCTACTACCCTACGGCACCATTCCACTTTTCTCCTTGTTGGCCTTCTGACACTGGCAGGTGCCTTTGTGCGCCTGTATGGCCTTGGCGAATGGGATTATTACCATGACGAGATCTGGCATGTTTATGTAGCCCGCCAGCCGACACTTGCCGATGTGTTCTATGTAAATCTTGCTGAGGATGGCCA
>CAZAQK010000117.1:0-5408 GCA_964487265.1 uncultured Rickettsiales bacterium | reverse complement strand
CTGTGGATATCCCACCAATGAAGTTATAAGGATGGATTGTGATCAATTATGGGATTCCAATGATAGAATAAATAAAGAAATACAATTCCACCTTTTGTATTGGAGTTTGGGCAACCTTTTTTCTGGACTCGATGAGCTCATCAATCCTCGTTCTATGACACCGATACCGAGGTAATATCTTTTCAGTGCTCGATTAACACTAAAGTGTAACCCCGCACTTGTAACTACTCGTTAACCGCCGTCTGCCATAATCACTAAGTTATGGCAGACGGCAAACAACCAATTATCATCAAAAAGATCAAAAAAGGCGGCCACGGGCATCATGGCGGCGCGTGGAAGGTGGCGTATGCCGATTTCGTGACGGCGATGATGGCGTTCTTCCTGCTGCTGTGGCTGCTTAATGCCACCAGCAGCGAACAAAAAGCAGGTATTGCAGAACATTTTACGCCAACCATTGGTCTGAAGGATTCACAAGGTATCGGCTTTGACGGCGGGCTTCAGGCCGATTCCACCAAAGGTACATCCAGGCAGGATATGACCGCCCCGGGCCTCGTGGTAGGGCAGGTGCAGCAGGGTACGGTCGCTAATACACCAACCCAAGAAATCAAGGATCCGGAAGAAAATGCTGACGATTCCTTCAAGGAAATAAAAGGCACCAAGAAAGAAGCGTCAGAGGAAACAACGGATGCCAGCAGCGGCGGGGAAGAAGATTCCAAGGCATTCAGTGAAACCGCTGAAGAAGTAAAACAGATAGTTGAACAGGACCCCGATCTGAAGGAATATAAAAACAACATCGTGGTGCAGGAAACACCGGAAGGCATGAAAATCGACCTGATCGATGATCGCCAGAAGCCCATGTTCCTGCCGGGTCGCGCCATCCTCACCGAGATGGGCAAGAAGGTGCTGGATTCCATGGTGAACATCATAATCAAGACGCCGAATAACATCACCATCAACGGGCATACAGATGCTGGCGGCGCGGTGGTTAATCCGCTTTACACTAATTGGGAACTCTCGGCGGACCGCTCGAACGCAGCGCGCCGCTTCCTTGCTTCCACGCAATTGCAACAGGACCGCATCATCAAGATCATCGGATTTGCTGACAGGGAGCTCTTGATCCCGGATGAACCGAATAACCCCCGTAACCGCCGTATTACCATCCTGCTGATGCGCGGCTCCTATTTCCGCGATCCGCAGGTGGCTCCGACCTCGCGCAATATTCTTTCCGTACCGGATGCAAAACCTGCTCCTGCCAAAGTACCAGCACCAGCGAAGCCTAAACCATGAGAAAGCTACTACTCACAACAGCATTATCGCTTATCGCATTCCAAGGCAGCGAGGCACGTACGGTTAAGGTATTCATGACATCCGGCACTGGTTTTTTTGTAAGTCAGGGTGGGCATATCGTCACCAACAAGCATGTGGTGAAAAATTGTACCAATTTGCTGGTTTCCGGTGCAGTGAAAGAGCAATCGGCAAAGCTGGTAGGGCGTGATGCTGACAAAGATCTGGCCTTGCTCAAGATCGATAGCACACCTTCTTATGTGGCTGCTCTACGCAGCGAATCACAGCCGTTAGAGCTGGGTGAGCGTGTGGTAATCGTTGGGTATCCGGGTGAGGCGGCCAAGGCAGGCAATACCGTTACGCGTGAGGCGGAAGTGCTGAATCCCACCGGCCCCAGGGGCGAAAAGCAATGGGTGGAAGTGAGTGATGTGATTGAGCAGGGCAATAGTGGCGGGCCGCTTTTAGATACATCTGGCAATGTGGTGGGGATCGTAACTGCAAAAGCAACCATTTACACCTATAACAGCGATGCTCCGGACGACGGCGTGACGCGCAATTCCGGCATGGCCATCAGCCTTTCGGCGCTTCGGGAATTTCTCGACAATTACCGCGTGTATTACCGCGAAGAAGATTCCGGCAATAACCTCTCAGCCAGCAGCGTGACGGATATGGCCGAGCGGTTCGTGGTGAATGTGCGCTGTGCGTATAGGACGGAAGTGCGGTAATCAGCCCTTTTTTTGGCCACGCTGAACGCGGCTTTCAAAGGCCTGAACCTGTGTATATAATTTGTTCATAGCCATATTTTTGTTCATAACATCAAAATTGGTCGCGGACTGGCTTGCAAGATTGCCAATATCTTCCAGCTGTTCATGTAATTGGGCAAGCAGGTGTGGGTTGCTGTGCATGCCTGCCGTTGGATGATGTGCTTTGTCAAGCACATCATCAAGTTCATTGATTTTTTCACTTAATGTATGGGCAATATTTTTTGCTGTTTTTCCCATAATGCGGAACAGATTTTCATCAAAAGCTTCTTTTAGTTCCTGTGAAAGCCTGGGCTGTCCTTGCCGGTATTTTGCATAATCCAGCTTTTGTTTTGCGGTGGTTCTGCCTGTAACGCTTGTTGCTTCTATAAGCAGGGACTGTGCACGTTTTAGTGGGGACTGAATATTGTCACCATATTCTGCCAATAGGTTTTCTGCTTCACCTTCAGGAAAATTTGCGCGTATTAACCCTGAAAATTTGCCATGGTCAATAGCATCGGCAAGCCGTTCTATCAGTGCCTTGCAATCTTCTAATGTAGTCAGATCGTAAGGTTTTTTCCGCACTAGCTCACCAGTTCACCATCTTCCTCAGAGGCATGTTTCGGTGTGCCGGTGGCTTTGGAGAACTGGAACGCAAGTTCACTATCTTCCACAGTCACCTTCACCGTGCCGCCTTTGGAAAGCTTGCCAAAGAGCACTTCATCGGCCAGCGGTTTCTTGATCTTCTCGGCGATAAGGCGGGCCATTGGGCGCGCGCCGTTTGCACGGTCATACCCACGGTCAACCAGCCATTTGCGGGCAGAATCATCCAGCTGGATGGTCACGTTGCGGTCGGCAAGCTGTGATTCCAGGCGGAACACGAACTTGTTCACCACATGCGCCACAACATCTGGCGTTAAATGTTCGAAGGCAATGATCGCATCAAGCCTGTTGCGGAATTCCGGTGCGAACATGCGGTTGATGGCTTCTTTGTCCTCGCCGTGGCGGTCCACTTTCGTGAAGCCGACAGGGGCACGGGCGACATCGGCCGCACCGGCGTTTGAGGTCATGATGATGATGGCGTTGCGGAAGTTCACCGTCTTGCCGTTGGAATCGGTCAGGCGGCCATAATCCATCACCTGCAGCAGGATGTTATATACATCCGGATGCGCTTTTTCGATCTCATCAAGCAGGATCACGCAGTATGGGTTTTTATCCACCGCATCGGTGAGCAGGCCACCCTGGTCAAACCCAACATAACCTGGAGGGGCGCCAACCATGCGCGATACTGCATGTTTTTCCATATATTCCGACATATCGAAGCGTACAAGCTCCATACCCATGAGGGTTGCAAGCTGCTGCGCCACTTCGGTCTTACCCACGCCGGTAGGGCCGGTGAACAGATAATTACCGATCGGCTTTTCTTCTTCACGCAGGCCAGCACGTGCCATTTTAATGGCAGAGCTCAGCGCTTCGATGGCATTGTTCTGGCCGAACACCACGAGCTTCAGATTCTGCTCAAGGTTCTTGAGGGATTCGGCGTCATCTGTGGAAACGCTCTTCGCTGGCATACGCGCCATTTTCGCAACGATCTCTTCCACTTCCTTGTTAGTGATGGTTTTCTTGCGTTTGTTTTCAGGCACCAGCATTTGCGCAGCACCGGCTTCATCGAGCACGTCGATAGCCTTATCCGGCAATTTGCGGTCTGGCAGGTAACGCGCAGAAAGCTCAACTGCTGCTTTAATGGCAGAAGAGGTATAGCGCACAGCATGATGCTCTTCGTAATAAGGCTTCAGGCCACGCAGTATTTTGATGGAGTTTTCGATGCTCGGTTCCACCACATCGATCTTCTGGAAACGGCGTGCAAGCGCACGGTCTTTTTCAATCGAGTTTTTATATTCTTTATAGGTTGTGCTGCCGATACAACGGAAGCCACCACGCGCAAGCGCAGGCTTCAGCAGATTACACGCATCCAGCGCACCACCGGAGGTTGAACCGGCACCGATGATGGTGTGGATCTCGTCGATAAACAAAATAGCGCCCGGTACTTTTTCAATGTCTTTGATGACGTTTTTCATGCGTTCTTCAAAATCACCACGGTAACGTGTGCCGGCAAGCAGCGCACCCATATCGAGTGAGTAAATTACAGCATTACGAAGCACAGTTGGCACTTCACCTCGCACGATACGCAGGGCAAGGCCTTCAGCGATCGCGGTTTTACCCACACCCGCTTCACCCACATAAAGCGGGTTATTTTTATTGCGGCGTGCGAGAATTTGAACAGTTCTGTCCACTTCTTCTTCACGGCCAACTAAAATATCGGTTTTGCCGGCTTCGGCTTTTTTATTGAGGTTCACGCAGTAAAGTGAAAGCGCATCGGCTTTGTCTTTATCCTTGGCGGCGTGCGGGCGTTCCAGCGATTCAGCAGATGCTGCTGCATCATCGGAATCCACATCGGTGCGCCACTCAGCAATTTTCTGGTTGCCAGCGTATTTTACGATACCGTGCGAAATATAATTCACCACGTCGAGGCGTGAGAGTTCCTGTTCCTGCAGGAAATACACGGCGTGTGAATCGCGCTCAGAGAAGAGGGCAACCAGCACGTTAGCACCCGTCACTTCATTCTTACCAGCAGACTGCACATGGATAGCCGCGCGATGGATAACGCGCTGGAAACCGGCAGTAGGGCGTGATTCTTCGAGGTCTTCAACCACGAGGGAAGTAAGCTCCTGTTCAAGGAACTGGTTCAATGATTTTTTGATATGATCAACTTCGATACCGCAACCGCGCAGCACAGCGAGCGCATCTGCATCATCGGTCAGCGCGAAGAGCAAATGCTCGAGCGTGGCATATTCATGGCGATATTTCTTGGCTAAAGCCAACGCGCGATGAAGCGTGATTTCAAGGTTTTTAGACAGCATGGCGGCACTCCGTTGCGTTTTTTTCTATGACAACCGGACTTACGCGAATAAATCAGGCCATCATTCTTTTTCCACACAACATTGCAGGGGATACTCATTCCGACGGGCCAGTGTTATCACCATTTCCGCCTTTGTTTCCGCTACATCACGTGTGTAGACACCACAATTTCCAGCACCTTTCTGGTGTACTTCCATCATGATGTTGACCGCTTCTTCATGCCCTTTACGGAAAATGTCTTTCAATATGAAGACTACAAAATCCATCGGCGTAAAATCATCGTTCAACAACACAACTTTGAAGTACGGCGGCCGTTTGGTTTTAGCCTTCGGTTCCGCCAGTAACAGGCCATCAGACTTGATCTCCTGTACTTCCCCTTCAGTATTACCATCAGAGCTTATTTGACTTTAAACTTTTGCAACCATCCAATATTTTTTCTTACAAATAATTCTTACGTGGGTTTTT
>CAZAQK010000116.1:0-5461 GCA_964487265.1 uncultured Rickettsiales bacterium | reverse complement strand
AACACATATCTGGTCACGCAGTGTGCGAAACCACGCGGATGCTGTTTGTTTTTGTTGTTCA
The DNA here is from genome assembly GCA_964487265.1 of uncultured Rickettsiales bacterium. Taxonomy (GTDB): domain Bacteria; phylum Pseudomonadota; class Alphaproteobacteria; order Rickettsiales; family SXRF01; genus CAZAQK01. The sequence continues at coordinate 5,400 of CAZAQK010000116.1, read as the reverse complement.
ATAATCATCTCATTTCCCTTAGTCACCAAGTCACATCAGCCAAATGTTTGTCTAAGTGCCTCACCCAGCACCATGCTGGCTGCAAGTGCAACATTCAGCGAACGTACGCTACCCTGCATGGGAATGGTAAGACCGGCATCGGCTGCTTCTCTCACGTAATCCGGCACACCGGCGGACTCACGGCCCAGAAGCAGCATATCATCTTTCTGGTAGTGATACTGTGTGTAAGGAGTGCTCGCATGTGCGCTCAGCAATAGCAAGCGTGAATGTGGCAGTGACCTGCGAAAATCAAGGAATGCCTGCCATGATATATGGCGCGTGATGGTTGCATGCTCATAGTAATCCATGCTGGAACGGCGCAGTTTGCGGTCATCAAAGGCAAAACCGCATGGCTCAATGATATGTAAAGGCACGCCCATGCAGGCGCCCAAACGGATGAGAGTGCCGGTGTTTTGCGGGATGTCAGGCTGGAATAAAACCAATATCATTATTTATCAAACGATTATTTCTTCACGAAAACTTCACAAAAATCTGGTTTATGTCAATGGTCTAATTTGGCAGAATTGTATTTATTATGGTAGCTGATCCTCGTTTCAACGCATTTTATGTCTTAACCGGTGTGACTTTCCTGAGTTTCGCTTCTGGTTTTGGCGTGTGCCTTTTTAATCTGGATACCATCGACGCCTGTGTGGATGTTGCCAATAGCTGGGTGGATATCTTCCTGAGTATGGGAACACACATCATCGTGTGGGCCATAACGCTCATCAAAGCGATCTTTGGTTTTTAAACTTCACATATTTATTTTTTGTATTTCCGTTTCTTTAGGTTGAAACTTCTTGAGGTTTTGTTATAGAAACTCAACAACTGTTCCAATTTGTTGAGATTTTTCATGACGTCATCACCACATTCCCCTAATTCTGCATTGTCTGCACCGGCAACCCGCCGTGATTTCATGGTGCTAACCGCCGGCGCATTGGGCGCGGTTGGCGCAGGCAGCATACTCTGGCCATTCGTCGATAGTATGAATCCGGCGGCCGACGTGCTGGCACTGTCTTCGATTGAAGTGGACCTGACACCTATCCAGCCAGGCCAGACCATCAAGGTTAAATGGCGCGGCGTGCCAGTATTTATACGCCATCGCACTGAAGCGGATATTGAAGAATCCCGCAAAGTCAATCTCACTGACTTACCAGATCCGCAGGCGGATGATGCCCGTGTGCAAAAAGGTAAAGAACAGTGGCTGGTCATGGTGGGTGTGTGCACGCATCTTGGCTGCATTCCACTGGCTGGTGCCGGTGAATTTGGTGGCCCGGGCGGTGGTGGCTGGTTCTGCCCATGCCATGGTTCGCATTATGACACAGCAGGCCGCATCCGCAAAGGCCCTGCACCAAAGAACCTTACCGTTCCCCAGTACACTTTCCTCTCCGATAACCGCATCAAGATTGGCTAATTATGGCAACTACTCCCAAACCTCAGCAACCCGGGATCATCGGCTGGATCGAATACCGCCTGCCGATCTTTTCATTCCTTGATAACAGCCTCGGCAGCAAATATCCCGCACCGCGCAACCTGAATTACTGGTGGAATTTTGGTTCCATGGCGGGTGCCTGCCTGGTTATCCAGATACTCACCGGGCTGTTCCTTTCCATGCATTATGCCGCTAATACTGGCCTCGCGTTCGATAGCGTGGAACACATCATGCGCAACGTGAACTACGGCTGGCTCCTGCGCTACATGCATGCAGTGGGTGCTTCCATGTTCTTCGTCGTAGTCTACATCCATATCTGCCGTGGCCTGTATTACGGTTCATACAAGGCACCGCGTGAAATTCTCTGGTGGCTTGGCATCGTGATTTTCCTGCTGATGATGGCGACCGCATTCATGGGCTATGTATTGCCTTGGGGGCAGATGAGCTTCTGGGGTGCCACGGTTATCACCAATTTATTTTCTGCCATTCCCGGTGTTGGTGAATCGATCGTGCATTGGCTGTGGGGTGGGTTTTCAGTGGAAAATCCAACACTCAACCGCTTTTATACGCTGCATTTCCTGCTGCCGTTTGTGATTGTGGGTGTTGTGGTGCTGCATATCTGGGCATTGCATATGCATGGGTCCAATAATCCTATCGGCATTGATGTGAAAACCCCGCAGGATACCATTCCGTTCCATCCGTATTACACAGTGAAGGATGCGTTCACATATGGCCTGTTCTTCATGGTGTTTGCGTGGTTCGTGTTCTTCCAGCCTAACGTGCTCGGGCACCCTGATAACTATATCGAAGCCAATCCGCTGGTGACGCCACCGCATATTGTGCCGGAATGGTATTTCCTGCCGTTCTACGCCATCCTGCGCGCCGTGCCTGATATCGGCATTCCATTCACCAATATTGTGTTCGTGGAATCCAAACTGGCTGGCGTACTTGCCATGTTCGGCTCCATCCTGATCTTGTTTTTCCTGCCTTGGATTGACAGGTGTAAAGTGCGCAGCGGTAATTTCCGCCCGTATTTCAAGCCGCTGTTCTGGTTCTTCATCGTCAATGCCATTGTGCTTGGCTATCTTGGTGCGCAACCGGCCGAAGGAATATACATTATCATCGGCCGCATTTGCACCACGATATATTTTGGCTATTTCATTGCGCTTTATTTCATGAGCAAAAATGAAAAAACCCTGCCGCTGCCGGAAAGCATCAGCCGTGCCGTTTTGACCGCTAACAGCAACCACCACTGATCCAAGAGGAATATCATGAAGAAAATTGCGTTATTACTCTCTGTTGCAGCAGTAGTTGGTGGTGCCGGTATTGTATTTGCCGCAGGCGACCAGAAGAAGCCAGTTCAGGCGCACTGGTCGTTTGATGGTGTGTTCGGCAAGGTTGATAAACAGTCTGCACAACGCGGCCTGCAGGTCTATAAGGAAGTATGCTCGGCTTGCCATGGCATTTCCCGCGTTGCTTTCCGCACGCTTTCCGATATTGGTTTTTCCGAAGCGGAAATCAAGGCCTTAGCAGCAAGCTACACGGTGCAGGATGGCCCGAATGATGCCGGTGAGATGTTTGACAGGCCCGGCCTGCCTTCCGATCATTTCCCATCACCTTACGCTAATGAAAATGCAGCGCGTGCAGCACAGAACGGTGCCTATCCACCGGATCTGAGCCTCATTGTAAAATCGCGTCCGGATGGTGCAAATTATCTGTACTCATTGATGATCGGCTATGGACAGGCTGTACCTGAACATCATGCAGTGCCGGAAGGCATGCACTATAACCCGTATTTCCCGGGCGGCAATATCGCCATGCCTGCGCCAATCTCCGAAGGTCAGGTAAGCTTTGAAGATGGCACGGAAGCCTCCGTTGACCAGATGTCACGCGATGTGGTGAATTTCCTGCAATGGACGGCTGAGCCGGAAATGGAAGCCCGAAAGCAAATGGGCATCAAAGTGCTTATCTATCTCGCCATCATGACGGTCTTCCTGTATATTGCCAAACGCAATATATGGAGAAGGATCCACTGAGGACGTGACAGTACCGTTTAGGTTATTGCGTACAACTCGTTTTATATTACCGTTGCAGGTGTTGCTTGCAGCGTCTTGTGGCGCACATGCAGAATCCCTGCAGTTTAAAGTGGAACCTGCCCAGGGTGGTTTCCAGAAATCGCGTATCAATATTGACCCGGGCGTCAAACCGGAAGAACCACTGCTGCTGGAAGCGGAGCAGATCGATTACGATCATGATTCCGGTATTGTGGTAGCCTCCGGTAAAGTGGAAGTGGCGCAGGGTGATGCGGTGCTGCTTGCCGACCAGCTTATCTATGAACAGGAACTCAACCGCCTGACAGCGCGGGGTAATGTCAGCATGCTGGAAGCATCCGGCAATGTGTATTTTGCCGATGAGATAGAGCTTGAAAATGACATGAAGACCGGTGTCATCGGCCAGTTCAAGGCAAGGCTTGCCGATAATTCGCTCTTTGTGGCTAACCGTGCCAAGCGCATGGACGAGCGCAATTTTGAACTCACCAAGGCCGTATATTCACCGTGCAAGATATGCACTGAAGGTGAGGCGGTTAAGAATCCCATGTGGCAGATGTCGGCTGAAAAAATCCGTGTCGATGACAGCGAACAGAAAGTTACATACAAGAATGCATATTTCGAAACTTACGGCGTGCCGGTATTTTACATGCCGTATTTCTCGCATCCCACACCAAATGCCGATAACCAGAGCGGCATACTGATCCCTGAATATGAGCATTCCACTAATCTGGGGTCGGTGATGAAAGTACCTGTTTATCTTGCCATATCGCCGGATAAGGATGCTACCATCACGCCGATTTATACCACGCTGGAAGGCCTTGTAATGGCCGGTGAATACCGCCAGAAACTGGATTATGGGCAGTACAGATTAAATGGCAGCATCACCAATCCATCTGACCGCGATGCGCTGGGTTTGCGCACAACCGGCAAGACACTGCGCGGCAATATCGATGCTGTAGGGCATTTCGATATAACCGAAAATTACAAATGGGGTTTCGATGTGCACCGCGCAACCGATGACACCTACCTGCGCCGCTATAACTTCAGCGATGAAACATTGCTGACATCCAACGTATATGCCGAAGGTTATAATTTTGTCGGCAATAACGACCGTACTTATGGCGCGGTACGTGCGCTGGCCTTTCAGGGCTTAACGGCTGATTCCAATTCCAAGACCACTCCAACCGTGATGCCGCTTGCCAACATGACCTATCAAAGCGACCCGGGTATGTATAATTCACGCCTGACATTCGATGCCAACACCATGGTGCTCTACCGTGATACTGGCGCGAAAAGCCGCCGTGCTTCCGCTACGATGGGCTGGAAGTTGCCTTACATCACCGATGACGGGCAGGTCATTGAATTCATCACCAGCGTGCGCGGCGATGTGTATTCGGTGGAGGACGTATTGTTTTCCAGCGGTGAGCGTTTCGAAGGCACAACCGGCCGGCTGGTACCGGAAGCAACGGCTCTTTGGCGTTACCCATTCATCAACCAGGGTGAAACCTCAAGCTTGTTGTTTGAGCCTATCGTGAGTGCAACAGTGAGCCCCATCGGCGGCAATTCGGAAGAAATTCCCAACGAGGACAGCCTGGTGCCGGAATTCACCGATACGAATCTGTTCTCACCAAACCGCTTTGCAGGATATGACCGCATTGAAAGCGGCCCGCGCGTCAGCTATGGTTTCCGCGGCCAAGCCCAGTTCCTGTCGGACAAGTATGTGGACTGGCTGTTCGGCCAGCATTACCGGCTGGAACAGGATCGTGCCTTCCCGTTTTCCAATGAAACGAACAGCCATTTCTCGGATTATGTCGGCAAAATCGGCGTTGCTGCCTATCCATTCAATATGGCATATCGCTTCCGCCTTGATAAGGACGAGCT
>CAZAQK010000115.1:2610-5514 GCA_964487265.1 uncultured Rickettsiales bacterium | reverse complement strand
GCAGGCCAACGTAAGCATTGCAGTTAAGGCAGAAGAATTAGTTATTATAGAGCAGTTTCACAGGCAGATGAAAGCACGAAATAGCCTCGTGCTGAGTCTATACGAACAAGTTGTGTACGGGAAAGATTACCCCAGAACGCGACAAAAGAAGGGTTATAGCGAGGCATTGGATCACACAATTGAAGTGTTGGCGAAGTACTTAAGTGATGATGTGAAAGAAATGAACGTAGATAGTGACACAGAGGCGGGCCGCCAGAAAATAAGAGAATTCAGGAACAATGTGCTAACAAAAGTCCGCGAGATATATGGTATTATATCAAGAGAAATAGACTAATGCGTATTTGGCCATTATACCTTGGCCATGCTTTCTGTAGAAAACCTCTCCTGCACGCGTTCTGACCGGCTGATTTTCAGCGGGCTGGGGTTTTCGTTGCAATCTGGTGCGCTTTTACTCCTCAAAGGCCCGAACGGTATTGGTAAAACTACACTGCTGCGCATGATCGCGGGGTTGCTGCCAACAGAGCAGGGAAACATCACCTGGAATAATGAATCCACCAAAGATAATGCTGCGTTTAAGCACGACCTAATGTATGTCGGCCATAAAAGTGCGGTGAAGGCAGATAGCACGGTGGAGGAAAACCTGCGCTTCTGGGCAAAAATTTATAACACAGAGTTACTCATTCCCGCCGCGCTAACATATTTTGGTCTCACGAAATTCAAGGATGCCCCGGCATCGCAGCTTTCTGCTGGCTGGCAGCGGCGCGTGGCGCTTGCCCGCCTCATTGTTGCGCCATGCAAACTCTGGCTGCTCGATGAACCAACCAATTTTTTAGATGAAGAGGCGGTGATTCTAACCGCCAGCCTGATCGAATCCCGCGTGACGCAGGGTGGTATTGTTATCGCCGCCAGCCACACGATGAGCTCGGCCATTGCGAGTCATACGTTATGGGTGGGGGATTTTTCTAGCCCCGCCGAATGGCGGGGTCCAGTTATTGGGGAATACCAGACCCCGCAACAAGTGCGGGGCTAAGCATGTTCACCCTCATCCTCACACAAACCATTTCACATGCCTTCCGCAAGGGCGGTGGGGCATTTGGCACACTGGCATTTTATGTGCTGGTGGTGACGATGTTTACTTTCGCCCTGAATCCGCAAACATTGCATGAGCATGCTGGCGCGGTGATGTGCGTGGCATTGCTGCTCGCAAGCATTACTTCGCTGCCGCTTCTTTTCGAGCGCGACCATGAGGATGGCACATTGGAGCAATTGCTGCTCCAGCCCGTGGCATTAGAAATTTTAGTGCTGGCAAAAATTGCTGGCCTGTGGGTTTCCATCATGCTGCCGATACTCATCATATCACCAGTCATCGCCGCCATGGCGCATCTGGATGCTGTGCAAACCGCGCAGGCACTTTGCATGTTGCTGCTGGCATCGCCAAGCATTGTTGCCATCGGTGCAGTGACTGCTGCACTGACACTCGGCAATAAACGCGGCGGATTGCTTCAGGCACTGGTTGCACTGCCGCTTTATACGCCGGTGCTGATATTCGCCGCATCCATCAGCGGGCAGGGGGCTATGTTTTTTCTTGCAGCTATTGCATGCGCCATCTTGCCGCTCTCTTGTATGGTATGTGCGGCGCTGATTAAGCTAAGTCAGGAGTAGTTGTCACCAGGTCGTATGACGGGGTCTGGTATTATTATAAACCGGATGCCGTCATAAAGACGGCATGACAAATCAAATAATATCCAGAAACGTAAACCGCTCGCGCAGGAAGCGCGCGGCGGAGCTGATATTAATATAAGTATCCTGCTGCCAGCCCAATGCACCGTAGAATGTCTGGCAGCCTGCATCAGTAAGTATAGCTTGCATACGCTGTGGCGGGATCGTGATGTTACTGATCTTGCCTGCAATATTGTGCCAGTTGCCGATCTCACGATTTTGCATTACTTCCAGCTTTGTGGCGTAAGCCTTTTTTGCTTCAACCGTAATGTGCTCGCCAAACAATTCCTTTATTCGCGCTTCCGGAAATATCTTATCAGCAAAAATAGGGTCGATGTTCAGCAATGCTTCCTGCCGGTTGGCCATGGCAAGCGCAGTAACAGCGATTTCTTCACCATGTAAATTGGTAGAGGTGAAGCCTGTGTGCGCTAAGTGCATATCATAAGCGTGTGCAATCATATGTTCGCCCTGGCTGGCGGGGTGGCTGCTCTTTGCTGCTGTCATTCCCAGCCCTGAAATGAGCAATGTTTGCAGCAGAATTTTAAGTGACGTGCTATCTGCCATGCGGATACCTTTGGCAGAGCCATGCAATTCTTCTTCAATGGTAAGCAGTGGCGTAAATACCGCTTCATCATATGCCGTGCCGCATATCAGGTGTGAGAGTAACCAATCTGCCTGCGCGGTGGAACGCGCCATGGCATCGCCAAAACCGCTTTTGTTCAAGCGGGCAGGGGCATCAGCGATAATAGACATATCACATAGCACAGCCATTGGCATATGCGCGGCGATGGTTTTTTTATAACCATTAAAGCTAATGGATGCATTGGCGGAGAGATAGCCATTCATGGAAGCCGCGGTGGGAATAACCGCATATGGTTTGCCTTGCTTGTGCGAAACATATTTGCACAGATCATTGATCGTGCCGCTGCCAACCGCTATCAGCACATCGCATTTTTCAGCACGTGAGGCAAGATAAGTGGCTACCTCATCATCCGCATGCGGGGAACTATCAAAAGTGATATGTGTGCAAGCATGGTTGCCGGAAAATGCTTTGTGCACATGATTGCCAAAAGCATCCGCCGTGTTTTTATCATCGACAATAGCAAATGATGCCCGGGAAAATAATGGCGATATAATATCATCCAGGTCGCGTTTGAGCGATGGCTCGATGATGATATGTGGAGC
>CAZAQK010000115.1:0-2600 GCA_964487265.1 uncultured Rickettsiales bacterium | reverse complement strand
GCAGGGAGTTTGCCTTTGAAATGCTCTATGAATGAATTGCTCATACCAACGATTAAGTAGTGCCAAGCCGAAATAATTGCTATGAAAAAAGATTCACCTTGGCTCTTTATTTTCACTGCCAGTCTGCTACACCATATAGCCATGCAGAGATTTTTTTCGTATGTTGCAACTGTTCTGCTCGTGGCGTCATGCGCGAGCTCGCAGGCTAGTTCCACAAAAAAGCCGGAAGCAAAAGTATCTTCCGGCAGCTCAGCAAGTTTTGATGCCTGGCTTAAGGATTTCAAGGCAGATGCCAGACAGCAGGGCATTTCACAGGCCACGCTTGATGACCTGTTTGCCGAAGCAGAATACATAGAGCGTGTGATAGAGCTGGATCGGAAGCAACCGGAATCCACCGTTACATTTGATGATTACCTGGCCAAAGTGGTAAATGACACGCGCGTTAATAATGGTGCCGCGCATTTGGCTGAGAACCTGCCGTTACTTAAGGAAATCAGCAAAAAATATGGGGTTCAGCCAGAATTCATCGTGGCACTGTGGGGTGTTGAAACCAGCTATGGCAATAATATGGGTAGTTTCAGCGTGCCTCATGCGCTGGCAACCCTCGCCTATGATGGCAGGCGGAGCGATTATTTCCGTGGTGAATTGATAAAATCCCTGCAGATCATTGAAGCAGGCCATATTGGTGGCTGGGAAATGATCGGTTCATGGGCGGGTGCTATGGGTCAGTGCCAATTCATGCCCAGCAGTTTCCAGAGTTTTGCCGAAGATTATGATGGCGATGGCAAGCGCGATATCTGGAGCACGCAGGCAGATGTATTTGCATCTATTGCGAATTACCTGAGCTCATCCGGCTGGGAAGGCGATGAAGGCTGGGGCATGCCAGTCAATCTGCCGACCGGCTTTAATGCAACCCTTGCCGATATAAAGCAGGAAAGATCCATTGATGAATGGAAGAAACTGGGCGTGCGCGCAGTTGGCGGTGGTGACTTGCCAGGCAAGCCAGAAACCGGATCGGTCATATTCGTAGGGCAGGGCGATGATGCGCGCCCCTACCTGATTTATGGCAATTATAAAGTGTTGCTGAAATGGAACCGTTCACGTTATTTTGCTACGGCCGTAAGCTTGCTGGCCGAGCAGATCAAACAGGAGGGCATATAATGTCTCGTAAACTGACGCACTTAGTATATCTCGCAGCCATGCTTGCACTTGCAGCTTGTCAGCCACAGCCAAGTGGCAAGCCAACCGGCAATGTGAAAATCGGCAAGCCGTATGAAATAGCCGGTAAAATGTATTATCCGGAATATGACAATAATTATGACCGCGTGGGCACAGCCTCATGGTATGGGCCTGGTTTCCACGGAAAATATACTGCTAACGGCGAATTGTATAATCAGGACGATCTGACGGCGGCACACCCAACGCTTCCCATGCCATCCATGGTGCGCGTGACGAACCTGCAAAATGGCAAAAGTGCCATCATCCGCGTGAATGATCGCGGGCCGTTCAAGGATAACCGCATCATCGACCTTTCGAAAGCATCGGCAAAGCGTCTGGGCATCCATGGCCTTGCCAAGGTGCGTGTGCAATTCCTGCAGAGGGAATCAGAGGAATACCTGACTGCTATCCGCAGCGGCCAGAACTTCGACATGTTTGCGTATAATGATAAGCCACAGGAAGCTAAAATTGTCGAAACCGTGCAGAATTCAAGTTATGACGACACGCAGGGGGCTACGGAAGCTGCGCCCGTCATGAGTGTAAGCTCAGTCGAGACTGCTCCTTCCGCGCCATTACCGGTGCAGGATGACAGCGTGTCGCAGAATGCACCTGCTAATCCGCAGCCTGTTAATTTATATTCGGGCGACCAGCAGCCGGTGGATTCTGGCGGCGGCGTGGTCAGCAAGGCATGGGCCGGTGATAATGTAACACTGCCTGAACCGCAGGATGCCTCGCCATCTGCCGGACAGGCTCCTCAGCAGGCTTTTAACCCGCCGCCTTCGGATAATGCAGCTTTTGCATCTGGTGCATATACCATTCAGGCGGGTGTTTTCTCCACGGAAGAAAATGCCAATAAGCTGGTGGGCAGAATATCCTCACTGGCTAATGCCCACATTGAAAATGTGGATGTGAATGGCAGAAGCCTGTGGCGTGTGCGGGTCGGTTCGTTTGAGGATAAACAATCCGCCGAAATTATCCTAGCTGATGTGCGCGCTGCCGGTGTGCCGGATGCACGGGTTATAAAAAAATAATCACCACAATGACAGGGCTGAAATGACGAAGATTCTTTCCTTATTGATACCATGTGTTGCACTTATTGCCTTTCCGGCTATGGCCATGGAAACGGCGGCCAAGCAGGCTTTCATGATGGATGCTGATACACACACCGTGATGCTTGCGAAGAATGCCGATGAACAGATGCACCCATCATCCATGAGCAAGCTGATGACGCTTTATGTGGCCTTCCAGCGGCTCAAGGAAGGTCGCATGAAACTGACCGATGAGCTGCCGGTCAGCGAAAAAGCATGGAAGATGCAGGGTTCAAAAACCTTTGTGCATGTGGGCGATAAGGTGCCGGTTGAGGAACTGCTTTATGGCATCAT
>CAZAQK010000114.1:0-5548 GCA_964487265.1 uncultured Rickettsiales bacterium | reverse complement strand
GACCAATAATGATAAGCACAACCGAAATCTCAACCAGTGTAAATGCCAGCTGCGGGTTATGATGGCAGGAAAGCATTGCCTGCTGGATACAGGCGTTTATCAGTGCCTCGCATTCATCATCATCCGGTACAGGCGGTTTGATGATATGCTGGTATGCCCGATGTGCCTCGGCCAATGTTTTCTTAAGGGCACTATGCAGCATGGCCAGCTTACCGAATGCTTCCTCATCCAGCATGGCCAGCAGCATATAGCGGGTAACTGCTGGCATATCTTCGCCCATATAGGCAAGCAAGCCCAGCATGGTGCGGAGTTTGAGCCGCACGTCATCAGGCAGCGACAGAAATTCCGCCGCTCGCTCCAGTGCTGTAACCGGATCAAGCGAACTGCCGAGCAGCAACGCCGCCAGGCGGAACGTATAATCTGTCGGTTTGCCGTATTCCTGCTCAAGCGATTCAACTATTTGCAATGGCTTAAGGCATTCCACGGGAAAGCCGCAGGCAAATTGCAGGATGCCATGCTGATACATGTGAGCAACGGTGGAATAGGGTCGCGGTGCTGCGAGGAGTTTTGCCATCTCGCGGTGGATATAAAAACGGTTACCGCTGGTTATGGTGGAAGCAGGCAATAGATGCGCCAGTTTTTTGCAGGCGATAACGGTATAGGCATCGGGTTCTCCCTTGCCATACCAGGCATGAAATCGGAAGAAACGCAATATTTCTGGCGGTTTGCGCGGGATAGAATCATAAGGGTCAACATTGAAATGCACACGTCCGGAAAGTAGATCCCGGGTACTACCGAAGAAATCATACAGCTCACCTTCCGATGTAAGGAACAGGCTGTTCATGGTGAAATCGCAATAGATAGCCCGGTTGCGGATGGCGTTTCGTGATTTTTCCATATCGCCACTTACGAAATCCGGATCCTGCCACGGGATGATATCAAACAGAAAGCCGTCGACATTGGCGATAACTTTACCATATCCGCCAACAATGCAACCAATGCCTTCTGCATCCAATGCGGCTTTAATGGATTCGGGAGTGGCTACTGCGAAGAGATCAATATCACCCGGTTCGCATACATCAAGGATAGTATCGCGCAGGCCGCCGCCAAAAAACAGGAAACGGATATTGGCATTCTGCAGGGTGCGAACGAGCCGTTGCACCTCCGGCTTTGGGAGCCAGCTGGGTTGATAATGTGAGGGGCGCAGGCTGCTGTCGCTATTCATAACAGCTCAGTATGCCGCCAAAAGCGTTAAATAATGCTGAATTTAAGCCTTAAACTCGCGTTTAAACCCATTCCAGCAGGCATCATAGTCTTTCTGGAGGGCAGGAGTTTCCATGGCAAAACGCGTGGGTTTTATCACCCAGCGTGTTTCGAACATGAAGGCCAGTGTCTGGTCGATCTTATGGGGTTTTAGCTCAGCTTTGGTGGCTTTTTCAAAACTATCGGCATCCGGGCCGTGGCCGGACATGCGGTTATGCAGGCTCATGCCACCTGGCGCGAAGCCGCCGCCTTCCTTGGCATCATAAATACCGTGGATAAGACCCATGAATTCACTCATCACATTGCGGTGGAAGTAGGGTGGACGGAACGTATCTTCAGCCACCATCCAGCGAGGCGGGAAAATGACGAAATCGGCATTGGCGGTGCCGGGTGTATCGCTGGGGGAGGTAAGTACTGTGAAAATGGAAGGATCCGGATGGTCGAAGCTCACCGTGCCGATGGTATTGAAATGCGCCAGATTATACTTATAGGGTGCGAGGTTGCCATGCCATGCCACCACATCGAGCGGTGAATGGGAAAGCTCGGTTGCCCACAGATTGCCGCAGAATTTCTGCACAACCTGCGTTTTGGCAGCTTTGTCTTCAAACCAAGCTTTAGGCGTCAGGAAATCGCGCGGATTCGCCAGGCCGTTCGAGCCGATAGGACCAAGGTCAGGAATCCGAAGCGATGCGCCATAATTTTCGAGGATATAACCACGCGCTGCTTTTTCCGCTAGTTCGACACGAAAGCGCATACCGCGTGGGATCACGGCAATTTCACCCGCTGTGATATCAATCAGTCCGAGTTCTGTGCACAGGCGGATCGCTCCCAGTTGCGGCACAAAAAGCATTTCGCCATCGGCATTGAATAACGCCCGGTCTTTCATTGACTGGTTGCAGGCATAGACATGGATGCCAACTCCTGCGCCAATTTCGGCATCGCCATTGCCACCCATGGTGACGAGGCCATCGATAAAATCGGTTGGCTTAGATGGGATTTCAACAGCATTCCAGCGCAGGCGGTTGGCGGATGCGTCTACTTCGTTAAAAGGCGCGCTTCTGAGCAGGCCATTATCGATGCGCTTGAAGGGTGAATGAGCGGTGGTTGGGGTAATGCGATAAAGCCAGCTACGCTTATTTTCATTGCGCGGTGCCGTGAAAGCCGTGCCTGAAAGCTGCTCGGCATAAAGGCCTTTTCCTACCTGTTGTGGGGAATTGCGCCCAACCGGCAATACGCCGGCTACGGCCTCGCTGGAATGGTGGTTGCCGAATCCATTAAAATAATGCTCGGTATCGTAGGCATTCATAGGTTGCCCCTGTGGTTTCTTTGCAGGCTGGCTGGACATGGTAAATCCTCACTTTCTGCGGCTTGCGCCGGATAATAGCATAACCTTTAGCAAATACAATATGGGCCATTTTCCCGAATCCCGTTGACGGAAATCAGCCAAAAAGCGTAATCTGCCCGTCGTATGAGACTCCCTGTTGCCGTATTCACCATATTTGCCATGTTGACCTGTGCCGCACACGCTCAGGCTGTGCATGGACAAAAAATCATTATCCGTGATGGTAAACTTGTAAGCGGAACATTACCCACAGCCGGACAGGCTGCAGCCCCACGTAATGTCGAAGCAAGTCAGTCACGCCTGCTGCTGTTTAAGGCTCAGGAAAAGCTGATGAAACGTGATTTTTCCGGCGCAGAACAGATCTATACGCAAGCCATTGCTCTCGACGATTCCAACGTGACCGCGTACTTGCAAAGGGGCGTTGTGCGCCGTGAATTGCGCAACTACCGGGGGGTTGATTCAGATGCGCGCACGGTGGTGGCACTGTCCAATCGTATTATTAGTGCCAATCCGCGAGATCCGGATGGGTATTATAAGCGGAGCATGGCACTTCGGCTGCTGCATCAGTTTGACCAGGCAAAGAAAGATGTGCTCACCGCCATACAGCTGGGCGGCAAACTCAGCCTGAAGAATGACCTGAAAGCGATCGAGCTGGAAAGGCGGATGGCGGCATCCACGGTCAGCGCAGCCCGGTAATAGTTCTCCTGCTTAGCAGGACTTGACCAGAAGGCTTGCAGATAATAGAACCTGAATTCGTTATAACTATGCGGGTGTAGCTTAGTGGTAAAGCTCCAGCCTTCCAAGCTGGCTATGAGGGTTCGATTCCCTTCACCCGCTCCATCCGCCGTAGCGTGCGAAGAGGATGGCGCGCCGTAGCTTTAGCGTAGGCGGACTGTTCCAAGCTTCCTCCGGCATTGACAATCCCGCTATTTCTATTACAACCGCACCCAATTCAGGACCAAAGAGCCCAAGCACCCGTTGGGACTGGCGTGTCCGCAGTGAAAAATGGGTGGAATAAAAGGAGCATTGATATGACGAAGGAAAAATTTGAGCGTAATAAGCCGCATTGCAACATTGGCACGATTGGCCACGTGGATCACGGGAAGACGTCTTTGACGGCAGCGATCACGAAAGTACTGGCCGAGCAGGGCAAGGCGAAGTTCACGGCGTATGACCAGATCGACGCTGCTCCTGAAGAAAAAGCACGCGGTATCACCATCAACACCGCGCACGTTGAGTATGAGACCGAGAAGCGTCACTACGCCCACGTAGACTGCCCGGGCCACGCTGACTATGTGAAGAACATGATCACCGGTGCTGCGCAGATGGACGGCGCGATTCTTGTAGTATCAGCTGCTGACGGCCCTATGCCGCAGACCCGCGAGCACATCCTTCTGGCGCGCCAGGTTGGCGTTCCTGCGATCGTTGTGTTCCTCAACAAGTGCGACATGGTTGAAGATAAAGAACTTCTCGACCTGGTTGAGATGGAAGTTCGCGACCTTCTGAACAAATACAAATTCCCAGGCGATGATACACCGATCATCCACGGTTCTGCGCTTGCTGCTCTTGAAGGCAAGAACCCGGAACTCGGCAAAGACGCTATCATGAAGCTGATGGATGCTGTTGATTCTTACATCCCGCAGCCAGAGCGCCCGATCGACAAAGCATTCCTGATGCCGATCGAGGACGTGTTCTCGATCTCCGGCCGCGGTACGGTAGTAACCGGCCGTGTGGAACGCGGTATCGTGAAAGTGAACGAAGAAATCGAGATCGTGGGTATCCGCCCAACGCAGAAGACGGTATGTACCGGTGTGGAAATGTTCCGCAAGCTCCTGGATGAAGGCCGTGCCGGTGACAACGTGGGCGTTCTGCTGCGTGGTACGAAGCGTGAGGATGTTGAGCGTGGCCAGGTACTGTGTAAGCCGGGCTCTATCACCCCGCACACCAAGTTCAAGTGCGAGATCTACGTTCTGACGAAAGAAGAAGGTGGCCGCCATACGGCATTCTTCAGCAACTATCGTCCGCAGTTCTACTTCCGCACGACCGACGTGACCGGCTCCATCACCCTGCCTGCAGGCGTTGAGATGGTGATGCCAGGTGACAACGTGACGATGGAAGTGACGCTGATATCGCCGATCGCGATGGAAGAGGGCGTACGCTTCGCTATCCGCGAAGGCGGCCGTACCGTCGGTGCAGGCGTTGTAGCCAAAATTGTGGAGTAGTTATTTGAGAGGTTAGGCATCAGGCTTTGGGGATTAGGGTATGCTCTAATCCCCAATTCCCAATACCGAACCCGTTTGTAGGGGTGTAGCTCAGCTGGTAGAGCGGCGGTCTCCAAAACCGCAGGTCGCAGGTTCGAACCCTGTCGCCCCTGCCATTAAAAAGGGGACATTTCGTCCCTTTTTTAATGGCAAGAAAGTATGTGAGAACCTTAGGTTTGACAATTTTGCAGTAAGCAAAATTGGACATCGCAACGCGTAGCGTGAGATGCCCTTTAAGGGTGCGAAGCCAGCAGGCGAGCATCAACCCTGTCGCCCCTGCCATTGCAGGACAATTAGTAAATAAAATAGAGATTATCGTTCCAGAATTGCCAACCCAAAACCCGTTTTGCCATAGCTGTTGCCATTATAGAGCATATAACGCTCGTCTTTATGATCAAAGACAAAGGGATACTCAATCATTTCAGAATCCCATCCGGCAGGTGATACATCAATACCTGCTTCTTCAATTTTCAATTCCCATTTTTTCCCGTCGGTACTTAAGGCGTAGCCAATTCTATATTTTTGGTTATTTCCACTACGATATGAAAACCACATTTCGTACCCTATCCCTAAGGTTTTGACTACAGTGGGTCGCGAAAATGCTTGCGCAATCCCGATTTTGTAAGGAACAGCAAGCCCGTGCCGTACCCAGTTATTTCCATCAGGCGAAGAGGCATAATTT
>CAZAQK010000113.1:0-5578 GCA_964487265.1 uncultured Rickettsiales bacterium | reverse complement strand
GGTGGTTAGCGCAAATCCAAGAGATAAGAATCTTGAAGAAACTAACCTTAGAAAGGCAGTAAGCGGCTATCTTATTGCACGTGGTGTGCCAGAGGAAATGCCAGCCGATGTAAACGAACATATACAATCCGTAGCCGATGACATGATTGAAGAAGTCCAAAGGCGTAAAAGGGAGCACCAGACGGCAAGGGATTCTAATTATTTGAAGAAATAAATATTGGTAAGCAGTAGGTTCAATCCGTCGATGAACGGGTCACACAGTTGCGGCCTTTGTGCTTGGACTGATAGAGCGCATCGTCAGCACGCTTCATCAGGGTTGGCAGCGTATCAACATCGTTACGGAATTTAGAGACACCCATGGAAACCGTGATGGTGCCGAAATTCTCGCCGGTATCCTTGCGTTTGAGTTCCTTGGAAGCCAGCGTTGTGCGGATCATCTCCGCCACTTTCATGGCACCTTCGATAGGTGTTTCCGGCAATATCACCACGAATTCCTCACCACCGAAACGTGCCACCACGTCGCGACCCTTCAGCACTTCGGTGAGCGTTCGCGCCACGGTTTTCAGCACTTCATCACCCAGCAGATGGCCGTACTTGTCATTGAATTTCTTGAAGTGGTCGATATCGATCATGATGAGGCAAAGCTCGGTCTGCTTCTCTTTGGCTGCCATTGAAAGTTCATCGTACATTTTCTCAAATGTCTTGCGATTGAACACGCCGGTCAGGAAGTCGCGCTGAGCTTCGATTGTCACCTGCTGCAGGTTCTTACGCAGCACCGTGATCTCTTTTTTGGATTCTTCAAGTTTTTCGGTGATCTTCTCACCGCTCTGGCGCAGCGTGGTGGTAGCCTGCACCAGTTCTTTCAGCGTGTTTTTAATATTATCATCTTCAAAGTCGGTGCTGATCTTCTCGATATACTGGTCAACATCCTTGTTATAGCTCTGTTGCTCGCCAGAAAAATCAGTAACGACGCGCAACACATCCTGCAATAATCTCTGCGCGGCAAGCGATGCATCATCGAGTACCTTCTGGTTGCGGTTACCGATGATGTATTTGTTGTAGAGGTATTTGTTGGTATCAAGCGTGAACGGCAGTTTGTTCTTGTCTATATTATCGATCTCTGCCGTCAGCTCCTTGTTTTTTGCGTCTGCATAAATGAACCACACCGCGTAATTTTCCGGCGTGGGGCGAATTTTGTGCGCATCCATCAGCTCCATGGCGCGTTTTGCCAGCTGGTGGTCGTTCGATTCAGTGGATGTTGGCTGTGGGTTATTCATTGATATGAGATTAGCGTTTTATAGTTAAAAAAGCCCTTCACTTGACGGGCTTGCCTTCGCCAGGCAGGCCCATCTTCTGCCACATATCCGTTACTTTATTTATAACATCTTGATTCATAGTAATTTTTTTACCCCATTCGCGGCTGGTTTCCGGGGGTATTTTATCCGTAGCGTCTAAACCAGCCTTGCCGCCCATGCCGGATTCCGGTGAGGCAAAGTCGAGATAATCGATCGGCGTGGCATCGATGAGAGTGATATCACGTACCGGGTCCATGCGCGTGGAAACCGCCCACATCACCTGTTTCCAGTCACGTACATCAATATCAGCATCCACCACTATTATCCATTTTGTATAAATAAACTGGCGCAGGTACGACCATATCCCCATCATAATGCGCTTGGCATGCCCCGGATAAGCTTTTTTGATGGAAACCACCGCGATACGGTATGAACAGCCTTCCGGCGGCAGGTAAAAATCAACAATTTCAGGAAATTGCTGCTGGAGCAGCGGAATGAATACTTCATTGAGCGCCTCACCAAGCACCGATGGCTCATCCGGCGGATGGCCAGTATGGGTGGAAAGATAAATCGGGTTTTTACGCATGGTAATGGCGGTGATGGTAAAGATCGGGAATTTTTCTACAGAGTTATAAAAACCCGTATGGTCACCGAATGGACCTTCATCGCCGAATTCATCGAGCGATACATGGCCTTCCAGCACGATCTCCGCCTCCGCAGGCACTTTAAGCGGCACGGTCTTGCAATCCACCAGCTCCACTTTCTCGCCACGCAGGAGGCCTGCATATTGGTATTCACTCATCGTATCCGGTACGGGTGTGACCGCAGCAAGAATCGTTGCCGGATCACAACCGATCACCGCCGCCGCTGGCAGCGGTTCACGTTTTTCTTTGCCCCAGCGTGCGTAATGCTGCGCACCACCGCGGTGTTTAAGCCAGCGCATCAATGTGGTGTTTTTACCCGTCACCTGCAGGCGATATATGCCAAGATTAAAATTATCCTCGGCTTTATCTGAAGGCCCTTTGGTTACAATGAGGGGCCATGTGATGAGAGGGGAAGCATCCTCCGGCCAGCAGGTTTGTATCGGGAATTTACTAAGGTCTATATCATCGCCTGTAAGCACCACCTCATGGCATGGTGCAGATTTAACCGTTTTAGGTTTCATCGCCATCGCCGTTTTGAGCAGCGGCAAAAGTTCCAGTGCTTCCTTCCAGCCACCCGGCGGTTCCGGCTGACGCAGGAAAGCGAGCTTCTCACCTATTTCCCGCAACTCATGTGGCTCACGTCCCATACCCCATGCCACGCGTTCGATGGTGCCGAAGAGGTTGATGAGGACTGGCATATTCAGTGGCTGGGTGACTGAGTGGCTGGGTGACTTACCCGTAGTCACCGAGTTACCGAGCCCCCTAGTCACGTTCTCAAAGAGAACCGCAGGGCCTTTTTCATTAATGAGGCGTGAACCGATCTCCGTCATCTCCAGATGCGTGGAAACAGGCTCCTTCACCCGCACCAATCGGCCAGTTTTTTCCAGATGGGTAATGAAATCGCGCAGCGAGTTATAGGCCATGCTCTACACCAAATTTCTCTTTTACTTCCTGCATCTGGCCTTCAGATGAGAAATATTCCCACGTGATACCATTCACATCCATTTCTTCGCGAAAATTTTTCTCAGCAGCATCTTCAAACCCGATATGGCGTATAACACCTGCCTGCTGTCCTTCCTTACAGGAAATGGTGAAATTAAGCAGGTCGGTTTTCCACAGAGCGTAGCGACCTTCTACCAATAGAATAGGTTCACAGCCAAGCCGCTTGGTGTATTCTGCAAGCGATGCGGCAAAATCAGAAACAGCGATGGAGATATGAAAACGTTTCATACACGGCCACGATAGAGCTCATACAGTGCCACCGCCGCCGCATTCGAAACATTGAGGCTTTCCACACGCTCAGACATGGGAAGCTTCACCAGATAGTCGCAATGTTCCGCCGTCAGGCGGCGTAGGCCTTTGCCTTCTGCACCCAGCACAAGCGCTGTTTTATGGTCGAGCTTGGCTTCAGCAATGGTTTGTTTCGCCTCGCCGGACAACCCCGCCACCCAGTATTCATGTTTTTTAAGTATTTCAATCGCCTGCGAAAGATTGGCAACCGTGATGAGCGGCACCACTTCCAGCGCGGTGCTTGCGCTTTTTGCCATCACACCTGATTCGGACGGCGCGTTCCTGTCAGTTGCAACCACACAGCCTGCATCAAATGCAGCAGCTGAGCGCAGGATCGCACCTACATTATGCGGATCCGATACCTGGTCGAGCAGCACCACCGGTTTTTTGATACCCTCCGCCAACCATTCATGGAGTGTTGGTTGCTGGAGCGGTTCACATTCCACCGCAATGCCCTGATGCACCGCATCTTTAGGCAGCTGTGATTCAAGTTTGCCTGCATCGACCACCGCTACGTTTTTAAGACCAGAAAACACCCCCTCGCCTATTTCCTTGCGGGCATTGGCTGTTACCAATACACGTTTGATCTTGCGCATGGGGTTAGCCATAGCTGCAAGGGCGGCATGCCTGCCATAAAGCATATGTGGGGTGCGGCTCATATTTTTTATGATAAATTTCGGTACGTTAAGTAAAAAGCTGATAAATATACGAATTTGTCATATATCTGTAACAGATAATGGCTAATATGGAAGGGCTTAATGTGAGGAAACATGCCGGAAAATAACAACAAAAAGAAACTGCTGGTATTTATCGTAGCCTATAATGCCTCAAAACATATCGAAGGCGTATTCGACAGGATTCCCACTTCCGTATGGGATAAATCCTTCGCTGATGCCGATATACTCATGATCGATGACTGCTCGCCTGATAACACGTTCGAAGTCGCCAAAGCATACGCAGCACGCACCGGCAAGATTATCGACATTCAACGTAATGCAAAGAACAAAGGTTATGGCGGCAACCAGAAAATCGGCTACCAATACGCCATTGATAAAGGCTACGACGCTGTCGTGCTGTTGCATGGCGATGGTCAGTATGCCCCCGAACTTATTCCACAACTTGCTACGCCTGCGCTTAAAAATGAGGCGGATGTGGTGATCGGCTCACGCATGATAGATAAAAAATCTGCATTAAAAGGCGGTATGCCAAAATATAAATTCATCGGCAATATTGTGGTAACCGCCATGCAGAATATCATGCTTGGCGTGAATTTATCAGAGTTTCATAGTGGCTACCGCGTGTATCGCACCGATGCCCTGCGCGCAGTGCCGTTTAAGGCCAATGCCGATTATTTTGATTTCGATACCGATATTCTCATTCAAATGATCGATACAAGACAGCGTTTCCTGGAGATATCGATTCCAACTTTCTATGGCAGTGAAATTTGCCATGTGAACGGGCTTAAATATGTCAGCAAGATACTCATTACCACCATGCTTTCACGCCTGCAACGTATGAAACTGTGTTATTTCAGGAAATTTGATTACCGCTAGTGCTGGCTGACTTCTGCCGGTTTCTGCACTTTCTTCAGCATGGCCTTCAGCAATTTCTCTGAATCAGGATAATCTGCTGCGTTGATGATCTTGTCTTTTATTACGCTGAGTGGAAACCCTACTATCGCCGAGCTCATGATGCAGGGATGTTCTTTGCCCACAACGATCTCAGGCGGATTTTTGCAATCAAGTACGAAATAGATCTGCTTGCGTAATGACAAGTGGTTTAGAAGGTCGTCCGCCAGTTTTTCCTGCATATCGATCATGCGTTTTATTTCAGGCAGATGATCCTGCTGCGCTTCATAGGGAATAATAGCGTTCACGTAAAAACGGAATGTCGGCTCAATCAGGATACTCTTCACATTGGTATGCTGCATACCTAATATCCACACATTGCGCACGTCTTTCAGAAGGCCAAGCCTGTCCATCTCGCGGAACATACGCTGCATCTCATGCGGATCCGAAATGAATGCTTTCATCCGAAGATCAGAAGGGCTTGCAAATACCTTGAACTCAGGCGTCACAAGTGTAGCAATATGTTTGCTCAGCAGTTTTAATGCTGGCCTCTCGGTCCTCATCCACAAATGATAGGCAGATCCCATATCGGTGACAACGATATCCCGATTGCCAACATTATCACGCAGGAACTGCATGATGTCATCGCCGCGTTCACGCGTCTGCTGAAATTCCACTTGTCGCCAAACCCGCCACTCTTTGCCATACAAGCCATACCCGCCCATGATGGCTCCCGTGAGCAGGATATACAGGCCTGCTTCAACAGTAAAACTCACCCGCC
>CAZAQK010000112.1:0-5585 GCA_964487265.1 uncultured Rickettsiales bacterium | reverse complement strand
CGGCGGCTCATGGCCGAGCCGACGAGGTTGTCGATCAGCCCACTAAAGGTATTGGTGAGCGATGCCATCGGGTTGCCGCTTCCTACCTGCGGCATGCCTGTTTTGCTTTTCTCGCCGGTGAGTAAATCTATCAGGTCGTTTTCCAGCGCACGCCGGTTGGATTTGATGATCTCCTGCGCAAATGAAGCTGCCGACATGGCAAAGATTTGCTTGGAGGACATTCTGCTTTTCCCACCACCTAAAGCGCGAAAAACGGAGGAGGGGTCGAAGGTGCCAGTATGGGAAGCGGTGTCACTGGCTACGAAATTAGTGGATTGCCTGCCAAATTCTTTATTGTATCGTTCATATGATTCGTTGGCATCAGTGATAATCTCACCACTTCGTATTTGCTCGGCAACGCGCTTGATGATCTCTGCTTCATCAGAGGCAACCTTACCTATTTCGATGCCCCTTTCATTATTATAAAGATCCTTGAACATCTCGGATTGTGCTTTGTCCCAGGGATCGGCTTTAATGGTTGGGTCAAATAAGCTGCCGATGGATAAGAATGCATTCTTTACCAATCCTCCAGCTTCCACCAGATATCCCATGCCTTCAGTTAATGTATCGCCGATCTTGAATCGTGTCATCATTGCTGCAGTATATGCATGCCTGAAAGAATCTTCTTCTGGGGAGTCTTTTGCAAATCCTTGGTCTTCAGCTAATATTTCCGCACGTAAATCTAAATCGCTTTTGGATAGCGGGTTAAATGGTGGTAATGTTCTTTTTATCATCACAATGTCTCTATTTAAGATTACTTTACGAAACTACTTTGGTGCTGAGTAGTCAGGAAGGGGTAAATATGTGGCAGTCGCTAAAAAATTATTGGTCTGGCAAAAGAAGCTTTAAGGACGCATTTTGGGTCTGGGGAATATACGCTAATAGTCTATGGCATCTGTGTGTGTGCATGGGGTTCGTCTATATAACGATCAGGTTATATGGCGGAACAATTCCATTTAAGTTTTTGGTGATGCCTATTGAAATTGCATTATCCATTATATTTCTTATTGGCTTCTTGCAGGCACTGATTGTTATGCCGTTTAGTGCAAAGATAGTTTTTGCGTGTCTTCCTCAGTCATCAAAAAGTTTTATGACCTATTTGGTGGGTTATATTTTTGCTATTTATGCAATTATATCTTGGTTGCTAGCGATTCTTGTTATTGTGGTGATTCCAATTTGGTGGAACAGCTGATTGGTATATCTGGGATGGTTGTATGTCCCGGAAGGGGAAATCTATATGTAGCGGTATTGAACGCGCTTGCCCATGCGGGTGAACATTTCATAACCGATCGTGTCGCACAAAGCGGTGAGCATATTCACATCCTGCTTCGCATTGATGAATTCGGCGCGCGCGCCGGCGAGTTTTGCTTCAGGGATGCTGCTTACGTCGAGTGCGATCATATCCATCGATACGCGGCCGACGAAAGGTACTTTCATATCCGCCACATAAGCAAACCCGCGGCCGCTCAAAGAGCGCATCATGCCGTCAGCATAGCCGATCGCGCAGATGGCGATGCGGCTGCCTTTCTTGGCTGCGTGTGTTGCGCCGTAACCTACGGTTTCATCGCGGTCGAGCGTGCGAACCTGCAAAATGGGGGCGGAGAGTGTAGCCACATGTTTCATCGGGTTTTCACCAATGATCGGTGTGATGCCATAAAGCGCGCAGCCAACACGTGCAATATCATAATAATATTCTTTGCCCAAAAACACACCGGCGGAGTTGGCGAGGCTTGCCGCCATAGGTTGTGCGAATGAGCGGAATGCTTTTTCAAAGCGCATGCGCTGGTCATTGCTTTTTTCAATATCGCCGTCATTTGCGGAAGCCAGATGGCTCATCACCATGCGTATGCCGAGCTTTTGCACGCGTGTGCTATCTGCGGAGAGTGCCAGTGCTTCGGGTTCGGTGAGGCCAAGGCGCGTCATGCCAGTATCCACATGTAGTACGGCGTTTTTATCGCCACCTGCTTTTTCCCAGCGTTCGATATGTTCCATGCTGTTCAGCACTGGAATCAATTTGCGCTGCAGGAATTCTTTTTCTTCATTCGGCAATATGCCCTGGAATACATAAATGATGGTATCCGGCAGAACAGCACGTAAATCGATAGCCTCAGCAAGCGTTGCCACAAAGAATTGCTTGCAGCCAAGGCTTGCCAGATGTTTGCTTACACCTTCCATGCCAAGGCCGTATGCATTGGCTTTCACCACGGCAGCACACAACCTGTCGCCTAATTTCGATTTGATGATCTCATAATTGGCGGTAAGGGCGGAAAGGCTTATTTCAAGGGTGGGAGTATTGGGCATCATAATCTTATGTCATTCCTGCGAAGGCAGGAATCTCTCTATCCATTCGTACAAGCTGTGAAAGGGATTCCCGCCTACGCGGGAATGACAAGTTTCAAATGTCATATCAGTGATGCTCATCCAGATTGGTGAATTTGGTGAGCCTGCCTTCAAAGCGTAGCCGCGCCGTATCGATCGGGCCATTACGGTGCTTGGCGATGATGACTTCCGCCACATTCATGGCACGGTCCATTTCCGTTTGCCAGGTTGCGTGTTCCGGTGTGCCTTCCATGGGCTGTTCTCGCGAGAGGTAATATTCCTCGCGGTAAATGAACATAACCACGTCGGCATCCTGCTCGATGGAGCCGGATTCACGCAGGTCCGCCAGTTGGGGGATTTTATCGCGCGCTTTAGTGCCGCGGTTTTCTACCTGGCGCGAAAGCTGTGACAGCGCGATCACCGGAATATCCAGTTCCTTGGCAATAGCCTTCAGGCCTTGTGTAATTTCCGATACTTCCTGCACGCGGTTATCCTGTGAGCGTGAGCCACTGCCGGTTGCCAGCTGCAGGTAATCGATCACCAGCAGTTGCAGGTTGTGCATGCGCTTCAGGCGGCGGGCGCGGGTGCGCAGCGCGGAGATGGAAAGAGCAGGTGTGTCATCAATGAAGAACGGCATTGCGCTCATTTCATTGCTGGCACGCACCAGCTGCGTGAATTCCTCGTTGCTGATGCGGCCGTTATGGATGTTGGATGAGTTCAGGTCACTTGCTGCAGAAAGCAGACGGGTGGAGAGCTGCTCGGCTGACATTTCAAGCGAGAAGAAACCCACGCAGCCAGCTTCCTTGGTGGGAATATTTTTTTCTTTGGCTTTTTGATAAAGGCTTAAGCACGCATTATAGGCGATGTTCGTGGCGAGTGCGGTTTTTCCCATGGATGGGCGACCAGCGAGAATGAGAAGGTCGGAGCGATGCAATCCGCCAAGGATACGGTCAAGGTCGATATAGCCGGTGGTGAGGCCGATAACACCATCATGCTTCTGCGCAAATTCCGCATGTTTGATGGCACCGATGATCGAATGGCGGATGGCACGGAAGCCCTTATCGCCCGATCCTTCAAGCGAAAGATTGAACAGTTTCTGCTCGGTTGCTTCGATCTGGTGTTGGGCGGGTTCATCAAGCTGGTGCTGGTACGCGTTATTGACCACTTCTTCGCCAATAGCGATCAGCTGGCGTTTGAGTGCAAGGTCATAGATCATCCGTCCGTAATCGGATATATTGATAACAGTGACAGCAGCAGCGGCAAGCTTGGCCAGATATACGCCACCACCGATATCGGCAAGTGCCGCATCCTGATCAAAATAATGTTTGAGGGTGACAGGGTTTGCTATCAAGCCTTTATCATGGAATTTCTGGATCGCTTCAAAAATGCGTGCATGCAGCGGTTCAAAAAAATGATCGGCGTGCAGCTTATCACCTGCGTGTGCGAGTGCTTCGTTATTTACAAGCAATGCACCCAGCAGCGCCTGTTCTGCTTCGATATTGGCAGGCGGCTGTCGATAAGCCAGAAGTTCGTCTTCTGCCGATTGCGTTTCAGGGGATGCGGAAAATGCGAGTGCCATGCCCCAAATTAGCAGGCTTCATGCAAGCGGGCAAGAACTGAGCAACCAAAATACATCGGGCAGGAAGTTTCCTTCCTGCCCGATGACTTAGAGGTTTTTTATATTAAGCGGCTTCTACTTCAAGACGGGTAACATGCAGGGCAACGGTTACCACCACTTCAGCATGCAGGTTGATGCGCACGCTGTATTCGCCGGTGTTTTTGATCGCAGAGGTCATAACGATCTGGCTCTTCGGGATGTCCTGGCCCATCTCTTTCAGGGCTTCGGCAATATCACGAACCGTAACAGAGCCGTAGAGTTTGCCTTCCTGGCTGGCCTGGCGCACCAGGCTGATGGCTTTACCAGAAAGCTTCGCAGCAATTGCTTCTGCAGCGGATTTGTTCTGGGCGTTCAGTTTTTCAATTTCTGCACGGCGTGCTTCGAAGACCTTTTTGTTGGCTTCAGAGGCGCGTAGGGCTTTTTTCATAGGGATAAGGAAATTACGGGCATAGCCGTTTTTCACTTTTACGGTATCGCCAATGCCACCAAGGCGGGCAATGCGTTCTAACAAAATGACTTCCATGACAACTCTCCAGTTCTCTTGCTATAGCAAAAAGAGGTTAGGGTTAACGAAAAAGGACTGTCTACTTAGGCGAAATCCGGCCGGAAGACAAGCGTTTATTGATCTGCCGCAGATGATCGATAAAGCCAAAAAAGGCTACGATCAAAGTGGCCCACATCTGGCTAACCATTATTAAATATATGAAAAATAAGAAAAATTTTCGATTTGGCCAGTTGGCGCATAGCTGATGTATCAGTGCAAGTCCCAGGAAGAAATAAGGCAAAAGCAGCGCAATAAAGCAGGCTTTACCGGCAAATTGCATGGACTCGCTGCCGATAAGGGAGGCAAGGGCGGCAACCATCAGGAAATAGAGTATCCAGCCAGGCACCATGAAAGGTGTTACAGCGAGGCTTTCGCGCATGGCCGTATGCTTTTTCAGAAGATTCCTGTTGGCCAGCCATGCATTGCCATAGAGTGCGATGGCCCATGTCCATACCAGCGCGGAAAGCAGCACGAAATTCCAGTGTTCGGCCAGTACATTTGCCATTTGGGTATATTCCGGCATTTTGGCAAAGCTTTCACGTATCTGCTGGCTGACGACGGTGGAAATACCGCCTGCTTCTGAGCTGTAATACAATGTTGCAAGGCCGATGAATACACAGCCATACAGGCTGAGCTGTGCCATGATGCCACCCACCGGATACCACAGGCGAGCCCCCGAAACATTCAGCGAACGCGAGGCGAAATAACAGAAATGCCATGCTGGCAGGGTGAGCAGCAGGTTGAATACCAGTGAAAGCTTAAGCGATCCGGTCAGCAGTAATATGATAGCGGATGCGATGAGGCCAGCAGCCAATGCATGGTTTGGGCTGCGGCCAAGACCAGCGGAAAATAGCGGAACCAGCGACAGGAACAGGACGGGAAAGCCAAGGCCAACCATAAGCATCAGCAGGAATATGCCGGCGGCGAAAAGCCCAGAGGGCAGGGATGCAATAACAATATGTCGCTTAACCATATACACAAAAATAATAAGGCCTCCGGTGTATCATAAAAACCGGAGGCCTTAAATAAGGAAGTATGTCGTTGCTTATTTCGTAACGAAAGGAA
>CAZAQK010000111.1:0-5693 GCA_964487265.1 uncultured Rickettsiales bacterium | reverse complement strand
CATTGTGTAAAACGCTGCCTGCTGGTGCGGATTTTCACCGTAAGCTAGCACCTGCTTGCGCTTGGCAGATAATGTATAACGCTCTGGAAAGGCCTCACCGAGGGTACCGGCAAACCACTGGCTGATGGCGGTATCATAAGCTGCCGTGCGTGCATAGGCTTTGTAGGCAAGATGGCGGCGGGTCTCTGCTTTAGTTGCGCCCTTTCCTACCTTCATTTCAGCCATCACGGTTTCATAATCAGCGGGGTCAACGATCACTGTCACATGCGCGTGGTTCTTGGCACTTGCCCGGATCATCGCGGGCCCGCCAATATCGATATTTTCGATGCAGTCATCAAACCCTGCGCCTTTTGCCACGGTTTCTTCAAACGGGTAGAGGTTGATAGCCACCAGGTCGATCGCGCCTATATCATGGTCGCTCATCGCCCTTTCATGTTCTTTATTGCCGCGTATGGCCAAAATACCGCCATGGATTTTCGGGTGCAGGGTTTTAACCCGCCCATCCATGATTTCCGGCGAGCCGGTGTGTGCTGAAACATCTTTTACCGGAACGCCTGCATCACGCAGGGTTTTGGCGGTGCCGCCAGTGGAAAGGATCTCTACTCCCGTCTCATGCAGAAATTTTGCAAATGGGATCAGGTTAGTTTTTGACGATACGGAGATCAGGGCGCGTTTGATGGTCATGTGCAGGTTTTACAGCGGGTTCAAATTCAGGGACAAGTTGTTGCAGTAACCTCCTGACCTCCAGTGCGCGGCGATCCTTGCATGCGGCCTGCAGCTTTTCAAGGCCAGCAAGCAAAACATCCATATCCACCACACGAGGCGATGCCAGGAAAATACTGTCATGCGCTGTTTTAACGGCATTTTCCGAAAGGTAAAACAATTCTTCGTATAATTTTTCACCCTGGCGCAGGCCGGTGAAGGTGATCTGGATATCTTCCCCGGGTTTCAGGCCGGCAAGGCGGATCATCTGGTGCGCTAAATCGAGGATTTTCATGGGCCTGCCCATATCGAGCACGAAGATGCATTCCTTGCGGTCACGCATGCTGGCACCCAGCGATGCGGCCTGCATCACCAGCTCCACTGCTTCACGCACGGTCATAAAATAACGTGTCATGTCTGGATGGGTCACAGTTACCGGCCCTCCGCGTTCAATCTGCTCCTGGAAGAGCGGCACGACGGAACCAGTTGAACCCAGCACGTTGCCAAAGCGCACGGTAATGAATTTGGTTATAGATGATTCTTCCGATGCGCCTAGTGCCTGGCAAAAACATTCCGCCAGCCGCTTGGCCGCACCCATTACGTTGGTGGGGTTTACCGCTTTGTCGGTGGAGATCATCAGCATAACTGACACTTTGTATTGTTTGCAGGCCTCGGCGATGGCACGTGTACCAAACACATTGGTAAGCACAGTCTCTTCCACATTCTGTTCGGCCAAAGGCACATGCTTGATGGCAGCGGCGTGGAATACAATTTCGGGACGATATGTTTCAAAAATATTATTTACATGCATCGCATCGGCGACATCAGCCAGCATCACATGCAGCGGTACTTCAGGGAAGTTGCCGCGTATCTCGCGGTCGATCTGGTACATGTTGAACTCACTGCGCTCCATGAGCACAATTTCAGCCGGGGCATAAGATGCGATCTGGCGCGTAAGCTCGCCGCCTATTGTGCCGCCTGCCCCCGTCACCAATATGCGCCTGCCTTTGACGAGTGCCTCCATGCTGCCCCTGTCGAGCACGTTCTGTGACCTGCCAAGCAGATCTTCCACCGCAACCGGCTGCACATCTTTCCGGTCATGGATACGCGCTTTGAATTCGCTGGCACGCGGCAGGCGGGCCAGTGGAATGCCAAGACTATCCATTTTATCCAGCAGCTGGCGTATCTGATCCCCTGATATGCTGTCGTCTGTTAAAATGATTTTCTGCGGCCGCGTGCCTTTACGTTCCAGCTTGCGGATGATTAGATCCATGATATCTGTGCCGCCATAAATCGGCACGCGGTGCAAGGTATGGTGCTTGCGGCGCGGATCATCATCAGCGATAGCAATTACTTCGTAAGGAGCACGCTTATCACGCGTCATATCGCGGATGAAGCGTTCGGCATTATCATTCACACCGATCAGCATCACCGGAATCTTTAGGCTATCCTGTGCCACACTACGGGTAAAAAAATTACGATCATGCAATGAGCGATAAAGAAAGCGTGGACCACTAAGCAGCAACAGCAGCAGCATCCAGTTGATGAACGGCACCGAACGCGGGATGCCATGGTGCCGGTCGAGCACGAATGCCAGTGTCGAGAAAATGAGGATGGCCAGTGTAACGGCGCGTACAATAACTCCCATATCGCGCATGGAAGCATAACGCCATAATCCACGATACAGGCGCATTTTTGCGAAGATAACTGCGCATACCAGCGTAAAAAGTGCCGTGCCTTTGAATAGATATGGTTGCGCAAGATGCATATTTTCCGTGCCCAGACGTAGGAATACCGCCAGGTAAAAACTGGCAGCAGCCATCACCACGTCATGCGAAGCAATGATAAAATTGCGGGAGATTATTGTGCGCGTCATATCAATGCGCCCTCTTCTTTTTGAAAAAGCCCAGCAGCATGAATACGGTCAGGTACGCAACCAGCGTATGGAACAAGGCAAGTTCCGGCTCAATGATGGTTTGCACTGCAAGGAACACAAGCAGTATGTTGAGGCCGGTGATACTGCGCACAACGAATTTCTGGCTGCGGCCATTGCGTATGGCCAGCTGGTAGCCGTGCTCATCATGGGTGAGTGACAATGGCTTGCTTGCCCATGTGCGTTTGGTCCAGGACATCACGCTGTCTGATAAATAATAAGCAGACATACAGAGCATGGCAAAACCATATCCTTCGCGGATCGATAACAGAATGAGGTAGCCAAGCAGGAATCCAAGCGGTACAGAGCCAACCCTGCCGAGACTGATTTTGGCAGGTGGCCAGTTCCACCACAAAAAACCGCAGGCGGCGGTGGCCGCAATCAGGCTGTAGGATGCCAGCAACGACGGAAAATCGCCAGCCACAACCGTGATGATGCAGATACCTGCTCCAATAGAAGCAATGGCAGATGCCGCGAAGCCATCCACATCGTCCATGCCTTTAAGCATATTGATGAACCACATCCACATCGCGCCGACCAACAGGATATCCATCCAAACAGGTAATAAGCCACCAAACGTGGGTGTAACAAAATTGCCAAGCGGAATGGAAATAGCGAATATCTGCACCAGCATTTGCAGGAACCATGGCAGTGGGATCAGTTTTTCAATGAGTGCCAGCGAAGTCAGCATGAATAGCGGCAACAGGATATCAAAGCGCAAATCAGCAACAGCCATGCAGATGGCTGCTGAAAACACCAGTACTACGCCGCCGCCTTGAATGCTTTGTGGCAGGAATTTATGCGCCGTCGTGGGAAGATTTGCATAGCCCATATTTTCACGGCGGGTGCGCATGGCGAGTATGGCAATGCGGGTGCCCAGCAGCGTGAGCAGGAATGCGCACAAGGCAATGCTGATGTAAAATGTCATCCGCGCCTCCCGAATAATGTTTCGATGTCTTTTCGGCTGAGTTCGATATAGGTGGGGCGGCCATGGTTGCACTGGCCGGAAAGCGGTGTTTGTTCCATTTGCCTGAGCAATGCGTTCATCTCGGCAACCGAGAGCACACGTCCAGCACGAACGCTGCCATGGCACGCCATGGTGCCGCTTAAGCTTTCGATGCTTTCGCGCAGTGCGAGTGTTTCGCCGAATTCACGCATATTATCTGCCAGATCCCGAATCATTGCCTGCACATCCATATCGCCCAGCATGGCGGGTGTTTCGCGTACCATGATTGTGTCGGTGCCGAACGGCTCAATCACAAGGCCAAAATCCTGAAGCTCATTCTGTCTGGAAAGCAGGCATTCGGCAAGCGATTCGTTGAGGGTCACGATTTCCGGTATCAGCAGCTGCTGGCGAGCCACGCCATGTGCCGTCATATCGGCTTTCATGCGTTCATGTACCAGCCGTTCATGGGCGGCGTGCTGGTCGACAATCACGAAGCCCTGGCTGGTTTCTGCCACAATATAGGTCTGATGGATCTGGCAACGCGCAGCACCGAGCGGATAGGCCGTATAATCGATAGCCCCTTGCGAAGGTTCGGCAGGTTTCGCCAGTGGCGGCAGCGATTGGCCGGAAAGCAGCGAAGGCGATATTGGCTGCGGCTGGAACGGCGATGATGTGTGTTCGTGCAACCCCGCAACACCGGAATAGTTTGCCGGCGCATAGGCATACATGGGTGCACCGCCACCACCGGCAGCGAAACGCTGCAAAGCATCGGCAGCAACGGTGGATGAAGCGCGGAATCCTGCTTCAGACAGTGCGTGTTTGATAGATCCCACCATCAGGCCGCGCACCAGGCTGCTGTCACGGAAGCGCACCTCGGCCTTGGCCGGATGCACATTCACATCCACTTCGCTGGCTGGCACCTGCAGGAAAAGTACCACAACGGGATGCCGGTCATGCGCCAGCACATCCTGATACGCGCCTTTGACGGCACCCAGCAATGTACGGTCGCGCACCGGTCTGCCATTGACGAAGAGATATTGTTCCGCCGATGTGCCGCGGTTATAGGTCGGAAGTGCGGCAAAGCCGGAAAGCTGCACACCTTCGCGCATGGTTTCCAGCGCGAGTGCATTATCGGTGAAGGCCTTGCCCATCAGCCGCCCCAGCCGATAGATGCGTTTATCAATAAGATTACCCTGCGTGCCATCCAGCATCAGCAGTTGTTTGCCATCGGACACCAGTGAAAAAGAAATATCCGGATGCGCCATGGCGAGGCGAGATACCATATCGACGATCTGTTGCGTTTCCGTGCGGTCGGTTTTCAGGAATTTCAGGCGCGCTGGTGTGGCATAAAACAAATCACGCACTTCAATGCGCGTGCCATGCATCAGCGATACGGGTTCCGGCTCAAACATGTCACCGGCATCGACCTTCAGCATCCAGGCATCATCGGCGCCGCGTTTGCGGCTGCTGATGTTCATACGGCTGACCGAGGCAATGGATGGCAATGCTTCACCGCGGAAGCCAAGGAAATTGATATCCAGCAGATCATCGGAGGGAAGCTTCGAGGTGGCATGCCGCTCAAGGGCAAGTGCCAGCTCATCACGTGTCATGCCGCCGCCATTATCTTCAACCAGGATGCGGTTCTTGCCAGCCTGCTCAAGCAATATGTCGATGCGCGTGCTGCCTGCATCGATGGAGTTCTCCACTAGTTCCTTGATGACTGATGCGGGACGTTCGATCACCTCACCTGCCGCGATGCGGTTGATGAGCGTAGGCGGAAGGATGCGGATGGCGTTCATAGGTTTTTGCCGAGCAGGTAATCACGCGCCAGGTGCTTGCCTTCTTCCACGGCAGGCTGGTCGAACGGGTTAATGCCAAGCAGGCGTGCCATGAAAATAATTTCCAGCGTGAAATGCATGAGGAGTGCCCCCATTGCCTGTTCATCCAGCGCATCCAGCTCAATAAGACGCACCGGACAGTGATTATGAACGAGCGTTGCAAAAGTTGCGCGCTGCTCGGCTTCCATTACATCACCGAGCGTCTTGCCTTTGAGATAATCAATATGCGCGGGCGCATGGATGGCGTGTCCCTGCCCGGATCGTTTGCACATTA
>CAZAQK010000110.1:0-5752 GCA_964487265.1 uncultured Rickettsiales bacterium | reverse complement strand
CGCAGGCGGTGGCAGGTGACATCATTCTGAATGACCAGATTACCGCCGGTGCTAACGCAGGCACCTCGATCACACTCGTTGCTGATGATCAGTTCATCAATAATTTTGGCAACACCGTATTCCAGACAGCAGGCACGGCGCGTTGGTTGGTCTATTCAGAAGATTCTGCTGCCAATACACGCGGTGGCCTCGGTGGCTTCAACCGTTATGGCTGTACGTATAACGCTGGTTCACCGGATTGTGCGGTGGGCACCAGCACCCCGGCCACCGGTAACGGCTTCTATTTCGTTCAGGCTCCTACCATCACCATCACCGGACTGACCGCTAATAATAAAGTATATGATGGCAATACTACCGCTACTCTCGCAGGTACAGCTACAGTCAACGGTGCAATAAATGGCGATACCGTAACGCTGGATGCCAGTGGTGTGACCGCTACGTTCGATACCAAAGATGTTGGCGTCGGCAAGACCGTGACCATCGCAGGCTATGCAAACAGCATGGGTTACATTGTTACCCAGCCTGCGGCTGTGCTGGCTAACATCACCGCCAAGGCATTGACCATTACCGGTCTGACGGCAAATAATAAGGTATATAACGGCAATACGACTGCAACCCTTGCCGGTGTAGGCACCTTAGACGGTGTTGTGGGTGCCGAAACGGTAGGCTTCAATGCTGGTACGGCAACGTTTGATACCAAGGATGTTGGCGTAGGTAAAACGGTGACTGCATCTGGCTTTACCCTTACCGGTGCGGATGCTGGCAACTATACGTTGACTCAACCCGGCACATGGCTGGCAAATATCACTGCTGCGGCATTGACCATTACAGGTCTGATTGCGAATAATAAAGTGTATGACGGTAACACAACCGCAACTCTCTCCGGCGTTGGATCGCTTGTAGGTGTTGTGGGTGCTGAAACCGTTGGGTTCAATACGGGTACTGCAACATTCGATAATGCAAACGTCGGCACCGGTAAAACCGTAACCGGTGCTGGCTTCAGCCTTACGGGTGCGGACATGGGTAACTACTCACTTACCCAGCCTAGCTGGTTTGCCGATATCACAGCTGGCAGCGGCGGTGGCGGCAGTGTTTCTTCCGGCAACCAGGGCATCATCAACAGCCTGCTTTCCCAGTTTGGCCTGCTGGGTAATACAGGTGTAGGTAATACGGCAAATGCTGGTGGCACATTCCAGTATGCACCAGGCGTACCGGAGCCTTCACGCATGGATATTAAACCGGTTGATGATGAAGCACCTGCACCAACCAATAAGCAGGATGTACCTGCCAGTGCCAAAAGAACCGATGAATGGATCGAGATCAATGCCATGATCGATTTGAACAGCCTGATAAAAGAAGATAACACTGACCAGTATCAGGCTGATATGGTTGCTGCCAAATCTGTTCCTGCAAAAACACCCAAAACCAAGCAGGATACTAAAGACAAGAGCAATTCTGACTGCGCAAACGCTTTAGGCAATGACCTCTGCGCCTCGAAGATCTTTTCAACAATTGGTGTACCTAATATCTAGCCCTAGCGGAAGAAGCTGTTCAGGCCTTCTGCCGCATCATTCAATATCCCTTTAGCATCGTCAAAACCCGGTACCCCGTTGAGCAGTCCCTGCTGCCGGGCGGCATTCTGCACAGCGGAAAGATATTTTGTGACCACCTGTTCAATGGCGTCCCCGGCGGTTACGCTGCCGCCCTTGCCGATATTATTGAAACTAATTGCGGGCAGGGTGATGGGGGCGATGTCCCGGTCCAGCATGGTGATGCTTGTGTTGATGGTGGATGCCTCGATCGCCATATGCTCGATGATGACGCGGATCTGCTCGCTGCCCACGCTTTCCTTTTGCTCCTTTTTATTGGCGAGGTTCTTGAGGTCGGTGAGGTTCATGCCTTTTTCGTTCACCTCAAGGTTCACCACCGAGCCTTTCACGCGGATATCCTTGAAATCGATAAGCTCCTTGCTTGCTGTGTTCAGGCCAATGTCGATGGACTCAGCAGTGATGGCGTGTGCTTTGCGGTAGCCGGGAGGGTTGCCGATCTTGATGCCGCTTACGGTCACTTTCTTATTGGAGAGCGATACATCAATGCTGCCGATATTCACCTTCACGCCCAGCGCGTCGCTGGCGATCTGCTCGGCGGTGCGTGTGATGAATCCGCCAAGGTTCATGTATATATATGCGCCGGCAGCAAACAGCACAGCGAGGATGATAAGTTTTTTTGAGGGGTTTTTCTTTGCAGCGGTCATGAAAGACTCCTTAAGGTGGCAAGACAAGTTTCATCATGCCTTTGTAGC
This sequence comes from uncultured Rickettsiales bacterium, assembly GCA_964487265.1. Taxonomy (GTDB): domain Bacteria; phylum Pseudomonadota; class Alphaproteobacteria; order Rickettsiales; family SXRF01; genus CAZAQK01. The sequence goes on along the minus strand of CAZAQK010000110.1, from coordinate 3,450 downwards.
ACTAATGGAGATGGAGGGATAGATTTTGATGTAATGGTCGGGGAGATAGGATTCGAACCTACGACCCTCTGGTCCCAAACCAGATGCGCTACCAGACTGCGCTACTCCCCGACTAGAGGAAGGTTGTTAGTTGCTGGCCGCCAGTAAGTCAATTTGAATATATGCCTAGACCCCAAAAAAACACATCAGCCTCCAGAAATACCCAATATTTCGCAGGTTAGTTGGCATAGGGGGATATCAGGCTGTCTATAAAAGCCTCCTAAAATATGTTAATTTCAGTAAACTTTGGATTTCTCTTATGGTAAGCTGCTGGCAATAATAGCTAATAATAGAATTTTACATGAGCCTTACCGAGCAGATTAAAAAGATATACCCAACAGATGATGTGGGCGGCGTCAGGGCTGCGCGCGGTGATGATTTCAGGCAGATGATGGATGCCGCCAAAGCATGTGATGAAGTTCTTGCATCTGGCCGTAAGCGTGAGGGGACTATTTTTCTCTCCAAGTTTAACCCGTTTTTTACCCCTCCGGATTTTTTACATCACAGAACTAAACAGCGCGCTTCTGCCGCTGCCGCCGCATGGGATAATGCAGATCAGCATGCTTCTAATGCGCAGGCAATGTTTGAACATGCAGGTGAATTAGCCACGAATCCTGATGATGCAACGTTGCTTGAATATAAAAGCCGTTCTCCGTTTGGTATTCCTGAGTTGCAGGACAATATAACCAAGTGGCTTTCAGAGCAGGGCATTAGCTATCCGCAGAGTGGTGCTGAATCTTCCCATTCCTTCGTATGTGCAAATTCTGTGAATAGCACCTTATTACCAAGGCTGTTCCAGATACGTAAAACGGGTGGGCTTTTTACGGAAAAGCAAAACGAGGTAGCGAGCTTCACGCCTGTGTATGGGTTGCTTCCTTTCAACGCATACGATGCCAATCTTACCGTAACGCAGTATAAAACATCCAAAGAAGATCATTATAAGCCAACGGCAGAGAAAGTTCGTAATCTTCTTAAAAACAGGAAATCCCCGGATAAGTTGCGGGCTATTGCCTTTGTAAATCCTGCAAATCCCACAGGTGCATGTTTTTCCAAAGAAGAAATTGATGCAATAGCGGAAGTGGTTTGCGAGCATAATGATGAACGGGCAAAAAGAGGTATTCCACCCGTTCTCATCATTGTTGATGAAACATTTCGCAATCTGATGTGGAAAGGTGATGATGCACAGGAGTTTTATCCATTTGCCAAAAATGAAAAGCTTCGTCCTTACACCATATCACTAAATACATTCTCTAAAGATATTGGGCCGGGTGTTGGCTTTGCATTTGCGTATGGGCCACCAGAGTTGATTAAGGAAATGCCTGCCTTTGATGGCCCGGCTCATGAAGCGCAGCTTTATGCTGCTGAAGTATTTAATCCTAAGAATCAAAAGCATTTGCGTAAGCATAGGGATAAATCGGTAGCCTTATATAAAGAGCGCTACGAGAGTATAAAAAAATATCTGGATACGGAGTTAAACCCAGCTCTTAAGAGCAAGTTTGGAAGTGATAAAGATTACGTAACCATCGTCAATGAGCCTAATGCAGGGTTTCACATTGCATTGGATTTTAGTGCGCTAAGGGGAGCGGTGGTGCATGATAACGGAACGGATGTTCCTATGCAAACAAGCGCGCATCTGGCTGTGGCATTGATGGAAAAGGCCAACGTAGTCGCATATCCGGGCGAAATGTTCTATCTGGATGGAAAAGATATGATCCTGCGTGCGTCGCTTAACCTGGATCGGTATATGCAGGTAGATGGAAAATATGACTGGAAAAAAGATGCGCTTTTAGAGGCAATGAAGCGTATCAAGGATTTTTGTATGGAGCTTGAGCCGCCAGCCAGATGGCAGGCATTGACTGTACCTTCACATACGCCCAGCCAAGGTATATCTTAGTATTTTGCGCGAATAAGTTGCCAGTTCCTGTGCATGACGCTATAAATCAAGCATTATCAACTTTAGTAGCAGCCACATCCTATGTTCCAAGGCATTTATACCGCGCTTATAACCCCGTTTTCTAACGGTAAAGTCGATGAGAAGGCCTTCCAGTCCTTTGTGGAATGGCAAATATCTGAAGGCGTACACGGCCTTGTGCCCTGCGGCACGACCGGCGAATCGCCTACCTTATCCCATGAGGAGCATAACCGCGTGGTGGCCATGTGTATCGAGGTGGCCAAGGGTAGAGTGCCGGTTATGGCTGGCACGGGCTCGAACTCCACCGAAGAAGCCATCATGATGACCAAACACGCCAAGCAGGCGGGGGCGAATGGCGCTCTGGTGGTCGCACCTTATTATAATAAGCCGACGCAGGAAGGCATCTACCAGCATTATAAAGCCATCCATGACGCGGTGGAGATACCGATCGTTATTTATAATATCCCGGGCCGCAGCACTATTAACATCACCGATGACACGCTGGCGCGGCTTTCCGCCCTGCCTAACATTGTCGGTGTCAAGGATGCTACCGGCGATCTGGCGCGACCATACACGCTGCGGGCACTGCAAAAGAAAAAACTGGCACTGCTTTCCGGCGAGGACATGACGGCGGTGGCCTTTAACGCTTCCGGCGGGCAGGGTTGTATCTCCGTGACATCGAACATTATGCCACGCCGCTGCGCAGAAGTGCAGCAGGCCTGCCTCTCCGGCGATTATGCGCGCGCACTTCAGTTGCATGACACGCTGGTGTCACTGCACAATATAATGTTCTGTGAAACCAGTCCGGCACCGGTTAAATTTGCCGCATCGCTCATGGGAAAATGTAAACCCGATGTGCGTCTACCTTTGGTCCAGCCTGGCGAAAACAGTAAAAACCAGATCACCCAAGTATTAAAAAATTTACACTTGCTCTAAAAGCTTTTTTCATCTTTATTAGCAACTCATGAAGATTTTATGACCGGTAAAGAAAAAACATCCGGAAACAATGTGGCGTTCAACCGCAAGGCGCGCCATGAATACACGATAGAGGAGGAGTTTGAGGCAGGCATTGTCCTGACGGGAACAGAAGTTAAATCGCTGCGCGCAGGCAAGGTTAATATTAACGATGCTTACGCCGGAACCAAAGAAGAAGCCATCTGGCTCTTTAACGTTCACATCAGCGAATACGCAAGCGGCAACCGCTTTAACCATGAACCTAAACGCCCACGGAAATTGTTGCTTCACAAGAAGCAGATTAATAAAATCATCGGGCGTTTGAAGGTAAAGGGCGTAACCCTGATTCCGCTGGCACTGTATTTCAATAGCCGTGGACTGGCCAAAATAAAACTGGGGCTAGGTACTGGCAAAAAGTCGTATGAGAAACGGGAAACGATCAAAAAGCGCGACTGGCAGCGTGACAAATCCCGGATCATGCGGAGTAAAAACGGGTAGAAAATTGTTATCGCAAGGGAAGGGATACATTTATGTTGGACGCTATT
>CAZAQK010000109.1:0-5834 GCA_964487265.1 uncultured Rickettsiales bacterium | reverse complement strand
GGATCATTTCACCACTGGCAAAGCTGTGCTTGCCGAAGCAGCTGTATCCACTGCATCAACCGAACAGGATGGCGAGATCGCTGCCCAGATACGTGAACTTATCGACACTCGCGTGCGCCCAGCCGTTGCGCAGGATGGCGGTGACATCATTTTCCGCAGTTTTGAAGATGGCGTCGTAAAACTGGAACTGCACGGCGCATGCTCCGGTTGCCCAAGCTCGACCGCCACCCTAAAACAGGGTATTGAGAACATGCTGAAACATTACGTGCCGGAAGTCATTGCCGTGGAGGCAGTTGCCTGAGCACGCACATCTTGAACACAACCATCATACGGATCTTCCATGCCACTCAAGCTTTTTCCTAAAACACCAACCTTTGATTTCATGGGCAAGCGCATGCTTGGATTTGCTGTATCCGCCCTGCTGACGGTGCTTTCCATCGGGCTTGTGTTCACCAAGGGTCTGAACCTCGGGATTGATTTCACCGGTGGCATATTGATGGAGATACACACGGAAAAGCCCGCCGATATTTCCACACTGCGCAACGCGCTCACCCTGGAAGAATTCGGCGAGATCTCCCTGCAGGATATGGGTGATGCCAACAGCCTGCTCATCCGGATACAGGTGGGTGAGACCGATGAACAGTCAAAGATCGTAGCGCGGGTAAAAGAGGTGCTGGCGGCAGAACTGGGTAGTGCTATCGATTACCGCAAGATTGATTTCGTTGGCCCCACCATCGGCGAAGAGCTCGTTGAAGCCGGCGTGATGGCCGTGTTGCTCTCGTTCGTGGCTATTATGATCTATGTGTGGTTCCGGTTCGAGTGGCAATATGGCACCGGCGCCATTCTCGCATTGATTCATGACACCATCATGATTATAGGATTTTTTGCCATAACGCAGCTGGAATTCGGGCTACCAGCCGTTGCCGCCATCCTCACCATCATCGGCTATTCCATCAACGATTCCGTGGTGATCTACGACCGCATCCGCGAAAATATGCGCCGCTTCAAGAAAATGGAAGTGTTTGAACTGCTTAATGTCAGCATCAATGAAACGCTGTCGCGCACGATATTAACGGCATCCACAACCTTCCTGTCCGCCATAGCACTCACGCTGTTTGGCGGTGATGTGATCTTCTCATTCTCTGCGTCCATGGCATTTGGTGTGTTTGTAGGAACGTACTCTTCCATATACATTGCAGCACCAGCACTCTATTACATGAATATCCGCGCTTCTACGCAGGAGCAAGTAGCCGCATAATGCAGCATCCCGAGCTATACGGCTATTTTTTTGAAGACCTGAAACCCGGCATGAAGGCAACCGTCAGCCGTACAATAACTGAAACAGACCTGCGCAATTTTTCTGGCGTTTCAGGTGACACCAATCCTATGCACCTCAATGAAGAATTTGCGCGCGAAACAGCTTTTGGCGGGTGCATCGTGCATGGCATGCTGACCGCAAGCCTGATCTCGGCTGTGGTTGGCACCAAGCTGCCTGGGCCAGGCTGCGTGTATATGGGGCAGACCCTCAAATTCCTGGCTCCTGTCCGCGTCGGTGATACCGTATATGCCACTGCCAAGGTAAGAGAACTGATCCCAGCAAAGCAGCGCGTTATTCTTGATACTGTTTGCACTGTTGGCAATACAACGGTCATCGAAGGCGAGGCAATGATCAAAGTGCCGTCCAGATCATGATATGCATATCATCCGTGATGTACATCAATGCCCTGATGCATATAAAGGAACCACGCTGGTGCTCGGCAATTTTGATGGCATGCACCGTGGGCATACGGCACTGATAGGTGAATGCGTTTCGTTGGCGCATCGCCTTGGCGCAAAACCAGCGGTGATGACGTTTGAGCCACACCCGCGTGAATTTTTCTCGCCCGACAAGAAACCCGTCTCGATCTACAGCTTCCGCCAGAAGGCCGAGCATATGAAAACCCTTGGTATTGAATGTGTGTTCGCCGTGCGTTTCAATACCAGACTGGCCGCCATGAGCGCGCATGATTTCGTCCATTCCATCCTGTGGCGATCACTCGAAGTAAAACATGTGCTCACCGGCTATGATTTCGCTTTTGGCAAGGGCCGCAGTGGCAATATTGATTTCCTTGCCAGCCAGGCAGGCAGCCTCGGTTTTGGTTTCAGCGTGCTGCCGGCCGTTGTCGATGGCGATGAAACTTTATCCACCTCTGCCATCCGCGCAGCCCTTGCACAGGGCGATATTGCAAAAGCTTCCCGTATGCTTGGCCATGCCTATTTCCTTGAAGGCCATGTAAGTCATGGGAACAAGCGCGGCCAGAGCATTGGATTTCCAACCGCCAATATCCGCATGCATCATCTTTGCCCACCGCGTTTTGGCGTATATGCCGTGCGCGCACGTGTGGAGGGCATATGGCATGACGGCATTGCCAATCTTGGCATCAAGCCCACCTTTGGCGAGCACAAACCGCTGCTTGAGGTTCATCTGTTTGATTTTCACCAGACGATTTACGGCAAAAACATCCGTGTGGAATTTTTACATTTTATCCGCGATGAACAAAGTTTTTCAGGTATCGATGCGCTGCGTGCGCAAATTACCGCCGATATCGCACAGGCCAGACAATACAGGAAAACCGCATGACACAGGGTGCCAGACTTTCCATCATCACAGGCTTACTCACCGCGTTGCTGGTGCTGGCCGCCGATCAGTGGAGCAAATGGTATATGATGGTGGTGATGGACCTGCCCAACCGCCCGCCCATCGAGGTAACATCGTTCTTCAACCTGGTAACGGTTTGGAATCAGGGTGTGAGCTTTGGCATGTTTGCCTCGCACAACCAACCGCTGATACTGACCGGCGTTGCCAGTATCGTGACACTGATATTGCTTGTCTGGCTGGGGCGTAATGAATCGCGCTTTGTTGCTCTATCACTGGGGCTGGTGATCGGCGGTGCCATTGGCAATATCGTAGACCGCGTGAAATACGGCAAAGTCTTCGATTTTCTCGATTTTCATCTGATGGGTTTCCACTGGCCAGCATTCAACATTGCCGATAGCGGGGTCGTCATAGGTGTTGTACTTTTATGTATCCACAGTATGTTCTTGGAAAGGCAAAATACCAGTGAAGGAAGCTCCGATGAAACACGTGCATAAAATAGCCATTTCCGCGCTTGGCGCGACCCTGATGCTTTCAGCATGCCAGGGTAATTCAGTGCGCGATGTGATCGGTCTCGATAAATCCGCACCGGATGAATTCCGTGTGGTCTCGCGCCCGCCACTTTCCGTACCGCCGCAATTCAACCTGCGCCCACCTGGCGATACAGGGGATGTAGCACCAACAGCCGCACCTGCACATGTCAAAGCACATAGCCTGATACTGAACGATGGCGAGGGCAACACCTATGAATTGCCTGCACCGGCTGCCGATACTGCCGTTATTCCCGTCACCGTGGGCAGCGAAAAACCAGCTGATTCCGCCGATGCGCAGTTCCTGAAAAACGCAGGTGCCGATGTGGCAGACGGTTCCGTACGCCATTCGTTGGAAGAAGAAAAAATCACCAAGCAACTGGAAACCGAAGAATCCAGCTGGTGGGATTCAGTCTCTAACTGGGACAAGAAAGAACCCATCGTCGATGCGAAAAAAGAATCTGAACGCATCAAGAAAAATACCGAAGAAGGCAAACCTGTGAACGAAGGTGAAGTGGCCGAAACCAAAGATAAGGATCGCGGCGTACTCGGACGTATCTTCGGGGATTGGTAATGCACTTTTCCAAATACCGTATCCTTGGTGCTTTGGCAGCCTTGCTACTCAGCCAGCTGCCACTTCCCACCCGTGCGGCACCTGTTGTTGAACAGTTCATGCTGGCAAACGGCATGGAAGTGATCGTGCTACCCAACAAGCGCGTACCGGCAGTTGCGCATATGATGTGGTTCCGTGTCGGCTCGGCGGATGATCCGCTCGGCAAATCCGGCCTTGCGCATTATCACGAACACATGATGTTCAAAGGCACGCGTAATTACAAACCCGGCGAATATGCCGATATCATCGCACGCCACGGCGGCCAGCAGAATGCCTTCACCGGCCATGATGCCACATCCTATTTCGTCAATATCGCCAAAGAGCAACTGCCGCTGGTGATGCAGCTGGAAGCAGACCGCCTGCGCGGCCTGACCCCAACCGATGAAGATGCCACAAAAGAAAAACAGGTGATCATCGAAGAACGCCGCGAACGCGTGGAAAATAATCCGCAGGCCTTGCTCGATGAACAGATGAACGCGCTTTTATATCGCCATCATCCATACCGCATTCCGGTCATTGGCTGGATGCATGAAATGGAAGGCCTCAGCAAAAAAGATACTCTGGATTTTCACACCGCCTATTATCACGCAAGCAATGCGATCCTGATTGTAAGCGGTGATATCACGGCAGCCGAACTCAAACCACTCGCCGAAAAATATTATGGCTCATTGCCAAAAATGCCCACACCCAGCCGCCAGTGGGTAAGCGAGCCGCCGCAGCGCGCACCGCGACACATCACCCTTGCTCATCAAAACGTCAAGCAGCCGCAATGGTCACGCATATACAGCACATCGAGCTTTAATGTTGGGGATACCAAAAAAGCCCTGCCGCTCTTTCTGGTATCGCAACTACTTGGCGGTGGTAAGACCAGCCATTTATATCGCACCATTGTGATGGAAAAGAAACTCGCATCCGCCGTGGACACGTCGTACAACGGCTTCAGCACAGGACCGGCGGAATTTTCCATCACCGCTATTCCTGAATCGGGTGTTACGCTTGAAGCACTGGGCAAAGCGATTGATCAGGAAATAGCGACCGTACTGTCTGCTTCCTTTGCTGATGCGGATATCGTACGCGCTAAAACGCTGCTCAAAGCCGAATCGGTCTATGCACGCGATGGACTTTCCGGCATGGCGCGCATCATGGGCTGGGTGCGTATGGCCGGCCTCAGTGCTGATTATTTTTCCAAATGGGACAGCATGATCGATGCGGTAACCGCTGCCGAGATCAAAGACGCTGCAACGCATGCGCTAAATGAAAATGCTTCCGTCACCGGCTGGTTGCTGCCTGCCACACCGGTAAAGGAGGCACCATGAGATTATTCATTGCCACCATCATGATGCTGTGCCTGCAAACGCAGCAGGCTCTGGCCGTTGAAGTCAAAGAAGTCATCAGCGAAAGCGGCATACGCGCATGGCTGGTGGAAGAACACTCCCTGCCGCTCATCGCTGTGAAAATAACCTTCAAAAACAGTGGTCATGCCTATGATCCCAAAGGCAGCGAAGGACGCGCAACCATGGCCGCATCCATGCTGATGGAAGGTGCTGGTGATATGGATTCACGCAGCTTCAGCGAAGCCATTGAGTCACGCGCCATCAGCATGACCGCATCAGCCGATGATGATCATCTCTACGTTTCCATGGAAACACTCAGCGAACATGCAGAGACAGCGTTTTCTTACCTGGCACTTGCATTGACGCAGCCACGCTTCGATGCCGAAGCTATGGAGCGTACACGGCGGCAGATATTTTCCATACAGGCGCAGCAGGAAGAAGATCCGTCTTACCGCCTGATGGAAAGCTGGCTTAAAACGGCTTACCCCAACCACCCTTACAGCAACCCGCCGATGGGCACAAAGAGCAGCATTGCTTCCCTAAAAAAGGATGATCTCCGCACATTCCTGAACCGCTACATGACACGGGAAAATATTGTAATCGGTGTGGTAGGTGACATCACTCCCGATGCACTGAAACGCCTGCTCGATGACCAGTTCAATAATTTGCCAGCGAAGTATGATCCTGACAGCACCGTTGCCGATACAACCATAGCAATACCT
>CAZAQK010000108.1:0-5880 GCA_964487265.1 uncultured Rickettsiales bacterium | reverse complement strand
ATGGCGGTTTTTCCATCAGATAGCGCAAAAAAGCTCACTTCCTCACCATCGAGGAATTCTTCGATGACGACAGATTTTCCACTATCGCCAAAGGTGCCCGAGAACATTTCGCGCACAGCCGCTTCGGCATCCACTTTATTCTCAGCGATGATGACGCCTTTGCCGGCAGCAAGCCCGTCGGCTTTCACAACGATAGGGTAGGATTTGCCTTCTAAAAAAGCGAGGGCGTTTTTCTCGTTATCAAAGAATCCGTAAGCAGCGGTTGGGATATGATATTTACTGCATAATGATTTCATGAAGCCTTTGGAACCCTCCAGCTGCGCTGCTTTCGCGCCAGGCCCAAAGGCTGGAATGCCTGCTGCTTCGAGCTTATCGGCAAGTCCGTCCACCAGCGGCTGCTCCGCACCGATCACCACCAGCGCGATCTGTTCTTTTTTACAGAAAGAAATTATTTCATCGGGAGTTTTGATTGCAACGCAGGGTACATCCTGTGCAATCCCGCCATTGCCCGGCGCGCAAAAAACGTTAGCCACCGAAGGCGACTGCTTAAGCCGCCAGCATAATGCATGTTCGCGACCACCGGAACCGATAACCAATACGTTGTTCATAATCATTATTTCCTTTAGATTCATTGTTGTTATAGTCATGGAGAGGTAAATGACAAAAACAATTATTCGCCGTGTCAGGCTGGATTTACCGCAATCGCTGCCTGAGCCTTATGCAGGTCAGCTTGTTAAATTGCCATATCATCAATGGCTTAAGGCACATGTAGCCGAAGTATTGGCTCTCATGGATGATGCGGGTAATAAACTGCTTGCCAGGATACATCCAAGAATGGGAAGGAGTGCGAACGGTAGCGCATTTGTGACGGATTTCGTATTTCCCTCCGATGTACATTTTCAATATTACAATACGCATTTTCTGGCTAAGATGCGCGGGCGGATTGAAGAAAGCTATCCGGGGGCAATGGCAGCAGGCTCACCCTTTGCTTACAGCATTACAACGGATGCTGACCAACCCAAATTTGATGCGCTGCTTGATGGCATAGTTGATCTGAAAGAAGTGTGAAAGATAATGGAAGCGGCTTTTAATACCAACCATAACCAGCCCGTTTACACGATAAGCGAAATATCGCTTTCGATAAAACGCGTGCTCGAGGATCATTTTGGCCTCATTCGCCTGCGTGGGGAGGTTTCCGGCTGGCGCGGCGCGCATAGCTCGGGACATGCGTATTTTTCACTCAAGGATGATAAATCCGTCATCAATGCCGTGTGCTGGAAAGGGACACTTTCAAAACTTCAACATAAGCCGGAAGAGGGGCTTGAAGTGGTGGCTACCGGCCGCATCAGTGCATTCAATGGCAAGTACCAGCTGGTGGTCGAGCATATAGAGCCCGCCGGTGCCGGTGCTCTCATGGCACTGCTTGAAAAACGCAAAAAAATGCTCGAAGCCGAAGGGCTCTTCGCACCGGAGCGTAAGAAAAAACTGCCTTACCTGCCGCGTGTGGTGGGTGTTGTTACCTCTCCAACAGGAGCAGTAATACGCGATATACTGCACCGCATATCCGATCGTTTCCCGGTACATGTGCTGGTATGGCCGGTTGCTGTGCAGGGTGAAGGTTCGGCCGAGCAGGTAGCTGCTGCTATTGCTGGTTTTAATGCCATGAAAGAAAATCGCCCTGATGTGCTGATTGTTGCACGCGGCGGTGGCTCGATAGAAGATCTCTGGGCTTTCAATGAAGAAATTGTCGCGCGGGCTGCGGCTGCGTCGCGCATCCCGCTTATCTCTGCCGTGGGGCATGAAACCGATACCACGCTGATCGATTTTGTCTCTGACCAGCGCGCACCCACACCAACTGCCGCGGCAGAAATGGCGGTGCCTGTGCTTTCCGAACTGAAGCTGCTGGTGAAGCAGCTGGATGGCAGGTTGCTTTCTTCCACGCAATCATACCTTGCAAAGCATCAGGAAAAATTATCCGGGCTTGCGCGTGGCCTGCCGAAACCGGCTCAACTGCTGGAACATGCCATGCAGAAACTGGATATGCAGGCAGAGCGCCTGCACGTGGCTTTGCCAACGTTGCTCGTGCGAAAAGAGCAGAAACTTGCGGTGCTTGCCGCTATGCTCAAGCCGCAAGTACTTACCGCCTCGCTGCGGCAATTCTCAGTTCGCCTGCCGGAATACCAGCAACGCATGTGCAATGCGATGACACGTAATATCTCGCAGCGTGAAGATAAGCTGAAACATATCTCAGCCATGCTTGAAAGCGTGAATTACAAGAAAGTATTGGAACGTGGTTTTGCACTCGTTCGTGATGATGCCGGAAAACTTGTGAATTCAGAGGCAAAGGCCAGGGCAGCAAAAGCGCTCACGCTGACATTCCATGACGGCGATGTGAAGGTCACGCATTAGGCCATCTCTTATGCACCCAGAACCATTGCTCCGGATGCGCGCGTATCCATGATTCGATCATGGCATTGATGGCTGTCATAATAACAAGCGTGTCTTTTTCCATATCACCGGTTTTTTCATAAGCAAGCGGCGGGAACATATGCGCCTCGAAGTTCGCGCCTTTGGTACGCAGCACATATGCCGGATGGATAGGCAGGTCATAACGCAGTGCAACCTGCGCAATGGCGGGAGCTGTCATCGCATCCACACCAAAAAATGGTACAGGTATACCTTCATTCATTTTCTGATCCACCAGCATGGCAATCGCCTCGCCGTTTTTAATGGTGCGCGCCATTTTTACAGCGCCGCGCGGGCCTTTAGGGAACATGCCACCAGCGTGGAATGCACGAATATCGGCGATGATCTTATCGACAAAGGGATTATTGGCTTCACGGTATATCAGTGTAACCGGCACATCATGCGTGCGCGATACATAGGGCAGCAATTCCCAGTTGCCGAAATGGCCGGAGAAGAACATCACCGCCTGACCAGGGCGTGGCATGTTTTCAGAGTTAATAAATACTACACGTTTTGTAAATTCTGGACTGGAAAGATGTGCAAGCTCTGCGGCCACACGTCCAAGATGATCCCACATACCTTGCAGTATTTTTGCTTTTTCATCCATAGAAAGATGTGGCATGAAACGCGCGATGTTGGCTTTGGCAACACGCTGCGCCTTGAGCATTGGGCCGATCCTGCGCGCCAGAAAACCGCCAAGCCATGATGCGGTATCAAGCGGTAGTACCCGCAGCAGCCCATAGAAAATCTTAAGGCCGAATGCTTCAAAGCGATGTTTGATGGTTTCAGTCTTCATGCGTTGGCAAGCGTTTGTCTGATAAGTGCCATTAACGCATCAGGCTGTTCAAATTCAAGTGTTACATGCACAACCGTAACCATGGAAAAGCTTCTCGTGTTCATGCGTGCGGCATCTTTTGAAGTGGTCACCAGTATAGCATCCATGTCACGTGCCTTGAGCGCAAGGGCTTCAATTTCTGTATTATTGAACTGGTAATGATCGGGGAATATTTTTTCTTCCATAATATGCGCGCCGATGTTGCGCAGTGTTGCAAAAAATTTCTGCGGATAAGCAAGTCCACAAAACGCGATCACTTTTTTATCCCTAAGTGCATACGCTTCTGTATTAGGCACAGTACGAGCCCGCAATGTGGGCAGTTGCAGATGCGGCATGTTTTGCTGTGGATTAATAATAATAACCGCCTGCGCACGCTTTGATCCGTGTTCTACTGGTTCACGCAGAGGCCCAGCTGGAATAACGCGCTCGTTGCCGAATAGTAATTTGCCATCCATCACAATAATGGATGTATCTTTGTGGATAGAGGGGTTCTGGAATCCATCATCCATGATGATAAGCTTTGCGCCTGCCTTGGCAGCAAACTGCGCACCGGCCAGCCTGCTCTTGGCAATAACGGTAGGTAAAAGCTGTGCCAGCATCAGCGGCTCATCGCCCACATCATACGCCGTATGTTCTGATGGCTTAACCTGTGCGGGGCCCGTCAGTTTTCCTTTATAGCCACGGCTTACAAACCATGCGTCAATCCCACTATCCCTGCAGAGTTGCCCGATATGTAAACATACCGGTGTTTTGCCGGCACCTCCTGCGGTAAGCCCGCCGATACACAATACGGGAACATTGACTTTCGTTGGTTTGATGAGTGATGCTCGTAAGCATGTGGCTGCTCGATATAACAAACTCGCAGGCAAAAGAGCTGTGGAAATCAGGTTGCGTGTATTCCAAAAAACAGGTGTTTTCATTGCTTTTTGCCTTTCACTGAGAACACAGGGAAAAGCGATTCCAGTATCCGTGCCGTGGCACCCGATTGCGTCGTTACATAGGCTTTGGCATTTTGCCGAAGGTCATTGGCACGGGCAGGGTTACCCATCAGGTTTATGACCTGTGCTGCCAGATCCTGTGCATTGGTCACACGCACACAAGCCTGTGATTTTTCCATTTCAATATAGATATCTTTGAAATTATGCGTATGCGGGCCTGCAAGCAATGTGCACGAAAGATGGGCAGGTTCCAGCGGGTTCTGGCCGCCATGCGGCACAAGCGAGCCGCCCATGAACGCCACATCACAGAGCCTGTAAAATAATCCCAGTTCGCCGAGTGTGTCGGCAATATAAAATTCCGTCTGGGCAGCAATTCCCTGGCTATGCGAGCGTATGGCAGTATTTGATTTGGTCAGTGCTGCAATGTCGTGTCCGCGGTTGGGATGACGCGGCACAATGATGGTAAGAAGATTTTTGCGTGCCTGCTGGATGACCCGCGCGGCCGCCACAATCTGCTCTTCCTCACCCGGATGGGTGCTGGCGGCAAGCCATACCGGCCGGTTGCCAATGGCCTGTTTCAGTGCAAGCAATACGGATTCGTTGCAGGCCAAAGGCAGGGCATCAAATTTCATGTTGCCATGACAGAACACACGCTTTGCGCCAAGTGTTTCAAAACGCGCGGCATCTTTTGGGGTCTGGGCATATATCACATCAAATGCCCGCATCATTCGCTGCGAGAGTGATGCCAGCTTATTCCACATGCGGAACGATTTTTCTGACATGCGGCCATTGATGATCCCCATGGTGCAATTCCAGCGGTCAGCAGATTCAATAAGGTTCGGCCATAATTCGGATTCCACCCAGAGTGCCACATCCGGCCGCCAGTGACGCATGAAGCGGTGTGTGGCCTGCGGCGTATCAACAGGTACATACTGGTGGATAACGCCTTTCGGCAGGCGCGATTGCATGAGGCGCGCAGAGGTCACCGTGCCGGTTGTGACCAGTATATGCACATCAGGACATTGCCTGCGCAGCTCACCGATAAAATACAATACTGAGTTAGCTTCACCCACGCTTGCCGCATGGATCCACAGCAGCATCCCATGAGGCCGATAGTATGAAGCGATACCAAAACGCTCCGGGCTGCGCTTTGCATCTTCCTTACCGCGCAGGCGGCGATATTCAAGCCATAGCGGCAGTATCGGTGCAAGCAGCGCGGATACTGCAAAATATATTTTATGCAGCGGCGCGTGCATCGGCTTCTGCCAGTAATGCATTCATGGACTTTTCAATGTGCAGGCGCGCTGCTTCTTCATCGGCATCTTCAGCCACCGCAATAGGTTTTCCGACATGAAAAAAAAAAATCGTACCGAAAGGTTTGGCCAGCATAAAACGATCCCAGCTGTTCATGCGCATAAAACGTGTCGATGAAAATACAACAGGCAACACCACTTTACCAGAAAACCTTGCAACAGCGGCAATACCGCGTGCAGCCACCTGCGCGGGGCCACGCGGGCCGTCTGGTGTGATGCTGATATTAATCCCTTCTTCAAGAAGCGTAAGGATCTCGCTAACGGCTTCCTTGCCGCCCTTGCTGGTGGAGCCGCTGACCGTTTTCTGGCCAAAATGTCCAATAGTTTG
>CAZAQK010000107.1:0-5886 GCA_964487265.1 uncultured Rickettsiales bacterium | reverse complement strand
TGGTGTATCTCGTCATGGATGAGTTGCATCAGCTGTTTGCGCAGATCGCGTGGTGCAATGACGAGCTTTTTAAATGATTTCGGCGGCGCGTAGCCGGTCACAAAATTAAACAGGTACGCCGCATCACGGCAAAGCACCGGATCACACGTGAAGAACGAAAGATCGGTATATATTTTTGCCGTCGTCGGGTGGTAATTACCCGTGCCGAAATGCACATAGCTCACCAGCTTGCCGCTTTCACGGCGCGTAACGAGCGTCACTTTCGAATGTGTCTTGAGCGTCACGAATCCATACACCACCTGCGCACCGGCACGCTCTAAGTCACGCGCCCATTGTATGTTTGCTTCCTCATCGAAACGCGCTTTAAGTTCCACCAGCGCGGTGACGGATTTACCGGCCTCCGCCGCTGCGATCAGTGCCTTGGCGATTGGCGAATCCTTGCTGGTGCGGTAGAGCGTCTGCTTGATCGAAACCACATCCGGATCTGCGGCGGCCTGTTTCAGAAACTGCACCACCACGTCAAACGATTCAAACGGATGATGCACCACAATATCCTTCGCGGCGATGGCTGCAAAACAATCACCGTCATAATCATTGATGCGTTCAGGGAAGCGTACCGTGAACGGCGGGTAGCGCAACTCGGCAGGCATATATTCCAGCAGCATGCGCAGTGAGGAAAGCCCCAGCATGCCATCCACTTCCATCACATCATCGGCATCGATCTTCAGATGTTCCGATACGAACTGCACAAGTTGCTTCGAAGCGGGCGCGGCAAATTTGGTGCGGATAACCCGGCCCCGCCTGCGTTGTTTCAGCGCACGTTCGAAATTGCGCACAAAGTCGGTGTTGTCTTCTTCGACATCCAGTTCCCCGTCGCGGATGATGCGGAAAAGGGCGGAATCCAGCGTATCAAAACCCGGCATCAGCATAGCGCAATGCGTTTCGATAACATCTTCCAGCATCACGAAATGCTGCACTTTGCCGCCGGATGGCAACTTGATGAAGCGTGGTAGGCGCGACGGTAGCGGCACAATGGAAACCTGTGTGCGTGTGCGCTCAATGGTGCCAAGTTGCAGCACCAGTGCCAGCGCTAGATTCGGCAGGAACGGGAAGGGGTGCGCGGGGTCAATCGCAATCGGTGTCAGCACCGGAAAAATATTTTCCAGGAAATAATCTTCCAGCCATGCCTGATCTTTTTCATTCAGCGATCTGGCTTTGACGATATGAATATTGGCATTTGCCAATGCCTCACGCAGCTCGATCCAGCACTCATGCTGTTTGCCGACCATGGCGGCGGTGAGTTTACTGATGGCTTCCAGTTCTTCGGTGGGGGTAAGGCCATCGATACTTTTTTTGGTGACGCCCTGATCTTCATAATCTTTAAGACCTGCTACGCGCACCATGTAAAACTCATCAAGGTTGGATGCGGAGATCGCCAGGAAGTTGGCGCGCTCGGCCAGCGGCACGTTCGGGTTCGCTGCTTCCTCCAGCACGCGTGTGTTGAACGCCAGCCACGATGTTTCGCGGTTGATGTAACGCTCATGCGAATGCTTGAGTATGGATTCAGTGCGTTTATCGGACATGGGTATCGATGGTAATTATGCAGCTATATCAAACTTATAATTATAGCTTGGTGATAATGTATTTTGTGTTAAAAATAAACTGGTTAGAGATGCACAGATAAGGCATTTCATATAAGGAATATGCAAAAAACCCTTTATATTCTGAGGCATGCCAAGGCAGAAGCCCTCGTGCACGGCGGCGAGGACCATGACCGCCCATTGGCGGAGCGCGGCTTTAAAGAGGCCGCCCAGATGGGCCGCTATATGCTTGGCCAGCATTTATGGCCGGAGAAGATTTTATGCTCGACCGCCACCCGCACGCGCCAGACCTGGCAGCAAATAC
Source organism: uncultured Rickettsiales bacterium (assembly GCA_964487265.1). GTDB lineage: Bacteria > Pseudomonadota > Alphaproteobacteria > Rickettsiales > SXRF01 > CAZAQK01. Next base: position 3,981 of record CAZAQK010000107.1, on the reverse strand, counting down.
AGGATGTGCTGCCGCAGACCATACCTATCCATTACGAGGATCGGCTTTATCATACTTCCGCGCTGGAAATTGGTCATATCATCGGGGCAGAGCCGGACAGTGTTTCAAAACTGATGGTGGTGGGGCATAACCCAGGCCTGCACGAGATATGTCTGCGCCTCGCCAAAGATGGTGACAATAAACTGCGCAATCAGATAACCATGAAATTCCCCACCTGTTCATTCGTGGAGCTGCAGTTCGACGGCAGCTGGCGCGACCTGACTAAGGCCGATACCGCGCTCATCCGCTTCATCACGCCGGATAGTCTTTAATTCCTGACATTATCCAAATGGTGGTAAGTCGGGTTTTTTCCCAACTTCCTGTTTACGCAGCATCTCATAAGCATCCTTACGAATTATCAATGATGGAGGATTGTGCTCAGAAGCCAAAGCCAATTCGGCATTATGATTCATTCCATGCGCTTGCATTAGTCCAAGTATCATCATGGCATCTGCCATCAACTCGTTTTTATTGTGGTAAGAGCAAATATAGACATCTTCCTGCTTGTCGTTACCAAAATCGACTCTGTCTTGCTCTCCCCTGCTAAACAGATCGTTTTTAAATATCGTCAAGAACACCTGCATCTGGTAAGGTTTGGCTGCCTCTGGAAACTGAAGTGTAAAGGTCTTTTTGGTTTCATCCCATTGCGTGTGAATATGTTCTTTTTTACCAACTTGTGTGCCTAATACAATTTGGTTAAAGGGGATAGAATCAAAGGCAATTTGTGCTTCTGGAGTATCCTTAGAATCTTCATTATGTGCAGCTACAAAGGCAATACTTAGCATAAGCTTTAGGCCATTAGCTTGCTCTTGGGAGAGACCTTCCAGCACAATTCTTCTAGCATCATTATCTTTTAGCCTATTTAAGAGTTCATGACATTTTTTCAGTGCGCTGAAGGGTCTTTTTGTAGGCATTTTCTAAACTCTGCTTAGTGTTAATAATTTGCCAGACGGCCTGTAAGCCGGATTTTGTCGCGGATGATCATTCATCTGGGATGTGTGTCGCCACACACCTCGTGCAACCTACCCGGATGGTATCGTGTGCAACGCACACCATCCCTATTTGGTCTTGCTCCCGGCGGGGTTTGCCCTGCCACTGCTGTTACCAGCAGCGCGGTGCGCTCTTACTTTAAGCTTCCGGCTTTCGCCTTTGGCCGCACCTTTTCACCCTTACCCTTGCGGGCGGTATATTCTCTGTGGCACTTTCCCTGAAGTCACCTTCGGCGGGAGTTACCCGCCACCGTGTTGCATGGAGTCCGGACTTTCCTCGAGGCTTGCGCCCCGCGATCATCTAGCCATCTGGCGGGCGCAGTTTACACCACCATCAAAAGCCCTGCAAGCAGGTGCGAACATTGTTTATCCCACTGTCCATCAAGGGTTTTCTGGCGAAAGTGCCGCTGGAAGGCAGTAATGGCCTTGGGCAGATCGGTTATATCGTAGCCATAATCGGCGAGTTTTTCGGCTGGCGCTTCGTCATACGTAATCTTAGGCAGCAGGCCAACGCCGAATTTCCCCAGCGTCTTCCAGTCAAAATATTCACCCGGGTCTTCTTTGCGCGTTGGCGCGATATCCGAATGCCCCACCACATTGCGCGGCTCTATATTTTTATTACGTGCAAGAATTTCTTTGCACAGCAGCGTTACATTTTTCATCTGCACGGCAGGGAAGGGACGATAACCGAACTCATGCCCGGGATTCACGATTTCAACACCAATCGAACGCTGGTTGATATTCTCATGTCCGCGCCATTTGCTCACACCTGCGTGCCATGCACGCGCAGTTTCCGGCACCAGCTTGAACACATCGCCATTTTCTTCCACCAAGTAATGCGCGCTTACTTTCGCATCGGGATTGCACAAACGGTCGAGCGCTTCCTTGCCGCTTTTCATGCCGGTGTAGTGCAGCACCAGCATATCCACGTTGTGGCCGGCGCGTGTATCAAAATTCGGCGAGGGACGTTCGGTAATGATCATACAGGTTCATCCAGCATGGCAAGTTTAGGCCTTCTTATCACGATAATGGCCACACCCGCAATGGTGATGGCACCACCAATGAACATCTCGGTGCTAAGTACCTCACCAAAAAACAATCCGCCAAAGATCGCGCCGAGTATCGGGGTGAGCAGGGAATAGGGCGTCACCTGCGTCACCGGATGGGTGCGCAGCAAATAGTTCCACAGGCCGTAAGCAATAATGGTGGAACATATAATCGAGTACACAAGTCCAAGTGCAGCATCCATTGGAATATCAGAAAGCGTGGCATACGCATCCGGCTCGGCAAAAAATGAAACCAGCAACAGTTGCGGCGCGGTGAACAGTGACATCCACGCCAGCAGCTGCATCATGCTCGCGGTCTTCACCTGCTTGGTCACGATATTGGCAATGCCCCAGAAAAATGCAGCACCCAGTGCACAAAGCCATGGCAGTTTGTGGCTTTCAATCTCCGGCGCACCGAATACGATCAGCATGCCGCCAAACGCCACCATGAGCCCACTGCTGCGCCAGATGCCAAGCTTGTCGTTCAAAAATAACGCGCCGATGATGCAGGAGAACGGGACGCCAAGCTGCGTAGTGATCGCTGTGCTCGCAATGGATAATCCATTGGCAAGCGCAATATAGGGCAATGAAAAATGCAGGGAGTTCAGCACGGAAAGTGCAGCGATTGAGCGCATCTGTTCACGATTTCAACACCAATCGAACGCTGGTTGATATTCTCATGTCCGCGCCATTTGCTCACACCTGCGTGCCATGCACGCGCAGTTTCCGGCACCAGCTTGAACACATCGCCATTTTCTTCCACCAAGTAATGCGCGCTTACTTTCGCATCGGGATTGCACAAACGGTCGAGCGCTTCCTTGCCGCTTTTCATGCCGGTGTAGTGCAGCACCAGCATATCCACGTTGTGGCCGGCGCGTGTATCAAAATTCGGCGAGGGACGTTCGGTAATGATCATACAGGTTCATCCAGCATGGCAAGTTTAGGCCTTCTTATCACGATAATGGCCACACCCGCAATGGTGATGGCACCACCAATGAACATCTCGGTGCTAAGTACCTCACCAAAAAACAATCCGCCAAAGATCGCGCCGAGTATCGGGGTGAGCAGGGAATAGGGCGTCACCTGCGTCACCGGATGGGTGCGCAGCAAATAGTTCCACAGGCCGTAAGCAATAATGGTGGAACATATAATCGAGTACACAAGTCCAAGTGCAGCATCCATTGGAATATCAGAAAGCGTGGCATACGCATCCGGCTCGGCAAAAAATGAAACCAGCAACAGTTGCGGCGCGGTGAACAGTGACATCCACGCCAGCAGCTGCATCATGCTCGCGGTCTTCACCTGCTTGGTCACGATATTGGCAATGCCCCAGAAAAATGCAGCACCCAGTGCACAAAGCCATGGCAGTTTGTGGCTTTCAATCTCCGGCGCACCGAATACGATCAGCATGCCGCCAAACGCCACCATGAGCCCACTGCTGCGCCAGATGCCAAGCTTGTCGTTCAAAAATAACGCGCCGATGATGCAGGAGAACGGGACGCCAAGCTGCGTAGTGATCGCTGTGCTCGCAATGGATAATCCATTGGCAAGCGCAATATAGGGCAATGAAAAATGCAGGGAGTTCAGCACGGAAAGTGCAGCGATTGAGCGCATCTGTTCACGCGTTGGGCGTGTCACGAATGGCACGAGTATCAAAGCAGTGAGAGCAAAACGCAGCGCGATTAAAAACACCGGCGGAAAATGTTCTAGGCTGATCTTCGCCGCCACAAAATTCCCACCCCACAGGATGGTGACTAAAAGTGCATAAAAAATATGAAGCGGGCGCATGGTTTGGTAAACGAATGACGGAGTGCGGAGAACAGATAACGTATAAAGTTATTTTTCTTTTTCGTCTACCGTCCTCCGTCTACCGCTAAGCTGCCTTCTTACTCAGCACCTTATACGCC
>CAZAQK010000106.1:0-5914 GCA_964487265.1 uncultured Rickettsiales bacterium | reverse complement strand
CGGCTTATCTGCGTGCCTATGAATGCGACAAGACGAGTGCCTTTGGTGGCATCATCGCCATGAACCGTACCCTCGATGCCAAAACGGCTGAGGAGATTTCCAAGTTGTTCGTGGAAGTCATTATCGCACCGGATGCTGAACCTGCAGCCAAGGCAATACTTGAAAAAAAGCAAAAATTGCGCCTGCTTACCACCGGTGGCATGCCAGATGCATCCGTGTTTGACTATGTGGTCAAGTCAGTCAGTGGCGGTTTCTTGGTGCAAACACGCGATAACGTGACCTACGACCCTAAAACACTTAAGACCGCAACCCAGAAACAGCCTGATGCACAACAGATGCAGGATCTGCAGATGGCCCTGACCGTTGCCAAACATGTGAAATCCAACGCCATCGTGCTGGTAAAAGATGGCCGCACGGTCGGCATTGGGGCAGGGCAGATGAGCCGCATTGACTCCACCAAGATCGCCTGCCGCAAGGCAGAAGAGGCGGGGCTTTCCACCAAAGGCGCAGCACTGGCTTCGGAAGCATTCTTTCCGTTTGCCGATAATGTAGAGCTGGCAGCACAGGCAGGCATTGCCACCATCATCCAGCCGGGCGGGTCGATACGCGACAACGAAGTTATCGAAGCCGCCGACAAGGCAGGCATCGCTATGGTCTTTACCGGTATGCGGCATTTCAGGCATTAATCCATCAAGTGGATTAATTAGAGGTGGTTAGTAGGTAGAAAAAACTACAGGTTTTTGTGCTGTCGTTAGTAACAAGATAGGGGAACGTACCTCCAGCCATCCAGTTTACACAGGATGCGCCATAGTTCCATATACGTCCTTTTTCCGCTTCCCCGTCATCATATTTGACATCCAGTGCCCATGCCTCACGCGGTGTAAATGGAGCAGCACCGCCATCAAGGCAGCCCGAGTTATTCTGCTGTCCCATATTCAGCATATTTTTGTTTGCGAAATGTGCAAAGCTACCACTGTAATTCTCTGACATAACGCGGTACCCATGTGTTTCAAGCGTAGCGCGGGGAAAGGTAACGCCTACCTGATCAGCAGGCGAGGCGCCGTCTGGGTTATAACGTCCTTTAGTCATATCTGCCAGACTCAAATGTTCAAACACGCGCCGTGTTTCAGCACTACACAAAGGAATCATCCCATTACCGTTACCATCTTGTGTTTCCCCTACTGGCCATCCAAAAACATTTCCCCATATCACGGTTGCCTGTGAAAAATCGCCCGGAAGCTGGCCATATTTGAGCTTGAATGCAAGCAGAGCAGTGTTAATTTCTTCTGCCTCACGCATGATTTTGCTTTTTTGCGATGTATCATAAAGATTATGGCCGACCAGAATGCTGCCGACGATCAAACCGATGATGACTAGAACCACAGCCAACTCGATCATAGTGAAGCCACGAGCCCTTGTGTGGTGGACTGGTTGTTGGTAAGTGCTTAAGGACATAGAAAATTAGACTACTAGATCAATATAAAGAATGTATTAAGCTACGCCCAGTGCCCTGATCTGCCTGAGTGTCACCATCAAGCGCGGTAAATCGAGTGCTTCACCTGTCTTGATGCTTTCCATGAAGCGGTTCAGCGATTCGACATCGCCATTATTCGCCTCAAGCCATGCATCAAGCCCGCCGGAATGCGCAATGGCGCGGTCGGTCAGCCTGCGCTGCTCATCGTAAAGATCAGCAATGATCGCCTTGATGGCCAGCCTGTCCCAGTGCGATCCCTGCATCAGCTGCTCAGCCGCTTGACGGAGCCAGGAAAGCCCAAGCTTCGAGCCCAGCTCGAAATAGGTTTTGCCGACATCTTTAACTGACAGACGGGTTTTATGCGCCGCCGAGACAATATCCGGTGCCGCCGACATGATGCCAAGCGAGGCAACTGCCTCAGCAAGCTTTGCCGGTACCGATCTGGCAACCAACCGCTCGGTGATGCTTTCCGCTTCCTTGCGCGTCATATCCGAATGCAGTGACGCTTTGTATTTTTCGATCTCAGCCACCTGCGGGATGATATCCTTGCTAACCTCATCAATATCCAGTGGCATCGGCAAATGATGCAGCAACCATGTACTTACGCGCTCTAAGAACTGCGTTGTCATGGCGTACATCTCCACCTGTGTGGCAACATCGATGGTGGCAGCATTCTGCTCGATACCATTCCAGATATGGCGCAGGCCGAACGCATCGCGCGCCATGGCATACGCCGTTGCGATATCACGCACCGAGGCACCCAGATCTTCCGCAATATCAAAACAGAAAGTGATGCTGGCGCGGTTGACCACGCTGTTGGTCATCACCGTTGCGATGATCTCGCGCTTAAGCGGGTGGTTCTCAATAGCCTTGGCAAAATCCTTCTGCATTGGCACGGGGAAATACCGCTTGAGATCAGATATGAAATAATCCTCATCCGGCAGCGATGATGCCAGCATATCGTTATAAAGAGCCATTTTGCTGTATGCGAGGAGCACAGCGATTTCAGGACGTGTCAGTCCACGCTTGGCTGCCTTGAGTTCCGCCAGCTGCTTGTCGGTTGGCAGGAATTCAATTTCACGGTTCAGGATGCCGCGCGCTTCCAGCACATGGATAAGTCGCATATGGGATTCCAACAACTCGTAAGCCTGTTGCTCGGCGATGGTGATGGCCTGCGTCTGCAGGATGTTATCCTTGAGCACCAGTCGCGCCACTTCATCGGTCATGCTGGCGAGGATTTTGTCACGCTTCGCCAGTGGCAGGCTGCCGCTTGCCACTTCGCCGCTGAAAGCGATCTTGATATTCACCTCATGGTCGGAGCAGTCCACACCGGCGGAATTATCGATCGCATCGGTGTTGATGCGCCCACCACTTCGTGCATATTCAATGCGGCCTTTCTGGGTGAAGCCCAGATTGCCACCTTCACCAACGATCTTGCAGCGCAGGTCACGTCCATTGACTCGCAGTGCATTATTGGCACGGTCGCCGACCTGTTCATTGTTTTCTTCCTCGGCTTTCACATAGGTGCCGATACCGCCGTTCCACAACAGATCCACGGGAGCAAGCAGGATGGCACGAATGAGTTCATCGGGCGCGAATTTCGCCTTGCTGACACCCAGCACCGTTTGCATTTCCTTGGAAATCTCTATGGACTTTGCACTGCGCTCGAATATACCGCCGCCTTTGGAGATAAGCTTTGCGTCATAGTCTTTCCATGTAGAGCGCGGTAGCTCGAATAAGCGTTTACGCTCAGCAAAGCTTTTTGCCGCATCAGGATCCGGATCAAGAAAAACATGCATGTGGTTGAACGCCGCAACCAGCTTGATATTTTCCGAAAGCAGCATGCCATTTCCGAATACGTCGCCGGCCATGTCGCCGATGCCCACGGTGGTGAATTCCTGCGTGCCAATATCGACACCCATTTCCTGGAAATGACGGGTGACTGATACCCAGCCGCCGCGTGCTGTGATACCCATTTTCTTGTGGTCATAGCCAACCGAGCCGCCGGATGCGAACGCATCGCCCAGCCAGAAGCCATAAGCAGCCGATACGCTGTTAGCGATATCAGAGAATGTAGCCGTGCCTTTATCGGCAGCAACGACGAGATATGGATCATCCCCGTCATGACGCACCACCTGTTTGGGCGGCACGATCTTGCCTTTGACGATATTATCGGTGATATCGAGCAGGCCGGAGAGGTACATTTTGTAGCACTCCACACCTTCAGCCATGAAGGCTTCACGGTTGCTTGGAGCAGGGGCCTGTTTCAGCACAAACCCGCCTTTGGAACCCACCGGCACGATAACCGAATTTTTCACCATCTGTGCTTTCATCAGACCAAGGATTTCCGTGCGGAAATCTTCATGGCGGTCTGACCAGCGCAGCCCGCCGCGAGCCACTTTGCCACCACGCAGATGGATGCCTTCCACGCGCATGCCATAGACAAATATTTCGGCAAATGGGCGTGGCAGCGGAAGTTCCGGCACATTGGCGGAATCAAACTTGAAAGACAGCACCGGCTTTAGGTGGCCTTCAGCACTACGCTGGTAATAGTTGGTACGCAGCATGGCACCCATCAATTCCATGTAGCGGCGGAGGATACGGTCTTCAACCGCGTTGCTGACGGCAGAGAGTTTTTCTTCGATCTCCTTGCGCAGCGAGGTTTGTTTTGTATCACGGTCTTTGGTTGCGGGATCAAAGCGTGCTTCGAACAACTCCACCAGCAAGCAGGTGATCTGCGGATGCGCACCCAGTGCCTGCTCGATGGCAGACTGGCTGTAAGTAAACATAATCTGCTTCAGATATTTGGCGCAGGCGCGCAACATGGTGACCTGCCGCGCATCCAAGCCAGCACGCAGGATGAGGGCGTTGAACTTGTCATTCTCCAGTTCGCGCTGCCACACCAGGAGCAGGGCTTCCTGCAGCTTTTCCTTCACCTGGTCCAGTTTGAATTCGGCAGCATCCGCCATGTGCAGTTTGAAATCGCGGATACGTACCGGCTTGTCGCTATCGGCTATCTGAATGCGGAAAGGATGCTCCTCAATGACGCGGAAACCGGCATTTTCCAGCAGCGGCAGAATATCGGACAGGGCAATCTCATAAAGCGGATTATAAATCTTGAGATGCAGGAATTCAGGGTCTTCCGCCTTGATGGAATATACATCCATCACCAGCGAATTTTTCTCCTGTGCTTCCTCGATTTTTTCGATGTCATACAGGCAAGCCGCCGTATCATAGCGGTTGATGTAACTTTGTGGGAATGCGCTGCCATATTTGCGGAAATATTTCTGTGCGCGCTGCTCGCCTAAACGTGCGATGAGCGTTTCCATCAGTTGATCACTCCACAGATAGGCGCGCTTGGCGATCTCTGCTTCAATTTTGGCAAGGTTCACGCTTGGAATATCACCCGGCGATGTTTTGACAATGAGATGCAGGCGGGCAAGCGGTGCTTCTTCAGTGATCAGCGTAGAGAAGGTAGAAGAAAAGCTGTTAAAGGCTTTTTCTACGATGCTCTGTATCTGGCGGCGCAACTCAGTGGAGAAACGCTCACGCGGCACAAACACCATGACACTTACAAAGCGTTCAAACGCATCACGGCGCACGAACAGGCGAACGGACGGCTTGGATTCTAGCATCAATATGCCAAGGCTTATTTCGAACAGATCATCTTCCGACATCTGGAAAATTTCATCGCGCGGCAGGAATTCCAGGATGGCTTTGAGCGATTTGCCATCATGGCTGACCGGATCAAAATTGGAGCGTTCCAGAACGTGGGCAATTTTTTTGCGAACCAACGGAATTTCCATGCCGCTCTGGTAATAGACATTGGAGGTGAACAGGCCAACAAAACGGATCTCGCCGGTGACCTTACCTTTGCTGTTAAATTTCTTGATGGCGATCGTATCCATCGGCACCGGCCTGTGCACAGCTGAACGCCTGCTGGATTTATTGACCTCGATCAGATGAGAGCTATGCAGAAAATGATTGGCTTCCGGCGGCAGAGTGCCACCATCGGCGGTCAGGAGATCATCCGTGATCTTCAATACACCAAGGCGTGCATCATCTGATACATTTAGGGATTCACCGTTGCCGGACGCGCTGATCTCATATTCCGCATAACCGAGGAATACGAAGTTGCGATTGATGAGCCAGTTCATGAAATCCTGGATCTCGGAGATCATCTCCTTATCATTGCCAGCGGGTGCCTTGCCAATATCGGTGATGGACTGTTTAGCTTTTTCAACGATCTGCCGCCAGTCGGTCACGGCGGCGCGGATGTGCTGCACCACCCAGAGCAGGTCCTGCTCCAGCTGTTCTTCCGCCATGCCTTCCGGCAACACGGAAATTTCAAAATGGATCAGCGATTCAGGCGTAAAACTTGCCGCTTTTTCCTGCAGGCCACCCAATTCCTGCAACTGCCCCCTGGCATCGCGCTTAACG
>CAZAQK010000105.1:0-5950 GCA_964487265.1 uncultured Rickettsiales bacterium | reverse complement strand
TCGGCATCACGCTGGGCGAGCAACTGCTTGCCAAGATGGGCAAGGGATTTTTTTAATTTTAGATTAGTCATCCCCGCGAAGGCGGGGGTCTTAACTATCGGCTCGCAAGCATTGAGTTGAGATTCCCGCCTGCGCGGGAATGACGAAAGCGTTACTACTGCCCGGATTCGATGATGTTAGAAATATCATCGCTCGGTGGTGATGAAGGCGGTGCAATAGGCTCGATGGCTGCTTCAACAGGCTCTTTTACAGGTTCTGCAACCGGTTCTTGCACAGGTTGTTTCACGGGTTGTTTTTTAGCCTGCGCCTTTGCTTTCGGCTTGGCTTTGGCCGGTGCCGTTGCGGCTTTAGCTGACGGTTCTTCCAAAGCAACAGGTTCTACTGCTGGTTCTGAAGACTTGGAACCTGCTGCTGAGCTGATATCCTGAAGGTTCTGCCATGCCTTGTCATAATGCGTTTTGCTCTCGGTTAAGGCCATGTTCAGGTAATCTTTCGCCAGGTCATTGTTTTTGGCGAGATGTGCATATAGCCCCATATTGTTGTTGAGTGCGGCACCGCTGTAATAATGCTCGGTAACCATGCGCGCATCTTCAATTCGGCCTGCAACGGCATAGACCAGCGCAAGATTGAGGTCGATGCGCTTGCGGTCGTTACCGCTGGCATTGGCCAGTGCACCTGCCTGCATGAGTGTGTCGGCGGCTACATCATATTCCTTGGTAAGTGCCTGTGACAGGCCGAGGTTATTAAGCACCGATGTGTTGCCGGGGTTATGTTTCAATGCTTCCTTGAAATATTGCTGCGCCTCAGGGTGCATGCCGCGAGTGGTGAACAGAATGCCAAGGCCGTTTAAGGTTTTCCAACGCGTAGCATCAGTTTTCATGACATCTTCGAACAGCGCGGTAGGTGTTTCGTAATCACCTTTGGAGAGCAGGGCAAGGCCTTTGCCTTCTTTGGCGGCTATCATGCTGCCATCTTTGGACAATGCGGCATCATACAGGGCGAGTGCCTGATCATATTTGCCAATGCGACGGTATGTTTCAGCGGTTGATACCATGAGGTCTTTGTTTTCCGGGTTTTTGACCAGTACCTGCTGGTAAAGCTGATTAGCCGTGCCCCATTCGCCAGCGGCTTCCGCGCTTTTGGCATTTTGCAGCATGGTGTCTTCCATGGTGGGGACTTTGGGGCCTTCCAGTTCGGCTAAAAATTTCTTGGCATCAATAGGCTGCCCGGTCTGATCGCAGGCGGAAAGCACAAGAATCGGTAGCAAAAACACATATTTACGCATAAATCACCTCTTAAACAGGCCTGAGAGGTTACTCTTAAATCATTTTGCTGCAAGTGTATTTCTTGCATTGCACTTCGGACAAACTCTGGTTATGTTCTCTTGCCATGAAATCTGCCAAGCCTACTGATAAACGATTTCCACACAAGCACTTGCTTGGTATCGATGGCCTTTCCCGTGATGATGTATACGCCATTTTAGATTGCGCCAAGGGCTACATTGAGCGCAACCGGCAGGTGGACAAGAAGCATCCCATCCTGCGTGGCCGCACGGTCATCAACCTGTTCTTTGAAAATTCCACCCGCACGCGTACCTCCTTTGAGCTGGCGGGCAAACGTCTTGGCGCGGATGTAATTAACATGTCGGCATCTTCCTCTTCCGTGAAGAAGGGCGAAACACTGATCGATACGGCGATGACGCTGAATGCCATGCATCCGGATTTCATCACGGTGCGGCATGCGGAATCCGGTGCCGTGCACCTGCTTGCACGCAAAGTGAACTGCTCGGTTATCAATGCCGGTGATGGCAGCCATGAGCACCCAACGCAGGCATTGCTCGATGCGCTCACTATTTTGCAGCATAAAAAGAAAATTGAAGGGCTGAAAGTGGCCATCTGTGGCGATATCCTTCACAGCCGCGTGGCGCGCTCCAATATGAAGCTGCTGACACTGCTGGGGGCTGAAGTGCGTGTCATTGCACCGCCTACACTGATGATCGCCTGCCCTGAGCAATTCGGGGTGAAGCCATTCCATGATATGCGAAAAGGTTTGGAGGGCTGCGATGTGGTGATGACCCTGCGCCTGCAAACCGAGCGTATGAATAGTTCATTCGTGCCATCGGTGCGTGAATATTTCCATTTCTGGGGGCTGGACAGGGAGAAACTCTCCCACGCCAAAAAAGATGCCATTGTGCTTGACCCGGGCCCGATCATGCGCGGTGTGCAGATCGATTCTGAGCTGGCGGATGATATTGAACGCAGTGTGATACTGGATCAGGTAGAAATGGGAGTTGCCGTGCGGCAGGCTGTGCTGGAGCTGCTTGCAACCCACATGGAATGAAGCCTCTCGAAACCGCCAACCGCTATTTGCAATATGCCACGGTTTTATGTTCCGGCTGGTTTGCTGCTGTTTTTATCTATGTAGCGTTTTTAAGTGCTAATTACCCTTTCCACCTTGAATGGATGGAAGGACACACGGTGGATATCATCCAGCGTTTGCGTGATGGTCTGCCTTTTTACGATAAGCCCACACTGGAATATGTGCCTTATATTTACACACCCTATTATTTCTATCTGTCAGCATTTGTTTCTTTCTTCACCGGAGTTGATTTTTTAGCAGGCCGCTTGGTTTCCATAGCTTCTACGCTTGGCACCGTATGGATCATGTATCGCTGGATACGTGCGGAAGGTGGGGACAGACTTATTTCATGTGTTGCAGGCGGACTTTATCTGGCAACTTACGCGCTGAGTGCGCGCTGGTTTGATGTGGCACGGGTGGACAGTCTCTATCTATTCCTGATGGTGGCTGGACTTTATGTATTTTACTTTAACCGCAACCGCTATGGTGCCGTCTTATCGGCATGCCTTTTTGCTGCGGCATTCTTTACCAAGCAATCCGCCGTACTTGCGCTGTTCCCGTGTTTTGTTGTTGCCTTGTATATCCAGCCCAGGCAGGCGCTGATAGCGGGTGCCACTGCCGCTGTTATTATGCTGGGTGGATGTATATGGTTGGAAATTACATCCAAAGGCTGGTTCAGTTTTTACGTATATGATGTGCCGGCTGGCCATGCGGATGACGGGCGTAAGATTTCTTCGTTCTGGATGGTGGACCTGCTACCAAACGTTGCCATCATGATGGTGGTAAGTATGTGCACGCTGATAGCTGCATGTATTATAAAAGGGCACAAGAGCTGCCTGTGGTATGGCGCGATTGTGCTTGGGTTTCTGGGTAGTTCATATCTGTCACGGGTGCATTCATTCGGGCATCTGAATGTGATAATGCCAGCACATTTTGCATTTTCTCTGCTTTCAGCCTTGCTGCCAGCCATGACGGCAAAACGCTATGCAATAGTTGCTGCCGGTGCAAGTCTGGCCATCATTGGGCAGTTTACTATGCTGCGGTACGACCCTGCGCCGTTCATCCCCAATCAACAGGCCATTGCGCGTGGCAATGCTCTGCTGGATGAAATTAAAACATACAAGGGAGATGTAATGTTCTCCGAGTTGCAATATGTGCAGCCGCGGGTAGGCAAAAAAACTTTTAGTATCGGTATGGCTGGTTTTGACGTTATGCGTTCCGACCTGAAAGGTATGAATCATGTTAAATATGCGTATGTAGGCTCACTGATAAATGCCGTCAGGAAGCAGAAATTTGATGCAATCGTTACGGGCTATTTCCTGAAGGTTAATGAACTTAGGGAGCATTATTACCTGCTTAAAACAATTGATAATCCGCAGGAATTCGTGACAGGCGGTGTCTATTTCAGCAGGGCTAATATTTTTGTGCCTAAAAAGAAATAATCTCTTTAATTCGCGGGTTAGGGAGTTTATAAAGGCTTGCCTAGCGATTGATGAAAGGCCGCTTGTGAAACAACACTTTACACTGCCCACCCACCAGAATAATCCCAACAAAAAAGTAGCATATACCAATGCCAGGATTTTTGATCCTGAATCTGGCCTTGATGTGAACGGTGGGTTGCTCACTACCGGTAACCAGATAACGGATCTTGGCGCAGCACTATTTAAAGATGGTGTTCCTGCGGGTGCGGAGGTGGTAGATTGTAAGGGGCACCTGTTGACACCAGGGCTTCTCGATATCCAGGTGCATTTCCGCGAGCCAGGCCAGGAATATAAGGAAACAATTGCAACTGGTAGCAGGTCAGCAGCAGCGGGCGGTGTAACCACAGTTGCCTGTATGCCTAATACTAAACCGGTTATCGATGACCCGGCCGTGGTGGCTTTCGTGCACAAGCGTGCGCGCGAAACGGCGTATGTGAATGTACGCACCTATGCTGCCATTACTAAAGGGCAGAAAGGCGATGAAATAACTGAAATGGGCCTGCTTGCGCAGGAAGGCGCGGTTGGCTTTACCGATGATGGGCTGCCAGTCATGAATGCCGGTGTGATGCGCAAAGCTCTTGCTTATGCGCGTGAACTTGGCCTGCCAGTGGCGCAACATGCGGAAGATCTGAACCTCTCCTGCGGTGGTTGCATGAATGAAGGCAAGATCTCGGCGCAGCTTGGCGTAGGCGGCATTCCCAACGCTGCTGAAGCTGTGATGGTGGAGCGTGATATCCTGCTGGCTGAGCTGACGGGCGGACAATATCATGTGCTGCATATCTCAACTGCTGAAGCGATTGATGCAGTGCGTCGTGCCAAGAAAAAAGGCCTGAAAGTGACGGCTGAAGCTGCTCCACACCATTTCGTGCTGACGGATGAAGCCGTGCTGGAATACCGCACCTTCAGTAAAATGAACCCGCCCCTGCGTGCTGAACGTGATCGCATGGCGGTAATTGAAGGTTTGAAAGATGGCACGATCGATGCCATCGCAACCGACCATGCGCCGCATGACCAGGAAAGCAAGCGTGTGCCGCTTTCATCGGCATCCTTCGGTATCGTGGGGCTGGAGACGATGCTGCCACTTTCGCTTTCGCTTTATCATAATAAGATCATGCCACTGCGTGATGTGATCGCAGCTATGACCTATAAACCAGCCGATATCATTCACGTGCAATCTGGCCGGTTGAAAAAAGGTGCGCGGGCTGACCTCACACTCATTGACCTTGATATGGCATGGAGCATCGACCCTAAGCAATTCAACAGCAAATCCCTTAATTCACCGTTTGATGACTGGGCAACCAAAGGTCGTGCCATACGGACGGTGGTAGGCGGTGATACGGTGTATACGCTTGAATAGTGCGGTCTTTTAAATTTTCTTAAAAACCCAGCTATTTTTCACCGATTCTTAAAAGGACTGTGAGAGAATATACTATGTTCCAAGATATCAATCCCATCATCTGCGCAGTCGATACACAGGATATTTCCTACGCATCGGACCTTGCCAGCAAACTGGAAGGATCGGTCGGTTCGCTGAAACTTGGGCTGGAGTTTTTTACAGCCAATGGCGCGGCAGGTGTGCAGCATATTGCACGCCATCGTTTTCCTATTTTCCTTGACCTTAAATTTCATGATATCCCCAATACCGTTGCCAAAGCGATTAAAGCCACAGCCGGTATCGACACGTTCATGATGACGGTGCATACTGGCGGTGGCCGGGCCATGCTGCGGGCTGCTATTGATGCTTCCATGGAAGTGGCGGATATGACGGGCAAGGAACGCCCGTTGATCATTGGCGTTACCGTGCTGACCAGCCTGGATCAGGATGATCTGAGTATGGTGGGTATTGGCTCCCCTCTGCATGATCAGGTAAAACGCCTTGCCGACCTTGCGCAAAGTGCTGGGCTGGATGGGGTTGTGTGCTCACCCTATGAAATCAAACTTCTGCGTGAACATTGCGGCCATGATTTTACGCTGGTAGTGCCTGGCATCCGGCCGGAAGGCAGTGAAAAAGGCGACCAGAAACGGGTGATGACACCACGCGAAGCGTTGGACGAAGGCGCGAACTACATGGTTATCGGCCGGCCGATAACCGGTGAAGATGACCCTAAAAA
>CAZAQK010000104.1:2038-5963 GCA_964487265.1 uncultured Rickettsiales bacterium | reverse complement strand
CTGCGTGGGAAGATCACCGTGAAATGCGGCACTGTCATCCCGCCAGATAAGGTGAGCGTCAATTACCTGCAGGAAGCGATACTCAGGCTTAAATATACAGCGGGTGAATAATCAGGTTTTTCGAGTTCCAACCGTGTTACCTGATGAATCTTTTGAATTAGGTGTTGCACCGCTGGACAGGGTGCCAAGGCTTGCTTCTGTACTTCTATATTGGTCACGTTCTTTCCAGCGTTCCTGTTCCTGCTGCACGTAATTATCATATTCCTGTAAGGCCTGTTCATATTGCATATAATCCATGCGGGCGGATTCATATTTTTGCTGCACTTTCTTCTGGTGATCTGTGAAAGAAAAAAAGCGTGGCAGCAGTACATAGTTATTTTCGTCCATCTCTGATTTTGCATCAGCAGATGCTTTTTTTAGCACTTCCTTTGCGATGTAGGCATTGCGTTTATCACGCAGGTCAATCCATGTTCCATCGCCAAACGGCATTTCCGTTACTCCCTGTGCTACCAACTTTTCCTTTAGCCTGCCTTGTATACATGCATTGGCTGCAAGGCAGTTTGCAGAGGGAACAAAGCTGTTGTCGATTTGTTCCTTGATGCGGCTTATTTCGCTCAGTGCATTAGCGGCCTGATAGCCTTTGTGGCCAATATCCGTTACACCTGCGCCGATTACAGTGATAGCACCGGGGACAAACCCCACGCCTGTCATCATCGCGGCTGTACCTGCGGTATATGCAGTGCTGATACCGCCTTGCAGATAATCTTCAGCCGTGGCATTTTCCTTGGTAAAGGAGTGATAGGCGTTCACAGCGTTTAGCGGTGCTGCGATAACGCCACCAACAACACCGGCGCCACGTGCTAATCTTGTCGCACCCGCCAACTCGGCACTCACAGCGGTCAAACCGGCGGCACTTGCTCCACCGGCTGCAATTTTTGCTTCGGTGCTCGCATCTTTATCGGCAAGTACCATTGCGCCGCCCAGTATGGCCGCTCCACCGGCCCCGGCGGAATACCCCGCGCGAGGTGCGCCATGTAAGAAGCTGGGTTTGGATGCTGCCGGTTGTGATGTCCTTACCGGGTTTTCTGGCGTATCGGCGGCTGGGGCTGCTGTCCCTTCCGTTTTGTTGCTGAATGGTTCTATGCGTGTTGTTCCGGTTGTGCCGGGACTTGCGCGGCCATCAACACGTAAAGGTTCTGCCACTTCCATGAGTGAGGCGATATATCCATCATCTGCCATCATGGCATTCGTTGAGCCTTGCTGGCTTCCGCTGGCAAAACCAATGCGCTCGCGGTTAGGGCTCAGGCCGGGATTAGTTTCCTGAGCAACTGGTGCGGAAGGCCTGGTGGTTGGTTCGGGTGCGTCTGGCGCAGTATCCACCATGGTGCTGGCGACTGCTGGCTGAGGAGTTGTTTGTTTGATTTTTGCGACATCTTCAACCAGCTGGTCAACCACCAGCCCCTTGAGTTTGCCGGACTTGAGTTCTGCTATGGCTGCGTCACGGTTTGCCTGCACATTCTTCGCTGCTGACTGGCCAATATCATTCTGTGCCCAGCCCACGACCTGCTTGATACCCGGTATGCTTCGTACAATTGGAATTGCATCGATCTTGCGTATGATGCTCTTCAAGAAACCAACCTTAGGGGTTTGCACTGCATTAAGTTCGGCAAGCCGCGTATTCGCTGCCCTGATTTCCAGCGTATCAATCTGCATAAGCAGCTTGCTGGCGTTTTTGCTGGTGAATCTTGCATCCACTTTGCCTTCGGGCGGTTCGCTGCCGAACATTTCCTTATGCAGCTTGTTGAAACCGTCATCGCCCAGCCTCTGCCTGAGTTGGGCTATTTGTTTTGAGGTGGCGGCTGTATCGCCTGATTCTGGTGCTGTGATGATGGTGCGTAGCGTTTCAATGCGCTGCCCATTGCTTTGCAAGCCAGCTTGTAATCCCACAGCGATGGCGGCTGTAGAACCTTCCAGTGCTGGCTTAGCATCCTGCGCAGCTCCCTGCAATCCACCCGGCGCATTGCCGGATTCACCGGTGGATTTTGTCTGAAACGCCTTATAGCCAATAAATGCCGCGATGGCGGGGACAACGTAGCCTGCATATTCGCCAACCGTGTCGATCACATCGCCAATGGCAGTAAACAAACCACCGATGATAGGGATATTCTCCAGCATGCCGCCGAGGGTCAATACGTTGCGGGCCAGTTTAAATACGCTTTTCACTACCCACTGGATGGGCTCAAGGAGCATAACGCCAATGAGTGCGGCGGCACCGCCAGCCAGCCAGGGCATCACGCCTTTAGCGGTATCTTCACCAAGGCCAACTTCACCGGCTTTCTTGGCAACAGCATCGGTGGCACCGGAAAATGTGCCCGTGATATTGCTATCCACGAATTCTCCGGTGGATTTTATGGCTTTTTCGAATGCGTTAGGCTCTGTCATGTGTCCTGATACATCTTTACCCTATCATTTTGCCAAATATATCATGGTTTTAACAATGAAGGTTTAATGACAGGTGCAAAAATGGATGTTACAGGGTTGTAATAATTATATTGTTGTTATTATTCAATATATTATAATCGTCATTGCGAGGAGGGCTTAAGCCCGACGAAGCAATCCAGCTTGCTTTAAGGAAATGGATTGCCACGGTCGCTGCGCTCCCTCGCAATGACGGGAAATTCTAGCGCAGCCCGCCGAACAGGCTGTTCATACCGCCGCGCATCATGCCCTTTTGGCCGAGTTTTTTCATTTTTTTCATCATGGTTTCCATTTGTTGCTGTTGTTTCAGCAGCTTATTGACATCCTGTACTTCAACGCCAGCACCACGGGCAATGCGGGCACGGCGCGAGCCATTCAGCAGCTTGGGGTGCTTGCGCTCATTCGGTGTCATGGAAAGGATGATGGCTTCCTGGCGGGAGATGAGGTTCTCATCCACATTGGCCTTTTCCATTTGCTCCTGAAGCTTGCCAACACCGGGGAGCATTTTCATCATGCCGCCAAGGCCGCCCATTTTTTTCATTTTGCGCATTTGTTCCAGCAGGTCGTTGAAATCGAACTGCCCGGCCATCATGCGCTCGGCCATTTTCTCGGCTTCAGCCTGAGTCACATTCTCGGCGGCTTTTTCAACGAGCGAAACAATATCGCCCATATCCAGGATGCGTGATGCGATACGATCCGGATGGAACTCCTCGAACTCATCAATGCGCTCGCCCACACCAATGAATTTGATCGGCTGGCCCGTGACAGAGCGCATGGAAAGCGCGGCACCACCGCGGCCATCACCATCCACACGGGTGAGGATGATGCCGCTCACGCCAATTTTTTCATGGAAGGTTTTAGCGATGTTCACCGCGTCCTGACCGGTGAGGGAGTCTGCCACCAGCAAGGTTTCCAGCGGGTTTGCCAGTTTCTTGACGGCGTGCAATTCATCCATCAACTCATCATCGATATGCAGGCGGCCTGCGGTATCGAGCAGCAGCACATCATATCCCTCTAAGCGAGCCATCTTCATGGCGCGTTCAGTGATAACAAGTGGCTTTTCACCTTCAACGATAGGCAGGGAAGTAACGCCTGCTTTACTTGCAACCTGCTCCAGCTGCATCTGCGCGGCGGGACGGTATATGTCGAGCGATGCCACGAGCACTTTTTTATTCTGTTTATTTTTCAGGCGCAGGGCGAGCTTGCCGGTTGAGGTGGTTTTACCGGAGCCCTGCAAACCGCACATCATCACCACAACCGGCGGGTTGGCGGCGAGGTTGAGTGCTTGATGCTCGCTGCCGAGCAATTCCTTCAAATGGTCATTCACCAATTTGATGACCATCTGTGCCGGGCTGATGCTCTGGATGATTTCCGTGCCAACGGCTTTTGCTTTGAGCGATGCAGTGAATTCCTTCACCACCGGCAATGCAACATCCGCCTCCAGCAG
>CAZAQK010000104.1:0-2028 GCA_964487265.1 uncultured Rickettsiales bacterium | reverse complement strand
GCAGGGCAATGCGCACCTCGCGCATGGCGGCGTCAATATCCGCCTCGGTCAATGCCCCGCGCTTTTTCAGCTTAGAAAAAACATCGCCTAACTTGTTGGATAAATTGGAAAACATGGGCCTATACAGCGTATTTCACAAATGTTTAACAGTGTTTTCAGCCTGTGCGGTGTATCATGAACGTCAGTAAAAACAAGGTATTTTGCAGTATGACCGAGTCATTGCCAGTTCTTCAACAACGCGCAGTTGCCCTGATACCGCAATTGGTCGAACTGATTGCCCAGCAGCCACACACGGATGTAATGGGTGAGCCGCATCCCGCCATAGGCCTGATAAGGCAACAATTCTCAGGCGATGGGGGGAGTCGTTTGATGGGTGCGCTGCTGCGTGCATATATAGAACCGCTGCTAAAGCATGATATGCCGCAAGATAAAGAAGCACTTATTGCCAACCTTCAGGATGTAATAGCCGGTAACATTGATGTGACATGGTTACGTAAGCGAAGCGACGAGGAAAAATTACGCCAGCCCAAATTCATGATGTTGCCAAAGGGTACCCTTGGCATGCACAAGATCACAGAAGAGGTGCTTGTACGAAAATATGGCAGGGATGCCGGTGTGCGGTTGGCAGCGGCCATCGCACCTTTGGCTGCAAGTGACCTGTTGCCAAACATGGTGACAGTAGGGCTGCGTGAATTTGCAACAAAGGAGATTGCAACTGCATTTGAGCGTGAGCTTGCAATGATGGCACATGAAAACAATAATCCATTTGCAGATATCAGCATTGTAGAGATTGGCGGAGGGGGAGAAGTGGCGCGTATGCCGCAGACTGCCTCGTTCAAATATAAAAATTTTACCGTGGGTGGCAGATACGCTTCCGCTTCTGACGCGGGATATGTGTCGCTAAAAAATCTACCAGAAGGTACGTATGACTATGTGCTTACCAATAACACAATTTCGCTGGTCGTGCCGCGTGGCACCACTGCAGATAATGGCGCATCTGCGGTTAATGCAGATCTGTTCTGCTGTTGTGCAAGCCTTGCTAAAGCAGGCGGAAAGATCGTGCATACTACGTCTTATGACCAGTTGGCCAGCCCAGTCCTGACAGATACGCAACTACACGGCCTTGCTGGTGTTCAGGGGGCGCAGGTAACATTAGATCCAACTTCAAACAAAGTTTGGATATATACTAAGCAAGATGATCGCAGGGTTAGCGATGAGGATTTCAGGCAGTGGCTGGAAAGCAATAAAAAAAGCGAGCAGTGGGATTCGCAGGTCGCAGGCGTATTGCGTGGCAGAACAGCGATAGCACTGAATCTCACCCGCTGAAGGGCAGCCTCAGCCGCTCCACCACATTTCCTTTTTGCAGATGCTCGGCGATCACCTCATCCACATCTTCCTTGGTTTTGCAGCTATACCACGTACCTTCCGGATAGATCACCATAGTGGGGCCGAGTTCGCAGCGGTCGAGGCAACCGGAATTATTCACACGTGTAGAGGCAATGCCTAAAGCTTTTACTTTCTGCTTCATATAATCGCGCAGGGATTCAGCATCTTTGGATGCACAGCAGCCGCGCGAATTGCTAGGCTCACGCCGGTTGGTGCAGCAGAAGATATGGTATTCAAAAAAAGGCTTATCAGCCGCCATAGGAATAGAAATATGTGTAGAGTGCCTGAATGGCGAAGTTGATAAGCAGGATCAAAAGAATTGGGGCAATATCGATACCGCCCAGATCCGGCAGGTATTTACGGATGCGCTTAAGCACCGGCTCGCACATGCGGTTCAACGCATACATCAGCTTCTGCACGATCGGCTGGTAGGCATTCACGATCTTGAAGGAGATCAGCGTTGCAAGGATCGCCCACGCGATCACCACAAACATGTAAAGCTTTAATGCATTGGCGAGCAGATCGATAAACGGGTTAAGCATAGCAACTCCCTAAGGTTTGGTATGATATACATTACTCATGCTTTTTTCGCAATGGAGCCATGCATTATTTTTATTAACCGCAAAAGTAAAAATTAACCGC
>CAZAQK010000103.1:0-5977 GCA_964487265.1 uncultured Rickettsiales bacterium | reverse complement strand
CCATGTTCGAGATCGAGCAGAAACACCGGCATGAATGGGAATCGCAGGCTCTGAAAATTCATCGCTTCACAACCATATTGGGTCAGGTGCTTGGCTTCTTCATTGCGGTGTCAATTTTTATATCAGCTACGATTATCGGTATTTACGGCAATACCACGATTGCAGCCTTCATATGGGTATTTGGCATGGCGATCGTCAGTATGGCAGGCCTTGTATGGGCGTATGCCAAAAGCATGGGGCAGCGGCCGCTTTTTGCCCGCCCGACCATGCGCACGCATTTCCGCCCAGAAAAGGAAAGAGCTGCGCCTGTTGAAGAGCCTGCGCCACACGGAACGGATTAATTTTATTTTTTATTTCCGTGAAAGCCTGCTGGCTTTCACATGAAATGCGCTCAGGGCTGATTCGCGCTACTGCGCTCATCTAACATAAGCATAGATTATTTATGACAACATTGCAGGAACGCGTGGTGGATGCTGCGCGCGACTGGATTGGCACGCGATTTCACCATCAGGGCAGGCTTAAAAAAACGGATGCGCACAAAGGCGGGGTGGATTGCCTGGGTTTGCTGGTGGGAGTGGCAAGTGAACTACATCTAAAAGACAAAGCAGGTATACCCATCATTTCGCACGATAATGTGATTTATACCCATGCTCCGGATGTGCACAGGCTCAGGAACACACTTGAAGCAATATTGGTGAGTATACCCCATGGGGATATGAGAGCTGGCGATGTCATCCTGATGAATATTGATGGGCAGCCGCAACATTTAGGGATTGTAAGCAACAACAATTCTGGGGTTGGAATCATCCATGCTTTCGCGCCGGCGCGCGCTGTGGTGGAGCATGCGCTGGATGGCTTCTGGCATGAGCGCATTATAGCCGTTTTCAGGCTTTCTTCTTTGAACAACTAACTGGTAGATCATGGCATCGATTATTCTAAGCGCGGCTGGCTCAGTAGCTGGCACGGCAACCGGCATTCCCTTTGCAAACGTTATCGGCAGCCAGATCGGCAGGGCCGTTGGCGGTGTAATAGATAACAAGCTGTTTGGTGCAGCCGGCAAGCATACGCACCGCAATGGACCAAGGCTCGCCGATCTGGGTGTGCAGACCTCCACCTATGGCAACATGATTCCCATCGTGTATGGCACGGTGAGGATCGGCGGAAATATCATCTGGTCACGGCCTATTAAAGAATTGGCAACAACCACGACAACATCAAGCTCAGCAGGTGGCGGCAAGGGGGGCGGGGGTAAAGTCACCCAGTCATCCACGACTTACAGCTACAGCATCACACTGGCTGTTGGAATATGTGAAGGGCCGGTGGATGAAGTGCTGCGTATCTGGGCAGATGCCATGCAGCTGGATCTATCGCAATATACCATGCGCATTTATCGTGGCGATGAAGACCAGATGCCGGATAGCTTGATACAATCCTTTGATGGTGCATCAAACACACCAGCCTATCGTGGGCTGGCCTATGTGATATTTGAAGATTTTCCGCTGGAGGATTTTGGCAACCGTATCCCGAATTTCACCTTCGAAGTGCAGAAAAAAGCGCAGTATCACGATTTTGATGGCGAGCTTCTGGAAGAAACTATCAAAGGCATCACCATTATTCCTGGGGCAGGTGAATTCGTCTATGATACCCAGCAGGAGTATAAGGTTCCAGGTGGTGATTTCGGTGCCGGCTGGCAGCAGCAGGGCGAGCAGGTCAGCATTAATATGCATAACCCGAATGGCATCGCCAATGCCATGCTTTCACTGGACCAGCTGGAGCGCACCTGCCCGAATGTGGAGTGGGTTTCGGTGGTGGTGAGCTGGTTCGGTGACAGTCTGGATGCAGGTGATTGCATTATCCAGCCGGGCGTGGAATATCAAACGGGAGCGATCACCTCGCCGGATACATGGCAGGTGGGAAGCTACACGCGCAGTACGGCACGGCAGATAACACTGGTTTCCGGTTCACCGCAATATGGCGGCACGCCGGATGACAGCAGCTTGCTGCGCTATCTCGAAGAGCTGAAAAACCGCGGCTATAACATCATGTTTTATCCCATGGTGTTCATGGATGTGGAAGGCAAACCATGGCGCGGCGATATCACGGGCAGTGCTTCCGAAGTGGCGGATCTTTTCACCAGAACGGATGGGTATAATCATTTCATTATGCATTATGCCAACCTTGTGGATGGCAAGGTGGATGCGTTTGTTATCGGCTCGGAACTGAAAGGCCTCACCAAAGTAACGGATACCCCCGGGAGCTATCCGGCTGTGGATGAGCTGGTTGACCTTGCCGCCGATGTAAAAACAGTTTTAGGCAGCAGCGTGAAGGTAACCTATGCAGCCGACTGGTCGGAATATCACCACACGGATGGGGGGTGGTATAACCTTGATCCGCTCTGGGCTTCGCCGGATATCGATGTAATAGGTATTGATGCTTATTTTCCGCTGAGTGATGCCCCGCAGAGCAAGTATGACATTCAGGCCATCATGGATGGCTGGATGGAGGGGGAGGGGTATGATTTTTATTACTCCGACCCTGAGCGAACCACGCAGGCACCGCTTTCCGCGCCATATGCATGGAAAAATATCGCATGGTTCTGGGAGAATACCCACACCAATCCCGATGCCAGCGTAACGGACTGGGTGCCGGAATCCAAACCCATCTGGTTCACCGAATATGGTTTCCCCAGTGTGGATGGTGCAACCAACCAGCCCAACGTGTTCTTTGATCCCAATAGTGTATCAAGTGCGCTGCCTTATTATTCCAAAGGCCGGGTGGATTTCCGCGCGCAGCGCACAGGGCTTATGGCCACAGAAATGCAATGGCAGGGCTCGGATATGGTGGAGCGTATGTTCATCTGGACGTGGGATGCACGGCCATACCCGTACTGGCCGGATCTGACCAGTGTGTGGTCCGACGGTGCGGCGTGGAAAACAGGCCATTGGGTGCAAGGAAAACTGGGCATATCCAGCTTGGCAGCGATC
Organism: uncultured Rickettsiales bacterium; assembly: GCA_964487265.1. Taxonomy (GTDB): domain Bacteria; phylum Pseudomonadota; class Alphaproteobacteria; order Rickettsiales; family SXRF01; genus CAZAQK01. The sequence goes on along the minus strand of CAZAQK010000103.1, from coordinate 2,993 downwards.
GTGATGGATTTATGCAAGCGTTCCGGGCTTACGGAAAGTGATGTGAACGTATCGCAGATCACCGACCAGGTAGAGGGGTATGTCATCAACAGACAGCTTAGCATCCGCGATGCGATTGAGATACTCCGGCAGGGGTATTTCTTCGATGCGGTGGAATCGGACAATATTTTAAGATTTGTGGGTCGTGGCGGTGTAGCAAATGTCACTATTCCCGAGGATGTATTGATGCCGGATGGCAGTGATAACAGCAATCATTTCCGCATCAGCCGCATGCAGGAGGTGGAACTGCCGAAGCGTGTGAATGTGGTGTATATCAACCGTCTTTATAATTATCAAAATGCCACGCAATATTCCCAGCGTGAGATGACGGACAGCAAGCATATCATGACAATTGATATGCCCATTGTCTTTGCTGACCAGGTGGCTAAAACCGTGGCGGATGTGACGCTATTCACCGAGTGGGTTTCACGCACGCAGTATGAGTTTGACCTGCCGACTGAATATTTCGATATTGATCCTGCCGATGTTCTGAATGTAACGGTATCCGGTGTAACGCACCGCATGCGCGTGGTTTCCGCACGGATGATGGGTTATGGACATCTGCGCGTAAATGCGGTGGCAGACGATATCTCCACCTATGATTTTTATACTTCGCCGGGACAAGGCGCAACACAGACCACTGGCAACACGGCCATTCCTGCAACGGATATGGAGATACTCGACCTGCCGGCATTCCCGGGGAATGATATGGATAAGGGCATGCTCCGTTATGCCGGGGTGGGGGTATCTGCCGGATGGAATGGCGCAGGGATTTATCGCTCTGATGATGGCGGTGGCAGTTATAACCGCGTGGCGGATATCATAAGCCCAGCGGTGATAGGTACGGCGCAAAACGCGCTGGCTTCTGGCACCTGCCATGTGGTGGATGAAACGAATGCACTTACAGTAAGCCTGCTTGGCAGCGGGGAGCTGCAGAGTGTGACGGAACTTGCGATGCTGAACGGTGCAAATGCTGCTGTGCTGGGCAGCGAGATCATCCAGTTCCAGACAGCAACGCTCATTGAGCCGGGAAAATATACCTTAAGTAATCTGCTGCGTGGCAGGCTGGGCACGGAATGGGCTGTGGGCACGCATGCGATTTCGGAACGTTTCGTGCTGCTGGATGGAAATATGGTAAGCCAGCCGGTGGCCAGCAGTTTGATCGGGCTTTCGCGCAGCTATAAACCGGTTTCATTCGGCAACACACTTGCCGCCGCAGTGGCGGAGGATTTTACCTATAGCGGGGTTGCGCTGAAGCCTTACGCACCGGTGCATGTTACGGGTGTGCGCGATGGTTCAGGCAATCTCAGCATCAGCTGGGTTCGGCGCACACGGCTTGGTGGTCACTGGCAGGATAATATCGATGCACCGCTTTCAGAAGCCATTGAGGTGTATGAGGTGGATATTATGAATGCTGGCAATGTGATGCGTACTATTAGTGTCAGCACAGCATCTGCATCCTATTCCGCCGCCAGCCAAACTACCGATTTCGGCAGCCCACAGGCATCACTCACGGTGCGGGTATACCAGCTTTCGGCACTGGTCGGGCGGGGGTATAGGGCGGAAGTAAATATATAAACGTCATCTTCGGGGCGCGCGGAGCGCGAATCCGGAGATCCATCTTGTTTAAAAATGGATCCCCGGTCGATGCTTCGCATCGCCGAGGATGACGATATTACGCTAACCCAGCAATTTCCGCTTCTGCGTCTGGAATTCGTCTTCCGTTAAATGGCCGCGTTCCCTGAGGTCTGCCAATTTTGAAAGCTGCGAAGCAACATCCAGTGCAGCGGGAGCAGCCGTTGCTGGGGCAGACTGCATTTGCGCCATGCTTTTGCGATGGGCATACATCGCTTCCTGCGTGGCGCGCACAAAAGGCAGGATGGACGATTTTATTACCATGTTGATGGTGAAAGACGACGCGCCATCCCACACGCTGATGGAACCAAATGCAATGGTGAAAGCATGGTCGATCGATTGGATTCGATCGAGCGGCAGCTGAATCTGGCGCATGCCGAAGAGCATGCCGCAATTGAGGAATATCAGGCGGCGGGTGGTGCACACGGCAAGCCACGTGGCACTGTTCATGTAACCGGAGGTGACAGCGCGGATATCTTCATCCTCATCGAGGATCTTGGGCAGGGTGCGGATTTCTTTCTGCGTCCAGAAAATATAGCTGTGCTTGTAACTGCCTATCTGGCGTTTGACTTCATTCAGTGAAGGCATGGGTATCCTCGCAAGTTTTGCCGCAGTGTAATGCAGCGGTCTTTATCAATAAAGCAATTTTCATCGTTTCAGGAGTATTATGGCAACCACAACGCATATCGGCATAACGCTGGTGGAGCAATCGCAATCCCAGAAGGAAGTGACCGTCAATCAAGCCTTAACACGTATAGACGCGCTGATGAATACCGGCGCGAAAAGCCGCACCACCAACACGCCGCCGGGCTCACCGGCAAGCGGGGATGTGTATATTATAGCAGGCAGCCCCACAGGAGCATGGGCAGGGCAGGCTGGCAAAATTGGTTATTATGACCAGACATGGAAATTCATTAGCCCCAATGAAGGCGCGTCCTTCTGGGTGAATGATGAAAATATATATTATATATATGATGGCAGCAGCTGGGTGGCATCCGCCGGTACAGTGCGCAAAACTTTGTGGATACCGGCCGCGCAGATGCGGCCTTCCACCACCAATGGGTGCAGCGCACTGGCACAGGTGGAGATATCTGCTGGCCAGCCAGACCTGCTGACGCTGGGGTTTGACGCATCAACCGAGCAATATGCACAGTTTCCTGTGGCCTTCCGCAAAGGGTGGGATGAGGGCACGGTGAGTGCCGTTATTTACTGGAGCCATCCATCGACTACCACTAATTTTGGCACAGTGTGGGGATTGCAGGGTGTGGCGTGCAGTAATGATGACGCGATCGGTGCGGCATTCGGCACAGCGCAGACCG
>CAZAQK010000102.1:0-5989 GCA_964487265.1 uncultured Rickettsiales bacterium | reverse complement strand
GAATAGAAGTGCAGGCGGCGTAGGCCGACCAACCGCAGGAGGCAGGTAGTCAGGGATGAAGCAGCTTCGCAAACATTGCTTCCTTCTAATAGCCACAGTGATGATGGCTGCGGCGCTGTTGCCTGCCCCCGCCTTTGCTGATGATAAATGCGACAATGTGGATAATAAGCCAACCTGCACCTGCTTTAAGGAGCTGGAATCTAAGGTTAAGAGCGGAGAGGAGTACATCCTCAGCGATATTACGAAAGAAATAAAAGAGATTATCAAGGATGCGTCGAAGGATCTTTTTGAAGCATTTACCGATAGTGCTGAATATCAGGCGGCTGTTTCGGCTGCCGCGACACTGATGATATTGGTTTATGCCGCTGGGTTTATGATTGGTGTGGTTCAAGCCAGCTTTGGTCAGGTATTAAAGCGGCTCGTGATTCTCGGCATTGTCTTTTCAATCATATCACCAGGTGGATGGAACTTCTTTAGCCAATATGCCGCGAGTTTCTTCAATGATGGTGTTGATGAGCTTATTGGTGGGGTCTTAGAGATTGGAACGGGTATTCCATATAATACCGGCGATTCACCTTTTGTGGCGATCGATGGTATCGCCCAGTATGTCGCAAGTCCGGATATGATTGTCGCGATTTTAGGCTCCACAATTGGGGGGGGGGGGCCTTATGGACTCGCAATGGGGTTCATCCTTGGGGCGGCATTTACAGGTCTTATAAAGTTACTGATCGATGGGCTGCGCATCTATGCGGTAACGTATCTGCTGCGTGCGTTGCTAATCGGCCTTGCACCGATCTTTGTGGTATTCATGTTTTTTGAAAAAACGAAGAGTATGTTCAGTAGCTGGGTGAATGCATTGGTCAATCAGTCGCTTCAGCCCATACTATTCTTCACGTTCTTGTCATTCTTTGTGGTGCTACTAGAAACGGCAACACTAGACATGTTGGGGGGTAAAGAACTGTGTTGGACAGAATACACCAGCGTGCAGGGGACACAGAATAAAAAATCCGGTTGGCGTTTCACACTGCCCAATTCAAATTATGTGAACATTGATAAGGCCACTTGGGATGGTGCGCTTTCCTGTAAGCTTGAAGGCAAGGGCGGGTGCGAAGATTTTCCTATTAATATCCTCGATTTGCTTACCTTCCTTATTCTAGTGATGGTAGCTACGCAGTTTGCCAAGGTGGTCGAAAATATTGCTCAGGATATATCAAATGCGATGGTAAGCCTTGGCCATGATACGAGAATGGTGATGGGAAAAGACAGTGTACTCAGCAATCAAGGCGCCCTGAACGAGAATGCTGGTAGCGCACCTCCAAAGAAGCGTTGATAACTACATCGAGACTTGACTGAGCCGTGGTTTGGTTGTTGTGTGGGGATTCACGTTCTTCATATGAGTATCTTATGAACTTGCGCCAAATTTCTGTTCTACTCGCCGCTGCTCTAGCACTTTCGGGATGTGGCTCAGAGAAGCTTGAGGTGTTGAAGAGCCCATGCGTAGGGTTAGAGGGCAGCCCTTGTGGACCAAAACGTCCGATGAACGGGCCGCTTAATCCGAACTATCAGCCCGCTACTGGCGAGCACGTCTAGTTCCTTCTCCTGCTATCATTAGAATCCGCGGCCACCGCCGCGCGTCGGGTGAGTGGGCGGCAAGGGTGTCGCGTTCGGTTGTTTGTCATCTTCAATCGTGCTTGGGCTAGGCTTTGCAGTTTGCGGTGCCGCTGCCTGAGTAGGAGATGCCGCTGCCGCAGGTGCCGTTGTGGGCTTTGTGTTCATGCTATTGCGCACGGTTGCGGGGTCGATACGTCGGCCGCCGGTGACTACAGGGGTGCCCTGTACCACACCATTCAGTGACGTGGCATTGCGCATGCCGCTCAGCATGCTGGGGTCGATACGCATAGCGGCGCGTTGGACCGCACGTTGGGCTGCTCGTGCCGCAGTTTCCTTTTGGGAAATTTGCTGCAAACGCTGCTGCTCTAGTCGGTTTTGTTCTTCGCGGCGGCGAGCGGCCTCGGCAGTAGCGGCCACGCTCGCCTGCCGTGCCAACAACTGTTGCTGTGCAGGGGTGAGGGCGGCCATCGCCGGATTATTGGGGTTGGTGGTGGCGGCGGTGGTTTGGCGTTGCTGCTGACGCGCCGATTGTGCTGCCTGAAGCGATTGCCGGCCCACAGTGCTGTTGCCGCGTGGGGCTGGCTGCTGCGATTGTGCTGCCTGCTGGCCTTGCGCTTGTTGTTGGCGTGCTTGGTTTGCGAGTTGGCTGTGAATACGCTGTGCCATGGCCGTTTGTGCCTGCTGATCGGCGGCTAGGGCCTGCGCATTGCGTTGGGCCGCGTCATCGATTCCTGCTTGCTTACCAGTGCCAGCGGTGGGTTCGCGGTTGAGCGTGGTCCCCAGTGAATCCTCGACCGAATGGCCAACTTTTGCGCCGTTCACGCTTACTTCTTGTGTGCGTGCCAGAATGGTGTTGATGCCATTCTCAACGGTTTCAAGCAGGCTACCGAAGGTGGCGTTACCCACTTGAGTATAGGCGGCAGGGAGACGTTTCAATTGCTCGCCAATGGCATCGGCCACGACATTATTTTTCGCCAGAATCGCCATACGCTGCGCTTCACGTTTGGCCTGATACCCTAACTGGCCAATCGCCTGCGTTGCCGCCAGCACCGATGGGTGTTGGAAAATGGCATTATCATTATTCGCCCGTGCCCATGCCAGCAGGCGCTCATAGACCATTGCCACGCCCTTGATGCCGCCCAGCGTTGCCATGTCATCCGAAGGCTTCATTTTAAGGCCATCGAGCAGGTTGTGGCTGCCGATAGAAATCTTTAGTTTACGAAGAATCTCGTGCGCAATATCCACCGCATCGCGGCGCACAGGCTCGCTCAGTTGTGCGACACCTTCCATGTGCATGGCGGTGTAGATGAGCTGGTTACCTAGGCTATCAATATCCGTGGCAGCATTCGTCAGTGCTCGCGAATCGTGAACGGCTTGCAGTTTTGCCTCAATCGCGGCAACAGACTGCACCGCTGCGGCCTCCTGCTGGGCGAGGGATTCTTCATGCGTCAGTTCGCTTCGGAAATCCTCTAAAAACCCCGTGGCGGAGGCAGAGGGAAGGTTCCAATCGTGCTGCTTCTTGCCGCCGAATAGGGCTTTCACCGCATCGAACGGGCGTAGCCAGCTGGATTGGCGCTGCATCTCGAGGATTTTGTCATAGATATACTGGGCACCTTTGCCATCTGGCTCACTCGCGCGCTCGATATCGATGAACGGCTTGCGCGGGTCGTGGTTGGGGATGACGCCAAGGAACAGCCAGTTATTGTACAGCCCATCGCCCACATAGCCGGCAATTTGGTTCAGGCAATCCTTGGCCTTCTCATCCGTCATGCCGTGAGGCGGATTGGCAAAGTAGCTCTGAATCAGGAAATTCCGTACGGCCGCGAGGTTGTCGCGCAGCGGCTTGAACGACATGAACTTGTCGTCCAGCGGGTCGAGCAGGTAGGGGCTTTCGAAATGCTCGCCGATGACCCCATCGAATTCGGGGTAGATGTTGGCCGAGAAGTCAATATTCGCGACAATCGATTTTTGGTCTTTGTCGTTGCTGATGATGTTGTAGAGAGGCTCCCAGCCTTTATCGCGCATGATGACATAGCGGCCAATACCAGTGGCCTCATACATCTCGAAATCATCGAACGGGCTGAGGTTATGGCCTTTGCTTGCCGCTTCAATCTGGATACGATTCAGCTCGGCCAGCGCTTTTTCGTGCGCGGCTTTGAGGGCTGCTTCTTCGGCAGCCAGCACGTCGCTCGACTTAGCGACGAAATCATCCGATGTTATGTCTGCCGCCATGCGGCTCCTTCACGCTAGCCTTGTTGGACAGCGCCGCCCTCTTGCTCTTGTTGTGCCGCGCCCAGCGCATACACGCAAAGATCCTCGAAGGAGACGTTATTCTCTTGAGAAATCTTGAAGAGCTTTTCGAAACTGTCCATCACGTCTTGCGGGATGTTGCCGCCACGCTCCGACGAGAGCCACCAGCTTTGGAATTGCAGCGGGTGCTTCTTCGGGTTTGGATCACCGATATAGACATGGAACGGGTGCTTCACGCCGTTAAAATCACACGGAACAGTAAAACGTTTCATCTCTTTTCTCTCCAAACATTCAACGTGGGGAAGACACACGGTCCACTCTCACATCCTACACTATACGCACCAACTATGACAGTTTGATGACAAAAAATGCGAATTTAGGGAAATAAACCGCTGAAAATTTAGCAAAACTGTCACATTTCTTCCGATTTAATCTGTTAGAATCTCCCCAGAAGTTACAATTCCTAAGGAGCAAGTCATGTCTGATACCAGTAAAGCCAAAAAGGGGGGTGAGGCCCCAAAAGTCTCTCAGCCAAAGGTTGCGTATGAGTCTTTAGCCCCGAATGATAAACTCAAAGTAGATACGCTGGTGTTAGAGAAGATGACTAATGACCTGCTATACAGAATTGATGCGTATCAAAGATGCGAATCCGTCCACGGAGAGAGCAAGACGCGTTCGGGCAAGGATCCTGCCACGGAATTGACTAGTGATCCTAAATTTAAGCAAATTGTTGAAGGCTACCGTCAAACAGTTTTGAGTGATCCGAAGCAAAGCTATAAATACCTACGAGACGAAAAAATAGATCCCCGCGCAAAATATGGAGTTGAGCGGTCTGACTTTGATGACAAGCATATCAGCGGAAAGAGGCCATCCGACAACCGGTTCCCCGTATGTAGCGGTGTCTTAGGCGAAGTTTACATCCCGCGTGATTTGCCACACGATCTGGACCCCAATGTTGGTGCAGTTAAGCCGCCGCGCCGCTAATCAGCAGTTTGCGTCCCAAGCTTTGCGCTTACCGGAGCTAAAATTTTCGGCATAGGCCTTCGGCGGGACTACTGCCGTTTTTGGCTCGGTGACCGAAAAATCTAGATTCTTGGCAGTGGCGTAGGCCACGGCTTCTTCCTTGCTGCCGAAGTGCAGCTTCACCTGAGTTGTGGTGCTGGGCATGGTGTTCCAACCCATCAAGGCATCGGGGCGGCCAGCTTCGGGCTTCTCAAATTCCAGCACCCATACACCTGTTTTGCCCTTGCCCGATTGCATGGCAGATTTTGCGGGGGAATAAATGCGTGCGCGTGGTTTGCTCATGCGCTGCACTCTAATGATTTTAGGCGAAGGGTCAAGTCTTGGTCGAGGGTGCTATGAATCTGCTTAAAGTTTCATAAAACTGTCACACATGAGTCACCAAAGGGCACTAGAGTATCCTGCTAATCTGCCGATTCTTCAAATGAGCTAATCGTATGACACAGCATTATAAGCATTATAAAAGCTGCCGCGTTCTCAGTTGTGCTCACCAGCATTTGACTTTGGAATACACGCTTAAAAATCCAAATGATTTTTCTGCGGTGATGGCTGATATCAATCGCGGAGTTGCGAGCTATGAAAATTTACATAATCACAGGCTGAATGTTAATTCAGCTGGTGTGCCCAATACGACGCGCACAGTGACATTCAAGGGGCTGCTACCGACTCGCCCACTTAGTGGCTCTGCGATTAAAGACCTCTCACATGCTCTGGCTGGTGAAGGCGCGCTGGATTCATTCGAGCGCGGAGCTGTTGAGGACAGAGTCAACCAGTTGCCCGATCCACCACCAAGGCGCTCCGCCGCTGGGCGTTACTAAGCCGATTTCTTTGTCGCTTTTTTAGCGGCTGGCTTTTTAGCTGTGGCTTTTTTCGCCGGTGCCTTTTTCGCTGCGGCTTTCTTTTTGCCACCAGCGGCAGGCAGTAATGCCAGCACCGAATCCATCGTCGCATCCTCGGGTTTTTGGTCCTTCGGCAGGGTGATGTTCTTGCCTGCATACTTGATGTATGGCCCGTAGCGCCCTTTGAGGATCACCACTTTCTCACCCGATTCAGGGTGTGCACCCCAATCTGTCAAGGGCTCTGGCGCCCCGCCGCGGCCACCGCCATT
>CAZAQK010000101.1:0-6035 GCA_964487265.1 uncultured Rickettsiales bacterium | reverse complement strand
GCCATGGGTGTTGAAATGTCGAAGCGGCTTATCTTTTTATATGGAGATTCGAAGGCGGCAGCTTGCTTACGTGTGCAGAATTCGATGGCATCCGTCAACAGGTCAGCTACCTCCTGAAATAGTTTTTTGCCGCGCTCATCCAGCTCGTCATACCCATTGCAAAGCAGGTGGATGCTATCTTTATCTTTATCGCCTGCATACAAGGTCAGTTTGAGTTTAGCGAAGGTATATTGCTGGGCTTTATCCATGGCGGCTTATACCTTGTTCGGCTACGCGTTTGGTCAGTGCATCATATAATGTGTTGACCAGCTCACCCGTGTAATAGCGAGTCAATGATGTGTTGCCTGCGGCATCGCCATCCGGTGAGGATGCCAGTACAGCTGAGGTATTTTTGAATATGTATTGCCTGCGGGCAGCACCCATTGACTCGCCTGTTTCATGTTAATGCGCTTTAATAAATAATGACTTTGGGAATTTGTCCATAAAAAAAGGGAGGCCAAAGCCTCCCTTTTCCTTAATTATCAAAGGATAATTACTGGCCCTGAGCAGGAGCCGCAGCTGGTGCAGCAGCATCAGCCGGGGCTGCGTTTGGAGCAGCGGCATCAACAGCAGCGGCCGGAGCTGCGCCCATCTCGCCAGGAGCGGCATCAGGAGCTGGTGTGGTTGCATCCTTCACAGCATCAGCAGCTTCAGCGGCTGCATTGGCAGCATTATCAGCAGCTGCGCCGACAGCATCAGCAGCATCGGCAGCGGCTTCGCTGGTAGCATCAGCAGCATTGTTAACGGCATCGGCCATAGGGCTTTCAGAGGTGCCTGCGGTGTCCATAGCTGGTTTCTTACCAGAGAACATCATGGCAACGATCACGAGTGCGACGAGGGTCACTACTACATAAAGAAGATTCTTATTCATGGGGTTAGGCTCCGAATTAAAGGTTAAAAACAATAGACCCACTCCTTATAACGCCTCTGGTTTTTATTCCAAGCCTTTTTTGGCAACATTACAGAGATTTAACAAAAACACTTGCACGCATTAGGTTTTTGGTTATACTCGCGGGAAAGGTGGGCGAGAGCCCGCCTTTTTATTTTACCTGAAAAACCCCGCCGAATGGCGGGGTCCGGTAAGGCTTAGTAATTGTGTATTATAGAAAATATAAGAACCAGACCCCGCAATGCACCCGCAAAGCGGGTTTATGCGGGGCTTGATGGACATAGTTGAAAAGATAACCAATATCATTGAGCCATCGCTGGTCGATATGGGTTATACCATTGTCCAGATGAAAATGGCCGATGGCGATCGTCGCAAAACTTTGACCATCATGGCCGAACGCAAGGATGGTGTGGTGATGGGTTTTGACGATTGCACGGATATCAGCCGTGTGGTTGGTGCGTTACTTGAGGTGGATGATCCGATCACGGGTGCATACAACCTTGAGGTCTGCTCTCCAGGTATCGACAGGCCTTTGACCAAACCGGAAGATTACAGCCGTTATGCCGGCTATGAAGCAAAGATCGAAACGCAGCTGCCTATCGGAGGCCGTAAACGTTTCCGCGGCGTGCTGAAAGGCATGAACGATAACCGCGTGACCATGACAGTAGAAGGAACCGAGGCAGTGATTCCTTTCTCCAATATCCGCACTGCCAAACTGATCATGACGGATGCGCTCATTGCAGAGCATCTGAAGAAACAGAAACAAAAGACGTAACAAACGAGGTATATTATGAGCGCGACACAAGCTATTTATGGAAGCACCGAACTATTGCAGATCGCAGACGCAGTGGCTCGTGAGAAGGGGCTTTCCAAGGATTCCGTGATTGAAGCGATGGAGCAGGCCATTCAGGTGGCAGGCCGACGTAAATACGGCCATGAACATAATATCCGCGCTGAGATCGACAAAAAATCCGGCGAGATCAAGCTGTATCGCGTGCGCACCGTCATTGAAGACTTAAGCACCATCAACGAAGAAGAAGAAAGCAAACTGGCTTACATTAGCCTTGCCGATGCCAAGAAGCACGATAAGAGCCTCAATATCGGCGATGAAATTAAAGACATCCTGCCGCCGATCGATTTTGGCCGTGTGGCCGCACAGACTGCGAAGCAGGTGGTGCTCCAGAAGGTGCGTGATGCTGAGCGCGAAAAGCAATTCAATGAATTCAAAGATAAGATCGGTGAGATTGTTTCAGGCGTTGTGAAGCGCGTGGAATACGGCAACGTGATCGTGGATTTCGGCCGCACTGAAGCCATGATCCGCCGTGATGAACTCATCCCAAGGGAAGTGTTCCGTACCAACGACCGCATCCGCGCCTACATCTCCGATGTGCGCCGTGAAAAAACCGGTCCGCAAATTTTCCTCTCCCGCGTGCATCCCCAGTTCCTTGCCAAGCTGTTTGCGCAGGAAGTGCCGGAAATTTATGACGGCATTATTGAAATCAAAGCCGTTGCGCGTGACCCGGGTTCCCGTGCGAAGATCGCTGTTATCTCCAAGGATTCCAGTGTTAACCCCGTGCTTTCCTGCGTGGGTGTGCGTGGTAGCCGTGTGCAGGCCGTGGTGAACGAATTGCAGGGCGAAAAGATCGACATCGTTGAGTGGGCGGCAGATCCGGCCAACTTTGTGGTGAACGCGCTGTCTTCGGCAGAAGTGACCAAAGTGGTTATCGACGAAACCAAGAACCGCATCGAGATGGTGGTACCGGATGACCAGCTTTCGCTGGCTATCGGTCGCCGTGGCCAGAACGTGCGTCTTGCCTCACAGCTTACTGGCTGGAGCATCGATATCCTTACTGAGGCAGTTGAATCGGAGCGCCGTGCTGATGAATTCAAGAACGTATCACAACTCTTTGTGGAAGCGCTCAATGTGGAAGAAGTTATTGCTCACCTGCTGGTCAGCGAGGGCTTCAGCAGCATCGAGGAAGTGGCGTTCATTCCGTTGGAAGATCTTGCCGGTATTGAAGGTTTTGATGAGAACGTGGCGCAGGAACTCCAGACCCGTGCCCGTAATTACCTTGAAACCAAACAGCAGGAAGGCGAGCGCAAACTGCAGGAATTCGGTATGGATGCATCGCTCATCGGCTTTGCTGGCCTGAAACAGGAATGGCTGGAAAAACTGGGTGCAAACAAGGTGCTTACGCTTGATGATTTCGCGGATCTTTCAACAGCGGAATTGCTGGAAATCATTCAGGATTCTGCATTGGATGCCGATCAGGCTGGCCAGCTCATTATGGCAGCACGTGCGTCATGGTTCGATGGGGAAGAACAAAACTAGTCTCATGGCTTGAGGTGGGGCAGGCGCATAGCCCCACCGGCAGCTTTCTATGCGCTGGACTACCAACCCTAAACGAACTATAACCGAGCCCATGAGCGATACGAACGATAAAGTCAAGACTGAGCAGCTAAAAATTAACCCCAGCCGCCTGCAACTGACCAAGACGGTTGAAAGCGGCACGGTTAAGCAGAACTTCACACATGGCCGCTCCAAAACGGTTACGGTGGAAGTGCGCAAAACCCGTACCTTTACACAGGGCACCAGTGGCAGCCTTGTAGAGGTTAAAAAATCGGGCGTTAGCGCACCATCAACGTATGAGATTGCGGCTGATGATGAATCGCTCAAACATCTTACGCCGGAAGAGCGTAATGCTCGCCTCAAGGCCCTCAAGATCGCCGAAGAGGAAATGAAAAAAGCCGCCGAACGCTCTGAAAAAGAAAAGCGCGAAGGTGGCCAGAAAACAGCAAAATCATCCGCTAAGTCAGATGATGATGACTATGTACCTTCTGCAAGCGGCATTGTAACGCGCCCTACACCAGCGCCTGTTGCTGCAGCGGCAACAGCTGCTGCACCTGTTGAAGCAAAACGTCCGGGTGCACTGCCAACGGGTCGTCCTGCAAAAACAGCGGACGATGAAGAATCCGAACGTGCCGATAAGAATAAGCCTGGCAAGCTGAAACTCAAAGGTGGTGATGAACGCCGGTCATCCGGCAAAATCACCGTGCATCAGGCACTTTCCAGCCTGGAAGACCAGCGTATCCGTTCACTCGCATCCATGCGCCGCCAGCGCGAAAAGGCGATGAAAAAAGCGCAGGGCATGCAGCAATCGTCTGAAAAAGTGATTCGCGATGTGGTGATTCCTGAAGCCATTACGGTGCAGGAGCTCGCCAACCGCATGGCAGAGCGCACGGTGGATGTTATCAAAACCCTGATGAAACTTGGCGTTATGGCGACCGCCACCCAATCCATCGATGCCGATACGGCTGAGCTGGTCGTGGGTGAATTCGGCCATAAGTTCAAGCGCGTTACTGAAGGCGACGTAGAAAACGTACTGCGCGATGAAGATCAGGATACGGATGAGAACCTGCTGCCACGTCCGCCGGTTGTGACGGTGATGGGCCACGTTGACCACGGTAAAACCTCGCTCCTCGATGCACTGCGCAAAACAGATGTGGTTGCGGGTGAAGCAGGCGGCATTACCCAGCATATTGGTGCTTATCAGGTAGAACTCGCAGGTGGCCGTAAGGTCAGCTTCCTTGATACGCCGGGCCATGAAGCCTTCACGGCCATGCGTGCCCGCGGTGCCAAAGCAACCGATATCGTTATCCTTGTTGTTGCCGCGGATGACGGCATCATGGAGCAAACCAAAGAAGCGATCAGCCATGCGAAAGCGGCAGAAGTGCCTATCGTGGTGGCCATTAACAAAATTGATAAACCCGGTGCTGATTCAGCACGTGTTAAGAATGAGCTGATGCAGTATGGCCTGATCCCGGAAGAATTTGGTGGCGATACCATCGTACTCGAAGTATCGGCAAAAACCGGCCAGAACCTTGAGCAACTGATTGAAACCCTGCTGTTGCAGGCGGAAGTGATGGAGCTCAAAGCCAACCCAGGCCGAGCTGCAGCAGGTGTTGTGCTGGAATCCAAGCTGGATCAGGGCAAGGGTGTGGTAACTACCGTGCTGGTGCAGAAGGGCACGCTCAAAGTGGGTGATATCGTGGTTGCTGGCGCGGCATATGGCCGTGTACGTATCATGATCGATGATAAAGGCCAGCCTATGAAAGAAGCAGGGCCGGGTACTCCCGTTGCCGTGCTGGGCTTGAGCGCACCACCGGAAGCAGGGGATACGTTCTCTGCCGTGGAAAATGAAAAAACCGCGCGTGACATCGCGGAATACCGTGAACGCCGCATCCGTGAGCAGAACGTGGCTCTTGCTGCACGTACCATGGATAATTTGTTCAGTGCTGCCGCCGGAACCAATGCAAAAGAACTGCCAATCATCGTGAAAGCCGACGTGCAGGGATCCGTAGAAGCCATTGCCGGTTCTGTGCACAAATTCTCTGGTGAAGAAGTGGCCGTGCGCATATTGCATAGTGGCGTTGGTGGTATTACGGAATCCGACGTGTCGCTTGCGAAATCCACCGGTGCACTGATCATCGCGTTTAACGTGCGTGCGGCCCCGAAAGCCAAGGAACTTGCAAACCGCGACAAGGTGAACATTCGCTATTATTCCATCATTTATGAAGTAGTGGATGATGTGAAGGCGGCACTCTCCGGCATGCTTTCACCGACAATGCGCGAGACATTCATTGGGTATGCGCAGATCCGCCAGGTATTCAATATCAGCAAAGTGGGCAAGGTGGCTGGCTGTATGGTGACCGATGGTGTCATCAAACGCGGCTGCAAAGTACGCCTGCTGCGTGATAACGTGGTTGTTCATGAAGGCACGCTGAAAACACTGAAACGCTTCAAGGATGAAGTGAAAGAAGTGAAGAACGGTACTGAGTGTGGTATGGCATTTGAAAATTATGATGACATGCGCGAGAATGACCAGATCGAGTGTTTCGAGGTCGAAGCAGTGGCAAGGACAGTATGAAGTCATGAGTCATGGGTCATGAGTTGATTTAATGACCAATGACTAATGACCAATGACAAAATATGACAAAACTTCCAGGCATTTTCACAGGTAAATCAAACTCAGGCCAGCGCCCACTGCGTGTGGGTGAAGAGATCCGTCATGCGCTTGCACAGATATTCATGCGCGGGGAAGTGCAT
>CAZAQK010000100.1:0-6064 GCA_964487265.1 uncultured Rickettsiales bacterium | reverse complement strand
CATCCACCGTGAAAGGGTGGTGTCCTAACCGCTAGACGAAGGGGTCTTAGCGAAACATTCTGGTTTAGCCAGAATGCAGGCGACTTGGGGGCATGCCCCCAAAAAGGAAGCGTAGTAATTGCCAAAGACGGCCCTATAGTCAATAAAAAACTGATATGCTCCTTAAAAATACATGCAGAATGTATGAATTATGCCGTGAAGACCGGTTAACGGCTGCCTGGTCCAACGCTACCGGCACTGCCGGCTGGCTTGTTGAAGCGTCCGAGATTGCCCAAAAGCTGCTCCATGAACCCGAGGCGGTGGCCTTCGGTGGGGGTGGTGCGCTTGGCGATGCTGATATCTTCGCTGTTTGCCTCATTAAACATTTCAACCTTGCTCACTATGCCGGCAGAGTCGAATTCGATCTTCGTCACATCCTGTTTCACCACTTCGGGCTTAAAGAAGGCGGTGGCTTCCTTGCGGGCGGAAATATAATACCATGTTTCGCTGCCGAAGGCGGATTGTGAGGAGGGCGAGCCGAGGTTCGCCAGCACTTCATCGCGCGACTGGCCGACAGAAACCATGGTTTTGATATCGCCGGTGCTGACATAGCCGCGGTTATCCACCTTTGCCGAGCAGGCAGCGAGCAAAAACACCGATACGAGCGTGGTGAGTTTAACAGTCTGGATTTTAGTCATAAATTACATGCATCAATCAATATGCCCGCACGTTAGCCTATCTGCCGCGCAAAGGCAATAATCTTGCGGCCAGATTGCTGATTCTGCTTGGATTTTAGGCAGGCTGCCGATAAAACAGAGCGTTGCTAATTTTTTTTAGGGAGAAACGCCATGGGAATTATGCCGGATAGCTGGATTCGTGAGCAGGCAGGCAAGGGAATGATCGAGCCATTTGTAGAAAATCTGCACCGCGAGGGCGTGATCTCATATGGCGTATCAAGCTATGGCTATGACGCGCGCGTATCCGACGAATTCAAGATCTTCACCAATGTGGATTCCGCCATCGTTGATCCCAAGGATTTCTCGCCGAAGGGCTTTGTTGACCGCCAGGGGCCGGTTTGCATCATCCCGCCGAATTCTTTCGCACTCGCCCGCACGGTGGAATATTTCCGCATCCCGCGTGATGTGCTGGTGGTGTGCGTGGGTAAAAGCACCTATGCGCGCTGCGGGATTATCGTGAATGTGACGCCGCTGGAACCGGAATGGGAAGGGCATGTGACGCTGGAATTTTCCAACACCACGCCGCTGCCTGCGAAAATCTATGCTAATGAAGGTGCCTGCCAGTTCCTGTTCCTGAAAGGCGACAGCATATGCGCGACATCATACGGTGACCGCAAAGGCAAATATCAGAAGCAAACGGGCGTGACATTGCCACGCATCGAGATCAACAAGCAGGCAAAAGCAGGATAACATTATGTTTAAAACATTATACGCTACACTCGCAGTATTGTTGCTCACGGCATGCGCGCAGCCAGCTGATAAAATGCAGATGGCGGTTGATCCGCAAATTGTGTCTGTTCCTTCAAATCCAAAATTCATTGGCGCGATGGAAGTGCGTTCCATCAGCGGCGGCACGGAAACTAACCCGCTGTGGATCTCCGAAGTGGGGGATACCGGTTTCCGTTCTGCCCTCAAAGAATCGCTCTACCGGATGAACTATGAAGCGAAAGATAAAGCCCCGAAATATTTTGTCGATGCGAAGCTTCAGTCCATCGACCAGCCGCTGATGGGATTTTCCTTTGAGGTGAAATCCACGGTGCTTTACACGGTTGAAACGCAGAACAAGCGCAAGGAATTTGCCGTTACTGCAACAGGCGTTTCCGGTGCTACTGAACATTTCGTGGGGTATGTAAGGCTCAAGCGCGCCACCGAGCGTTCGATCCATAACAATATCCAGTCGTTCCTGACGCAACTGTCCAAGGGCATCGATTAATTCCGCATGGATAAAATAAAAATCACAGGCGGTGTGCCGCTCAAAGGGAGCATCCCGATTTCGGGCGCGAAGAATGCTGCACTTCCGCTGATGGCTGCCTGCCTGCTCACCGATGACACGCTGACACTGGAGAATGTACCATTCCTTGCAGATATCATTACCATGGCGAATTTGCTGGCACAGCATGGTGTAGCACTTTCCACCAATGGCGATGGCAAGCATGGGGCACTCAGTGTGTCCCGCAAACTTGAGATGAATGCTTCGCAGGTGAATAATCTCACCGCACCTTATGAGCTTGTGCGAACCATGCGTGCATCCGTACTCGTGCTGGGGCCGCTGCTGGCGCGTTTTGGCGCAGCAAAGGTATCGCTGCCCGGTGGTTGCGCCATCGGCACACGCCCCATTGACCTGCATCTTAAAGCACTGGAGCAGATGGGCGCGGTGATTGACCTGCAGGATGGATACATTCACGCCAAAGTGGAAAACCGACTGAAAGGTGCGAATATCCAGTTCGATAAAGTCTCCGTCGGCGCAACGGAAAACATATTGATGGCAGCCTGCCTTGCCGAGGGCGAGACCGTTATTACCAATGCCGCGCGCGAGCCGGAAGTCTGTGACCTTGCGTACTGCCTGCAGAAAATGGGCGCGAAAATTGAAGGCATCGGCACATCGGAGATCCGCATTCAGGGTGTTGAAAAATTGCATGGCTGCACACATAGCGTGGTGTTTGACCGTATCGAGGCGGGCTCGTTTGCCGCGGCCGTGGCCGTTACCGGCGGCGAAGTGGAGCTCATCGGCGCGCGCGCCGAATTGCTTGGCGCGGTGATTGAAAAATTCCGCGAAGCAGGTGTTTCCATCACCGAAACGCCACGTGGTTTGCTGGTGAAGCGTGACGGAAAGCATATACAGGGTATCGACATCATGACGCAGCCATACCCGGGCTTCCCCACAGACATGCAGGCGCAGATGATGGCCCTGCTTTCGGTAACGGACGGCGCGTCGATGATCACCGAAACCATTTTTGAGAACCGCTACATGCATGTACCGGAACTGGCGCGCATGGGTGCACGCATCGTGGTGCATGACGCATCGGCGATGATCCGTGGCGTGCCGCAGTTGCGCGGCGCAGAAGTGATGGCGACTGATCTGCGTGCCTCCGTGTCGCTTGTCATTGCAGCACTGGCGGCGGAAGGCGAAACCATCATTCACCGTGTTTATCACCTCGACCGTGGCTATGAGCGGCTGGAAGAAAAACTGGCTGCGTGTGGTGCAAAAATTGAGCGTATTTCTGAGCGTAAGCGTAGCACGACCGAGGCTGCATGAGTGCAGCCCCACTGATCATTGCTGTGCCCAAAGGCCGTATTCAGGATGAACTCGTGCCACTGTTCAGGCAGGTGGATATTGAGCCGGAAGATGCGTTTTTCGATGAAAAGGCTCGCCAGCTGCAATTTTCCTGCAAGGGATCGCCAGTAAAGCTTATACGTGTAAGAAGTTTTGATGTGGCGACATTCGTAGCCTTCGGTGCGGCGCAGATGGGCGTTGCCGGCAGCGATGTGCTGATGGAATTCGACTATCCGGATATTTACACACCGCTGGATTTAAAAATCGGTTACTGCCGACTGTCACTGGCCTGCGTCGATACGGACAATGCAAAAAATGAGCTCGACCATGCAAGTCACGTGCGTGTTGCCACTAAATATCCGAATGTTACGCGCCGTTACTTTGCCGATCAGGGCATTCAGGCGGAATGCATTAAACTTTCGGGTGCTATGGAGCTTGCGCCCGGGCTCGGGCTTACCAATTACATCGTCGATCTGGTCAGCAGTGGCCGCACCTTACAGGATAATAGCCTGAAAGAAATGTCAGTGATCTCGCAGGTGTCTTCCCGCCTGATCGTTGGGCGAGCGGCATTTAAAACGCGCTCATCCGAGATCAGCAGCCTGATACAGCGTTTCCGCGAAGTGGTGTATGACCGCTAGGTTCCACACGGCCTCTGCCGGTTTTGGCAAGCAATTCGCAGGCTTCCTTGCAGCGCGCACAGAGGATACGTCGAAAGTATCCGGCGTGGTTTCTGATATCATCAAAAAAATACGTGCTTCTGGTGATGACGCGCTGCTTGCCTATACCAGACAGTTCGACCGTTTTGATGCCACCACAGAAAACATCCGCGTTACACTGCAGGAGATCGCGCAGGCACTGAGTCTCTGCTCACCGGAACTGATGGCTTCGCTGAAAAAAGCGGCAGCGCGCATCCGTGATTACAGCGCGCGCCAGATGCCGCAGGATCTTGATTATACGGATGATACCGGCACGCGCCTTGGTCATCGCTGGGCGCCGATCGATGCGGTGGGGCTATACGTGCCGGGCGGGCTTGCAGCCTATCCCAGCTCAGTGCTGATGAATGCCGTGCCAGCATCCGTTGCCGGTGTGAAGCGATTGGTGATGGTGGTGCCCGCGCCGGAAGGAAAAATAAATCCGGCGGTGCTTGCGGCCGCGCATGTGGCGGGTGTCAGCGAGATATATAAAATAGGTGGCGCGCAGGCGGTTGCGGTACTGGCCTATGGCACACAGACGATTGCTGCGGTGGATAAAATCGTAGGCCCGGGCAATGCCTATGTGGCGGAGGCCAAGCGGCAGGTTTTTGGCACGGTGGGCATTGATATGATCGCCGGCCCTTCGGAAATACTGGTCATCGCCGATAATAAAAATAATCCTGAATGGATCGCTGCCGATTTACTCTCGCAGGCCGAGCACGATGTGCTTGCGCAATCGATTCTAATTACAAATGATGAAGCTTTTGCCGATGAGGTGATGCAGGCCGCAGATAAAATCCTCTCAACACTTTCAAGGCGCGATATTGCCGCAAAATCATGGCAGGATTACGGTGCGGTGTTCATTGTAAAAGACTGGCTGGAAGCCTGCGATCTTACCAATGCCATCGCGCCGGAGCATATGGAACTGGCTATCGAACAGCCGGAACTGCTCATGCCGCATATCAGGAATGCCGGTGCGATATTCATGGGCCGCTACACACCGGAAGCCATTGGGGATTACATTGCAGGGCCTTCGCATGTGCTGCCCACCACACGCACGGCGCGCTTTTCTTCCGGCCTTTCGGTGTTTGATTTTTTAAAGCGCAGCTCCATCATTGGCTGCACCGAGCAGTCTTTTGCAGCCATCTGCCATCAGGCGGAATTACTTGCTGACACGGAAGGGCTGCCCGCACACGCGCTTTCCATGCGGCTACGGCATAAATCATGAGCGAGAAGGAATATATCGCCCATATGTCGCTGGATGATAAGGGCATCCACCGCCGCTCCGTGGAAGCCGAGCATGAGCGCAACATCGCGATGACCGACCTGAAGCACCGCAACAAATTCCATGCCCATTGCCTGGAATGCGGCCCGTATGATGTGAAGCTTGGCGTGCGGGAGAATCGGCTGGTGTTTGCCATCCACGCCATAGAGCATGATAAAAAAACCGAAATGGTGATTCCTGTTTTGCCGCTCAAGCAGATCATCAAGGACTATTTCCTGATCTGCGAAAGCTATTATGAGGCCCTCAAGCAATCCGGCCATGGGCGGCTCGAATCCATCGATATGGCCCGCCGCGGCATCCATAATGAAGGGGCAGAAATGCTGCAAACCATGCTGAAGGGCAGGGTCACTGTGGATTCTGACACGGCGCGGCGGTTTTTTACTCTTATTTGCGTTTTACATATAAAGTGAGGGTAAACATTAGCGGCTTTGCCGCTTAGGTTCCCGTCATCCCCGCGCAGGCGGGGATCTCGTCCAAGTATAGCTGGATTCCTGCTTACGCAGGAATGACGTGCTTGCGCTGGGCATTAACTATGCTATAACCCCTGAAAACAAGGATACTTATGGCTAAAGAAGAACTGCTCGAATTTCCCGGTGTTGTTACCGAACTCCTCCCAAACGCCACCTTCCGCGTGACGCTGGAGAACGGCCATGTGGTGATCGCCCATACATCTGGCCGCATGCGCAAGAACCGTATCCGCGTGCTCGCCGGTGATAAGGTGATAGTGGAGATGACACCTTACGACCTGACCAAGGGCCGCATTAAATTCAGAGAGAAATAGTTATGTCATTCCCGCGCAGGCGGGAATCCCTGCCTC
>CAZAQK010000099.1:0-6106 GCA_964487265.1 uncultured Rickettsiales bacterium | reverse complement strand
AAGTTCATGCCGTATATGCTGGAAACCAGAGTAGGTGGCAGGAAGAACACGGCCACAACCGAGAATATCTTGATGATCATGTTCTGCTCGACATTGATCATGCCAAGCGTGGCATCGAGCTGGAAGTTGATTTTATCGGAAAGGAAAGCAGTCTGCTTGCTGAGCGAAGCAACGTCTGTCGCCAGGGTGCGGATGCTGGTATCAATGGTTTTATCCGGTATATGCACCGTATCGAAATACATGACCATACGACCCAGCGAATGCAGGCTTTCATTGATTTTAGAATTGAGGTCGGCACAGGTGCCAAGGCGGCGCAGCACTGCCTGCATCTGCTGCGAAGGGTTATGCTTGTTGTTCTGGAATGTATCTGGATTGAAAATATCGTGCGAAAGTTGGTCGAGCGCGTCTACAACAATTTCCGAGTTGTATGCAACGCGTGTGATGACTTCCTCGAGCAAGCCTTCCAGCACATGCGCACCATTGGGAAATTTTGCCGGGGAACGTAGCAGGCGCACCGCAAAATTCTGGAACGAGGTGGGGGCGATATAGCGGATGGTGACCAGGTAATTCTCCGCAAGGATGAAGGTAACGGAGCTGGTTTGCGGGTAGGGCGAATCTACTTTGGTGATAAGCGCGGCAGTCATATAGGACACACCACCCTCCTGATAGAACCGGTTGAGCACCTGGTTTCGCCAGACCTCTTCCTTGGTAGGGATCTCGATGCCAAGCTGACCTTCGATATTTTTTTCTTCCTCTATGCCGGGATTGAAGATATCAATCCATACGCAATCCGGCGGCAGCACATCGGCCTTGCCAATGTCGCGTACATGGATTTTTCCATTCTGCCTGTGGTATACGGTAATCATGGAAAGATATTACCTATTGATTATTAAGGAAGTATTACATCCAGCCTAATGTAACAAAACCATAATAATTAAGGGTTTTTCAAAGATTAATGGATTAGTATAATTAAACCATAATAGTATGGTTAAAGGATAAGATAATGCGCAGAAGAGCGGTAAATGAGGTGGTAGCAAGCTTTGATTCCCATTCAAGGCTGGCTGATGCACAGGTTGCTATTGCGAGTATGAGTCAAACGCCTGGACATGTGCTGAATGAAATAGATTTTAAGGTAGCTGTGCGCGGCACTAATTTGGAAATCAGCTGGCGGGGTGATGCTATCAAAAAACCGGGGGTACAGCGTGTATTGGAGCATCTCGGCGGGCGTGTGCAAAGAAGTGCTGAGCCGGACTGGAGCTAACAATAATTATTTAAGGAACAGGACATGAGCGATAATAATAAAGATGAAAAGCCACAAGAAGCTGGCGCAGGTGCCGAGGCTCCGCAGCAAGCTAAAAAAGACAATATTGGAAAAGCATCTGCTCCTGGCTCATATATGACTTCCGTGAGCGGCACGCCCTATAAGGATTTAGCGGAGAAAGCGCGCGAAAAAAATCCACGCGTTCGCTACTTATTATATATGCGTTCAATATAATCCTAAGCGGGCGTGGATTTTGTCCACGCTTTTTGTGTTTTACCCATCCCGTAACCCACATCATAGAGCGCACCCATATATTCAGGGTCGAATAGTTCCTTGGAATCTGCGCGGAATTCAGCAGGGATGCATGCCATGTGGTAATTCACGCCGTCGCGTTTTGAGCTGATATAGAGGCGATACAGGTCACCAAGGCTTTGCTGCTTGATGAGCGTTTCGATGGAACGGCCGGTGAGGCTAAAAAGCCCGGGATCCATGCTTTTATATTCGGGCGCGATCTTGCTGTTCCTGACAATATAAAGATTCTGGCTGATATGGTATTTCTTGAATTCATCCATCACGCTGCGGTGCAGGCGGATGGGATAGGCAAACACCTGCGAGGTGACGCCGCCATCCACATGGATCTCGCGGTATTGTTTGCCCTCCACCGTTACATCGATGAACACAGGCTGGAACAGGCCGGGCACAGCTGCTGATGCCAGCATGATCTGGTGCACCAGCGTGAGTGCATCCGGGTGGCCGCTGATGGCAATGGCACCGATATCCCACAGCACGCCGCGCTGCGCTTCGATATTGGTGGTGACGATATACAGCAGGCGGCCCTTGCGGTATTCGCTGCCGATTTCCGCCAGCACTTCCGGTGTTACCGCATTCTTGATTTGTAATGCTAATGGTGCGCTGTCGGTGACGGCGAGGCCGCCGGCTAGTCCTTCCAGCACTTTCCATGCATCGGTCATGAAAATTTTATCAGAGGTGGTTTTGGTGAAGAAGTCACGCAGGCGGCCATCATATTTTTCGCCAAGGAATGCAAATGGTGCAATCAGTGCGCCGGTGCTGACACCGGTGACCAATGAGAATGATGGCCGGTTGCCAGCGGCCGACCAGCCTGCAAGCAGGCCTGCGCCAAACGCCCCGTCATATGCGCCACCGGAAATGGCCAGATAATGCAGGGAAGGATAGCGGCCGCGATCCGTGAAATAACTAGCATTCTTTTTACGGTAATCGTCAATCCGTGCGTGGATAGTTTTGCTCATATAAAGAGGAGCTTCGTCTGCCCAGAAACGTATCTGTGCTGGAAAACCTTCTACCACTGCCTGCGAGCTTTGCGATTCCGGCACGGCAGGAGTGGTGATGGTTTTGGCACAGCCGCCCAGAACCAGAAGCAGTGATATAAGGTAAATATAGCGCATAGGCTGCGTTATAATGGTAAAAACCCTATTTGTCATCCTGAGCGAGCAAAGCGAGTCGAGAGATATTTATACGATCCGTCACTGCGTTCAGGATGACAGGGTTATTACAAGCTGCTTTTAAGCATCCATGCCGCTTTGCGGTGTACGGTCATACGCTCTATCATGAAACCAGCGACTACTTCATCGCCGGCTTTCTGGGCAATATCCAGTGCCTGCTGGAGGGATTTTTCCATCATGCCCTGGTCTTTGATGAGGTCTTTCAGCATCTGGTCGGCAGAGGCATTTTCATTGCCGGGTTTGATGGATGTACTTTTGGCGAATGCCTCGAACGTGCCGGGGGCTTTCTCGCCAAGGCCGCGTATAAGTTCAGCTATCGTGTCATTGGCGGTGGCAAGATCAGTGTACTGTTCTTCGAACAGCAGATGCAGCGGTTTGAAGTTTGGCCCTTCCACGTTCCAGTGGTAATTCTGGGTTTTGAGGTACAGCGCGTAATTGTCTGCCAGTACTTTTTTTAGTGCGGCAGAAATGGGTTTATTGGACATGGTCACTCCTGTTTCTTATCGGTGTTTACACCTATCAGCGCGTAGGCAGGGCAGAATCGTACCATAGCCGTGATGATAAGTACAAGCCCGATAGCGCCCAGCCAGTTCTGTGAAATGATGCCCCAGGCCGCCAGTGCCAGCCCCAAAATGAAGCGAATAATCTTATCTTTCTTTCCAACATTGCATTGCATAAAAAATCCTTTCTTATTAGCTAAGCAGCAGATGATAGGGATTTTTCCTTGAATTGCTCATAAGCCAGCAGCGCATCTGCTGCATACATGAGGGAAGGGCCGCCGCCCATATACACGGCCATGCCAAGCACTTCCTCGAATTCTTCACGCGTTGCACCAAGTTTTACCAGCGCTTCACTGTGAAAGCCAATACAGCCGTCGCAGCGCGTGGATACACCAATGGCGAGCGCGATGAATTCCTTTGTCTTCTTGTCAAGTGCTCCGTCTTTTGTGGCGGCCGCTGCCATGGCAGAAAAGCCCTGCATGGTATCAGCGATGTCCTTGCGCAGAACCTTCATATTCGATGAAATGCGTTTGGTGATTTCGGGATAGTTCTTTTCCATAAATGCTCCTGTTGCATAAAATAACTATTGATTATATTAGCATTATCTAATATAATGTCAACATGAAAACACGACATGCCAATACAGCAGATATGATGCGGAGCAATGCCTCCAAAGCAGAGGCTTTACTCAAGCAGCTTGCAAACAAGAACCGCCTGATGGTGCTTTGCGCGCTGGCCTCTGGGGAAAAGACAGTCAGTGATTTGCTGGAAATGCTTGATCTGTCGCAGTCTGCGCTTTCCCAGCACCTTGCCAAGATGCGTGACGCCGGCCTGGTCGCTTCTGAAAAGCGCGGACAGATGGTTTACTATTCCATACAAGGTATGGAGGTGAATGCTATACTTTCAACGTTATATCTTTTATATTGCCGCAAATAAGTTATATTAGTTTTATCTAATTCAAGGAGTGCATATGCCGATAGGATCAGTTGATATCAGAACTTTAAAACAATGGCTGGATAAAGGTGAAGCCGTGCTGGTGGATGTGCGTGAGCCAAATGAGCATGCAGCGGAAAGCATCGTGGGCGCTAAGTTGATACCGATCGGCGGGCTGTCAAAAGCATCGCTTCCGGAATGCAAAGGCAAGAAACTGGTGCTGCATTGCCGCCGTGGCGGGCGTGGGGGCAGGGCTTGTCAGCAGTTGCTTGCGGAGGATGAAGGTCTTGAGATTTATAACCTCGAAGGTGGCATCACGGCATGGGCGGAAGCCGGGCTTCCAATCAATTCAGGTGCAAAGAAAATATTCCCGCTAGAGCGGCAGGTCCAGCTTACTATTGGTAGCGGTTTGCTGATCGGCAGTGTGCTGGGGTATCTGGTGAATCCCGCATTCTTCCTGCTTTCGGGTTTTTTTTGGAGCAGGGCTTCTTTTTGCAGGGCTGACCGGAACGTGCGGGCTTGCGGTACTTATGGCAAAAATGCCATGGAATGCACAGGCGGAACCTAAAAGTTTCTGTATGATAAAATAAGCGGTTACGCTTTTTTCAAGAAACAGGTTTTGAGTACTAGGCCTTTTACCTTTTCGGCATTGCACTCGATATTTTCAGCATCATCTTCGATCAGGCGGATGTTCTTTATCAGCGTGCCGCGCTTGAGCGTAACATTCGTACCTTTAACCGGCAGATCCTTAATGAGTGTGACGGAATCACCTTCTTTCAGCATATTGCCGTTTGCGTCTTTTACTTTGAGTTCTGCGGTCATAGGGGCCTTTGTGGTTCTAAATTATGATACTACAATCTATGGGATATTTTTTGTGTAAAAGTACGTTCACTCAGTTGATGGATTTCGTCAGGTGAAAGATAATCTGCAACATATTCCTTAGTCAATCGTGCGAGTGCAGCGTGTAATCGGCACTCAAAAACTTGTGTGACTACAATATATTTTGACTGTGGCGTCTTCTTAAACAGGATTTCAAAATTGGCAGTCATTTCGCCGCCTGGAGGGAAAAACCCAAGTAAGGAAGTATCTGCCACATAGTCTTTATTGGGAATAAGTTCCTTATAATTTCCATGTGCATCTAAAAACGATACTTTAAGTTCAGAAGGACTTATAACGATAGTTTGTCTGCCGATGTTTCTAAATCTATAGCGCACTGTTAGTGATTTATTCTCATAGATGCTATCTATGAAATCAATACCTGCTGCAGGTTGCAAAGCATCGATATATTGGGACAATTCCAGAAGCTTTTTTACTTTGCTCTCCTCAGCGAAATGCTGTTGCACTAGAAAATACCCTAATACACCGCCTAGTAGCGTCAGTAGGCTGAGAATAAGATTGCAAAATTCCAAAGGGTTCTTAATGGGTTTTGTCATAATTTCTCTCTTAACTAAACAGAGCCGCCTTATATGGCGGCTTTATTAGTGGTGCTCTCGGCCGGAATCGAACCGGCACGGTGTTGCCACCGAGGGATTTTAAGTCCCTTGCGTCTACCAATTCCGCCACGAGAGCATTAATCACATTATGCTGGCCAGCTTGCTTGGTTTGTCTGCGCTTCCGCTGCGCACGTACCACATGTACGTTTGCGCTGCGGTTCTCGACAAGCCTTCGCATCTGGCTCATCCTACTGTGATTATTTAGTAGGTAGTTTATGTTTCCAACTTGCGTATAGCAGCCACAAGGTGTATTTATCCAGTAGTTTTTATCACTACCACATATGGTATGCACAGGGAGAACCGCATGAATAAACTGTTAGCTTCCGCCAGCCTTCTGGTAATTGCCGCATCTTCAGCCGCAAACGCGCAGCAGCCCTGGCCACGCTGGTATGTTGGCCTTTCCGGCGGCCTGACCTACCTGAACGACTCGGATGTTAG
>CAZAQK010000098.1:0-6119 GCA_964487265.1 uncultured Rickettsiales bacterium | reverse complement strand
CGATGTTCGCAGGAAAAACCGGCGTCTGGTATGACAAAATACTGGCGGGGATGACGGGAACTAGGAAGAAAGCTGGGGTTGTGAACCCGCCGCCGGCTGCGCCGATACTTTGGCCTGCCACGCGGGAAGTGGTGCCGCCTGCACAGGCGACATCTGATGACCACCAGTTGCGATCGCCCACGGATTTTTGCACATGATATCCACCTGCTGTGTCAACTGCGTTTTGATATCCTGATTCTTGCGGGCAAGCATATGCTGGCTGCCAAGGAATTTCGACATGTAATCTATCAGATCCGTATGGGTATTTGCCGGACGCTTAGCGATCAATTCTGCGGTGAGTGCAATGACCGTATCATCCACGCTGCCATCGCTTTTTACGCCATGTCCATGCCCCTTGGATGAAATCGCAATCAGGAATTCAGCAACCAGATTGGTAGCAACGAAAAGGCTGCGGTTGATAATAGCACTCTGGCTGACAGGATTTCCCATGCGCTTCGCATGAAAATATTCGATATAGCTGCTTGCCGCATGGCACATGGTGCTCACCATCAGGCCTGCGCCGGAAACCGTAAGCGGACGCTCCTGCACCCATTCGAGTACACCTTTTGCACCTTTAGAATACGGCTTGTCTGGGTCATGGGCTTTTTCAGTTATCAACCCACCCACTGCTGTGGAGGCCATTGTCAGTGTACCCAAGCCGACATCAAGATAACCGGCAGTCTTGAGTTTTTTTAATTCATCAACAGCCATCGGGCCATGTTTGCCAAGCACTTTGTAGCGCAGGGCAGAAGCTGTGATGCAGGCACCTGCAAGACCTGTGAACAGATTGAACATTTCGGATGGATAACGCTTGAACACACCAGCCACTTTGCCGATGCCTTCAACGGGCTCTTCTTTCACGATATGATGCATCCCGCTGCTTTCCGGCAGCCTGATGCTCTGCTTCATCAGATGCGAGGTGATTTTCTGCGAGAGATCTTTTATCTGATGCTCTGACTGATCGTTCGCACCCGAGGTTGCAAGCGACATGGTGCCGCCGAAATACATAAGGCCAGCCAGCATATCTTCCCAGCGCTTTTCCTTATGGCCGTAGCGGAAAAAATTGTAATCACCAATGATGTATAAGCCACCGGCTCCCTGTAAAGTACGCTTGCGGAGTTTATCGGTGAAACTTGCGGTATTCTCATCGGGAATATGCAGGGCAGAACCTTTCGCCCAGCCTTCTTTTTCCAATTCCTCGATAAGTTTTTTTTCTTTTTTGAAACCACGCACTTCAAGTGTTGGCTTGCCATCAAGGTTGAATGGCAGTGCATCCCAGCCTTTTTCACGCAGGCCTTTGACAATACCGGCCAGTGTATCGGCATTTGCACCGTATCCGGCATGCAGGTATGCGCGTGGGATACCGCCCGCGGTCGAGTGGACATACACCTCGTCAATTGGACTGCTATCTGGATAAGTATAAATACTCACCGGTGCGGATTTCCTTGTTTTATGGGGTTTTCCCCAATTAAATTAACACTTTACCAGTTTCTATTATATAGGGATTATTGTGACAATGGTGTTAAAGTGCAATTGCGAAAGAAAAACCCGCGCCGTTTGACGGGCGCGGGTGAGAAATAATTATATATTATAGTATATTAGCCAGCGTTACGCAGTTTACTGCGGAACTGGCCGTAACCGAAATACAGCACTATGCCCAGCAGCAGATACACCACGTAGAACTTGATGGCTACCGGGTCAGACAGTAGCCCATAGATCAGGTAGGCGCAGAAGCCGATGCCCAGAATTGGGGTCGCCATTCCGCCCGGCGCTTTGAATGGACGGGCAAGGTTTGGCTCTTTCTTACGAAGATACATCACCGTAAAACAGATGATGGCAAAGGCCGTAAGCGTACCCAGTGATACCAGATGGCCAAGGATACTGATTGGCGTTGCAGCCGCTACAAATGCCACCGCCGTGCCCACAACGAGCGTATTGAAGGCAGGGGTTTTGTATTTGCTGTGCACCTTGTGGAAGGCTGCCGGCATCAGGCCATCGCGCGACATGGTGTAGAAGATACGGGTCTGTCCGTAAAGCAGCACCATCATCACGGATGATAACCCGGCGATCGCACCGATCTTCACGATGAAGGCCAGCCATGGCATGCCAATCGCATCAACGCCAACCGCAATCGGGTCTGGCACGTTGAGCATGGTGTATGGCACGATACCAGTCAGTACCGCTGCCACGATCATGTAGATCACCGTGCAGATGGCGAGTGAACCAAGGATACCAATCGGCATATCGCGCTGTGGATTCTTGGCTTCCTGCGCGGCAGTCGATACCGCTTCAAAACCAACGTAAGCGAAAAATACTACGCCTGCGCCGCGGAGAATGCCATCCCAGCCATAGCGGCCGTCCGGTGTTGCTTCCGGCACGAATGGCGACCAGTTCGCCGTGTCGATATAGAATACGCCACAAGCTATAAACAGTAGTATCACTGCAACTTTGATTACCACGATGACGTTATTCACCGTAGCGGATTCTTTCACGCCTTTTACCAGGAGGGCAGTGACGATCAGGATGCCAAGGAATGCAGGAAGGTTGAATGAGCCTGTGTAGGTCAATTCATGCGCGTCATTAGCAATAAAGGTCGCCTGAGTCAGGTATTCCGGCAGGGTAATGCCAAAATTGGTGAGGAAGCTCACCACATAGCCCGACCAGCCAACCGCAACGGTGGATGATGCCACGCCATATTCCAGCAGTAGCAACCAGCCCATGACCCACGCCACGATCTCACCGAGTGAAGCATAGGCATAAGAATAGGCACTGCCGGAGACCGGCAGCATGGAAGCCAGCTCGGCATAGCACAGTGCGGCAAAGGCGCAGCAAAGACCTGCCAATACGAAGGAAATCATGATGGCAGGACCGGCATAATTGGCGGCGGCCTGCCCCGTCATAACGAAAATACCAGCCCCAATAATGCAGCCAATTCCGAGGCTTACGAGGTTTAAAGCTGAAAGTGACCGGCTTAATTCACCTTTTTGCGATTCCGCCTGGATGGTGGCAATCGGCTTTTTCAGGAAATACTTTGCGAAGGACATGTTCTAACCCTATACTGTTACTGAACAAACGGGGTTAGTTGTAGACCGTTATGCGATATTTGCAAAGCAAATATGTGAAATATGCACCATCATGTATGAAGAAATTTTTACTATTACTCCCCTCCCTGCTAACTCTGAGTTTTTCTGCATACGCTGATGATGTTGCGAGCAAAACGTCGCCGCTTGCGATTGATATCGATGCACCAAAAATTATCGAGGCAGGAAAAACCGCGCCACTCACCATCATGATCATGGATGGCAGCAAAGGCAATGAACTGATACGCGCCGATGAGCTGGTACGCATGCATGATGCGGCGTTTTATGTCATCATAACTGATGAAAGTTTCAGCGATTACCATTACCTGCCCGTGCAAGGTATGAACCAGCAGAATAATTTTAATGTCAGCTTCACGCCGAAACATGCTGGCACACATTACCTATGGGCGGATGTGACAACACTGGAAACAAGCACACCCATGTTGCTGCCTGCCACAATCGGCGAGGAAAAAATACCAGCACCAGCTGCGCAGGACTTCATGGAATCCTTTGCAGCACATTACCGCTTCACGCTGAAGCTGAACCGCAAACCTTCAGTAAACAAACCAGTCACAGGTATTATTTCCATCAGCCACAAAGATGGCCACCCATTGCCGCCCGAGGCAATCGTGCTGGGCAGCGGCACACATGTGGCAGGGCTTTACACCGACCTGAAGAACTCCACGCTCATGCGCAGCAGCATGCTCGAACGCTCCAGAAAAACAAAGACAACCATTCCCGCCGTGGCATTTAATTTCACGCCTGAGCGCGCTGGCAGCATGCGCGTGTTTGCTACCTTCACCTTAAATGGCCAGCTGGTGCATGTGCCGTTCGGTATTACCATCGCGCCTGAGCGCAGTGGACTTTCGCTGGATGATCTGAATGTGGAAATGCCAGAGATCGAAATGCCCGACATGCCGGACATTGAAATGCCGGATATCACCCTGCCTTCCTTTGAAGATGTGAAGTGGGAACGGATACTGCCGTAATTATTCCATAAATTACTAATCTACCGTGTCATGCCAGCGAAAGCTGGCATCCAGTTTTAGAATGGATGCCACATCGCTCGATTTTCTAACCACTCACATTGTTCGTGGAGAAAACCGGCATCTGGCATGACAATATTTATTAAATAGCTGTGCAGCGGGCGCGCAGCCACGCGAGTGTTTCACTATCTTCCAGTGATGAAAGTGATTTCAGCACCCATGCGTGATACTGGTTCAGCCAGTCTTTCTCATCAGATGTGAGTAGTTTAACATCGACAAGGCGCGTATCGATCGGCACGCAGGTCAGTGTGTCAAAACTATAATACGCCTTGTCCGCCTCGCCTTTTTTGCCTTCCGATACCACCACAAGATTTTCAATACGAATGCCATATGCACCCGCTTTATAATAGCCCGGCTCGTTAGAGACGATCATCCCAGGCTCAAGCGCAACATCGCCACCACGCTTGCTGATGCGCTGCGGCCCCTCATGTACACCAAGGAAACAGCCAACGCCATGGCCGGTGCCATGGTCATAATCGAGCCCCGCCTGCCAGAGATACTGGCGCGCCAGCGAATCGAGCTGCGAGCCGGCCGTGCCTTTTGGGAAACGCGCCGTGGCGATTGCGATATGGCCTTTGAGCACGCGCGTGAACCGATCCACCTGTTCAGCATTCGGTTTGCCGATGGGGATGGTGCGGGTGATATCCGTGGTGCCATCGGGATATTGCGCGCCGGAATCGAGCAGGAATAATTCGCCTGCTTTCAGCGCGCGGTCGGATGCTTTGGTCACGCGGTAATGCACGATCGCGCCATGTGCGCCGCTGCCGGAAATAGTGGGGAAGCTCAGATCATGGAACATGGGATGCGCCGCGCGGAATTCACGCAGCTTGTCGCACACTTCGGTTTCTTTCACATCACGTGCAGCCGTTTCTTTATCGAGCCATGCAAGCAATTTCACCACCGCAGCGCCATCGCGCACATGGGCGGTTTCAATACCCTTGAGCTCAACCGGATTTTTGCAGGCCTTCATTTTCTGGCAGGGATCAGTTGCCTCAATGATATGCGCACCTTTCAGCGCATCCATATGCCATGTGGAAACCTGCGCGGTATCACACAGGATAGTTTTCTTGTGCGAGGCAAGTTTGGTGAGCGATTCTTTCAGCGTGGCGGGATCATGCAGGGATACTTCATTACCAAGCTGCGCACGCACTGATTCATCCGCACGGCTGGGATGGACGAAAAGCTGCACCCTGCCCTCTTTATCCATCAGCGCATTGCCCAGTGCCAGCGGTGTATGCTCCACATCCGATGCGCGGATATTGAGCAGCCAGCAGACACTATCCGGCGCGGTAACAAGCAGCATATCTGCTGCTTTTGCCTGAATGATCGCTGCTACATCCTGACGTTTTTTGGAGGATTCCACACCAGCATGCTTCAGCTCATGCACGAAAAGTTTGCTGGCCGGCGCGGCAGGCCTGTCTTTCCAGATGATATCCACCAGGTTTTCGCATGGGAGCAGTTTGATGTCTTTCGTGGTAAGCAGCTTCTCCATGCGCGTTATCATGGTTTTGGTATATAGCCGCGCGTCATAGCCAATATGTGCGCCTGCCTTGCAGGTCTTTAATATCCATGCTTCGGGTGATGTATCGCCGCTGTTATGCTGCTCGAATAATGCAGTGTCGGTTTCATTTTCCGCCTGCAACGTATAGCGGCCATCGGTGAACAGTGCTGCCACATCATCCAGCACCACCACCGTACCCGCCGAACCGGAAAAACCGGAAAGCCAATGCACACGCTGCGCCGAAGCAGGTGGGTATTCGTTCAGATATTCATCATGCACCGGCTGCAGGAAACCCTGCAATTTATGCAGTTTCAGCTGTGCGCGCAGCGCGATGAGTTTTTCTTTGGTCGGCATAAAATTATTCTATCACCAGTGTGCACCATTCGCCATCGGTAAAGCGTTTCTTGATGGCAAGCCCCTGCATGCGGTGCGCTGCCATTACCATTGTTTCCT
>CAZAQK010000097.1:0-6174 GCA_964487265.1 uncultured Rickettsiales bacterium | reverse complement strand
TTCCCTGCATAGCTTTCCTATATTGCCTTTAGGACATATTCTCCTATGATGCTGCTGCGCAAGATAAGGGATAAAATGTATGGCGTATAGCAAAGATTCTTTGAGCGGTGCTGGCTTGTTCATTGCGGTTGGGTTGGTGCTGGCCGCGCTTACATATGGCATCATGCAGAAGAAAGCACGCATGCTTGATCGTGTCGTAACCGTTAAAGGTCTGGTAGAGCGGGATGTGGTGGCAGATATGGCCGTGTGGCAGATGGATGTGTCATCCGCCGGTGATGACCTGGCGGTTACGCAGTTGCAGCTGGAAAATAGTGTTGCAGCCATCAAAAAATTCCTGACTGGCAAAGGTTTTCCGGACCAGGAAATTTCTATTGCGCCTATCAGGGTATTTGACCGCAAGGCCACGCAATATGCCGAGCAAAAAGAAGGGCAGGCACGCTATATCATGCAAAATACCGTAGTATTGCGCTCATCAAATGTGAATCTGGTGCAGAATGTCTCCAGGCTTACGAATGAAATTATCCGTGCGGGTGTTGTGCTTTCCAGCGAGCGTGGGTGCAACGGGCCCAGTTTCCTGTTTACAAAACTCAACGAGATAAAACCGCAAATGCTGGTGGAGGCAACGCAGAATGCACGCAAAGCAGCAGAGCAGTTCGCCGCTGATTCTGGTAGTGTTGTTGGCAAGATCAAGCGTGCGCAGCAGGGCGTGTTCAGCATCAGCGAACGTGACCAGATGGTAGCAGATGGTTATGAAGGTGGTTATAATAATTGCAATGCCGACCCCAATAAACGTGTGCGTGTAGTAACCACGGTAGATTATTACCTCGAATAGCTATGCATAAATTTGCATCTCCCGCGCGATTCATGCGATTAAGTGATTTACTGCTGCCATGGTTTGCCATCGCATCGATATTACTTTTAGTATATGGGCTGGTGCAGGCACTTTATATTTCACCGCCAGATTATCAGCAGGGCGAATCAGTACGTATCATGTATGTGCATGTGCCAAGCGCGTGGATGAGCATGATGATCTATTCAATCATCGCCATCGCATCGGCCATATACCTGATTTGGAAGCATCCTCTGGCAGAGATCGCAGCTCGTGCAAGCGCACCGCTTGGAGCGGGATTCACCCTGATCACATTGATAACTGGCTCATTATGGGGCAAGCCGATGTGGGGTACATGGTGGGAATGGGATGCCCGCCTGACCTCTGTGTTGATATTATTTTTTATATATGTTGCCTACATCGCCTTATCGGACAGCTATGGAGGCAGCGAGCGCGGCAAGAAAATATGTGCCATATTTGCATTGGTCGGGTTTGTAAATATACCCATTATCCGTTTTTCTGTGGAATGGTGGAATACGCTGCACCAGCCGGCCAGCGTTATACGGGGTGATGGTATCGCCATAGAGGGCTCCATGTTGCTGCCATTACTATGCATGGCCTTGGGTTTTAAGTTGCTTTATGCCGTGCTGTTACTGATACGCATAAAAACAGCCCTTATTGAGCAAAAAATACGGCGTTTACAGCATAGTTGATGGTTGCAAGTTGCTGCCTGCTGGTTTATAAGGCTTTTCCTTACGAACAAACTGATAGCAAGAACCAGCAACTATGACTTTTGTCGTTACCGATGCCTGCGTGAAGTGCAAATACACGGACTGTGTGGAAGTATGTCCTGTGGACTGCTTCTATGAAGGCGAGAACATGCTGGTCATCAACCCCGATGAGTGCATTGATTGCGGGGTGTGCGAACCGGAATGCCCGGCCGAAGCTATTCATCCCGAATCCGATGAGCTGTTGAAATGGGTGGAAGTTAACCGTGAATATGCGGCAAAATGGCCCAACCTTACGGTTAAAAAAGAGCATCCTGCTGACGCGGATGATTTTAAAGGTAAAGAAGGTAAGTTTGAAACGCTGTTCAGCCCAAACCCCGGCACAGGAAATCCAAAATAAGGTTTCTGCTTTTTTAAGCTTTTATCTATAACATTACTGCATGCGGAATAGGCAAAGCTACGGCTTTACGCTCATAGAGATATCCATAGTCCTTGTGGTGATAGGCCTTGTTACCTCGGGGATTCTTGTAGGCCGTAATCTGATACGTGCATCGGAAATACGCGCTACCGTCAGCCAGGTTGAGCAGATGCGTACGGCCGTGACCACCTTCAGGATTAAATATAATGGACTACCGGGCGATCTTCAGGATGCGACGATTCATTGGTCAGAAACAGTCAATGGAAATGGCGATGGCGTGATATCTGTGCAGGCAGGCTCCGATATTGATGGAGATGGACAGCCGGAATATGAATATCTGCGCGCGGCACAGCACCTGTCACTGGCGCATTTAATTCATGGCTCATATACGGGCACTATGCCAGATCCTGCCAGTAGGGTTTACGAGGTTGGTACGAATGTAATACCTGCAAAATGCTGTAGCCGCGGCGGTTTTGTATTTTGGGATAATACAACTTCCGTGCCTAAACTTTTGGTGGCAATTAGCCCTACTGGCTTTAACAACAGCAAATTTCTAGTACTTGGGGGTATCCGTAATACCAATAATCTCTTGTCATTCAACACGGCTGTCATTACCCCGGTCGATGCTTACGCCATTGATGCGAAAAATGACGACGGAAATCCTATTACAGGAGCAACATTAGGGTTGCAAACAACGCACCCATCAGGGCTCGTATATATGTTCGGCTGGTGCACACATACAGTTGCCTTAGGAGTAGGCGCGTATTCTCTTCTTAATGAAGCAGAGCCAGCCTGCTCAATGTATTTCATGCTTGAAAGATAAGGATAATTTCCACAACCAGCATTAGCTATTAAATCCTTTCTTTTTCGTTAATTTTATGGTATGTTCATTCACGTTTAAAGCGCGAACCACATTTTGTAGTATGTGGATAAGTTTAGCATACTACATATATGTATATCGTAACGTGTATGCAGAAGTACTGCTCGTAATTTTGATTGAAAAAGGAACATTATGTCTAAAAAAGTGGTGTCCAAAGCAAAGAAAGCAGTTAGCAAAAAGTCAGCAAAAAAGACGGCAGGGAAAATTGCCGTAAAAGCTGCAAAGAAACCGGTAAAAAAAGTAGCTGCTAAAAAGCCTGTGCAGAAAAAGGTGATGAAAGCGGCTGCAAAAAAAATCGCTACCTCAAAAGTAGTCATTGCAAAGCCTGTGGCTAAAGCGGTTGTTAAGCCAATGGTGCAGGCTACGATTGCAAATAAGCCAATCAAACCTGTCGTGGCGGTATCTGCTAAAGCTACCTATAAAGTAGGTTGCCATGTGGTGTATCCAACCCACGGCGTTGGCAAGATCATGTCTGAAGAAACGCAGATGATCGGTGATGTAGAATTGAAGATGCTTGTTATCTCCTTCGAGAAAGACAAGATGACGCTGCGTGTGCCTGTGCACCGCGCTTCAGCAGCTGGCCTGCGTCCGATCAGCTCTGGCGACCAGATGAAAAAGGTATTCGAAACCCTGCGCAGCAAGGCAAAAGTGTCTCGCGGCATGTGGTCTCGCCGTGCGCAGGAATATGAAGCAAAGATCAATTCCGGCAGCGTAATTTCAGTTTCTGAAGTGGTTCGTGACCTGCACCAGAATGTAGATCAGTCTGAGCGTTCGTATTCTGAACGTATGATCTATGAATCAGCACTTGCTCGCCTGGTTGGCGAACTTGCAGCTGCTGAAGGCATTGACCATAAAGCAGCAACCGATAAGCTCATGAAGCTCCTTCGTGCTAAAGTAGCGGCCAGCCAGGCTGCAGCTAAAGAAGCGGCATAAGTTTTCTTTTAATGCTCTGAAACCCCGGGTCAAAAGCCCGGGGTTTTTATTTGCTTTCAGGCTGCCTTCTTTTTCTTCAGCAGCGGCTTCAGGAACTCACCGGTAATGCTTTCTTTCACCTGAACCACATCTTCCGGTGTGCCGGCAGCTACTATTTCACCACCTTTATTGCCGCCGCCCGGGCCGATATCAATGATCCAGTCCGATGTTTTTATGACATCCAGGTTATGCTCGATCACCAGTACAGTATTACCGGAATCCACCAGAGTGTGCAGCACGGTGAGGAGTTTCTGGATATCATCGCTATGCAAACCTGTGGTCGGTTCATCCAGAATATAGAGTGTGCGGCCAGTTGCGCGCTTGGAAAGTTCACGCGCTAACTTAATGCGCTGTGCTTCACCACCGGATAGGGTGGTAGCGGATTGCCCAACCGCGATGTAACCAAGGCCTACCTCCTGCAATGCGTGCAACTTCTCGCGTATGGAAGGCTGCGCGGCAAAGAAGGTAACGCCTTCTTCAACGGTCATCTCCAGCACATCAGCAATAGATTTATCCTTATATTTTATCTCCAGCGTTTCGCGATTGTAACGTTTGCCATGGCACACATCGCACTTCACATATACATCTGGCAGGAAGTGCATTTCAATTTTAATCAGGCCGTCACCCTGGCAAGCCTCGCAGCGGCCACCTTTGACGTTGAAAGAGAAGCGGCCAGCGGCATAGCCGCGCGCCTTGGCTTCCGGCAGCGCGGTGAACCAGTCACGGATTGGCGTGAATGCGCCCGTGTATGTGGCGGGGTTGGAGCGCGGCGTACGGCCAATGGGTGATTGGTCGATCTCGATGATCTTATCGATGAATTCAAGGCCGGTGATGGAATCGTGCAGGCCGGGCATATCCTTGCTGCCATTCATTTTTCGGGCCAGGGCTTTATATAACGTTTCTATCACCAGCGAGGATTTGCCACCGCCGGAAACGCCAGTCACACAACAGAAAGTACCCAGTGGAATTTCGGCCGTGATATTCTTCAGGTTGTTAGCGCGCGCATTTTTGACAACGATCTTTTTATTACGTTGTAAAGAACGGCGTTGTGCCGGAATCGGAATAAATTTAGCACCGCTCAGATATTGTCCAGTCAGGCTTTTTTTATTCTTCATCACATCCTGCGCGGTGCCTTGCGCAACGATCTCGCCGCCATGAATACCGGCAGCAGGGCCCATATCTATCAAATGGTCAGAAGCACGCATGGTATCTTCATCATGCTCAACTACAATCACTGTATTGCCCAGATCGCGCAGATGGCCGAGCGTATGCAGCAATCGCTGGTTATCGCACTGATGCAGGCCGATGGAGGGTTCATCCAGCACATACAGCACGCCGGAAAGGCCGGAACCGATCTGCGATGCCAAGCGGATGCGTTGCGATTCACCACCGGAAAGCGTGCCGGATTCGCGAGAGAGCGTGAGATAATCAAGCCCCACATTCATCAGGAATTTGAGGCGTTCGCAAATCTCTTTCAGTATCTTTTCTGATATCTGCTGGTGCTTTTTCGAAAGTTTTTTATTGAGCTTTGCAAACCAGTCATGCGCTGCTTCGATGGTGAACTGCGTTATCTCGCCGATATGCAGCTTATCTATTTTAACGCACAGTGCTTCAGGCTTCAGGCGTGCGCCACCACAGCTTTCACAATGATGCTCATTCTTGAATTTAGAGAGCTCCTCACGTGCCCAGTCACTCTCGGTTTCTCGCCAGCGACGCTCAAGGCTTGGGATAACGCCTTCAAACGGTTTGTTGCTTAAATAGCTGCGCGGCCCATCACTGTAATGAATGCGGATATTTTCATTGCCTGAGCCATATAAAATGACTTCCTTGATCTTCTCGGGTAATTCCTTAAAGGATGTGGTCAGGCTAAATTTATAATGACTGGAAAGCCCCTCCAGCGTTTGCATATAATATTTACTGGTGCTGCTCGCCCACGGGGCGATTGCCCTTTCCATCAAAGATTTGCCGGTATCCGGCACTACGAGGTCCACGTCAAAGAACATCTGCGTGCCAAGCCCATCGCAGGTTGGGCACGCGCCATACGGGCTGTTGAAAGAGAACAGCCGTGGCTCAATCTCCGAAAGCGTAAAGCCGGAAACAGGGCAGGCGAAGTTAGATGAAAAAGTGATGCGTTCACCATCCACAATTTCAGCTACCATTAAACCATTCGAAAGTTCGAGCGCAGTTTGAATCGAGTCTGGCAGCCGGTTGCCGAGTTCCTTATTCACCACGATGCGGTCAACCACCACCTCGATCTCATGTTTTTTGTTTTTATCAATGGCAGGAAGCTCATCCATTTCATGCAAAACGCCGTCGATCTTTATGCGCTGGAAGCCCTTCTTTTTCA
>CAZAQK010000096.1:0-6303 GCA_964487265.1 uncultured Rickettsiales bacterium | reverse complement strand
GGCAATCGATTGTAATTATTCCACCCGGTTTTGGATACATAAAGACACACTCTGCTTTAGGTGCGCCACCTCGGCAAATACGTTTCAGAATCATATCGCAATCATCTTTGTTGGCGGTATACTCTCTGATGGTATCGGAATCCGATTTTAATACATCATCAATACTTGTAACGGTTTTATCTCCAGCCTGTGCAGATGCCGACATTAGTAGAATAATGATAGTTGTGGTGGCTGTTGTAATAAAAGAATGTTTCATAGCTATGCTCCTGAAAGGTTTTTGAACGAATGATTTATTATAAGCATGGCATGTTACAGCAATAAGTCACTTCAATGACAGTTTTATGACAAGAAATATTTATATATAACAATGTGTTAAATTGGTATTGGTATTGCAAATGCAGAGTCTTTGGTAATAAATTGACAAAATGGACATATTAACCTACCGATTCGCGGTATCAGAAAAGAGGAAATACTATGAACAATCCGGTATTCGAACGCATTGAAAGCGACATTAAAAATAACGACATCGTGCTTTACATGAAAGGCACCAGGCAAGTTCCGCAATGCGGATTTTCTGCAACCGTGGCGCAGGTGCTGGAGCGTCTTGGCATAACCGAATACAAGGATGTGAACGTGCTGGCTGATGCCGAAATTCGTGAAGGTATCAAACAGTTCACCAACTGGCCGACTATTCCGCAACTCTATGTGAAGGGCGAGTTCATCGGCGGTTGCGACATTGTGCGCGAGATGTACCAGTCCGGCGAATTGCAGCAGCTGCTTGCTGATAAAGGCATCAAGGCAGCCTGAGTCAGAGATCGGTTCTCGGTGGGGCGTTGTATTCCGGACGCCAGCAGCTATTCCAGTCACTGTCTGTCGGGGATCGCAGCGAGCAGCCTGTCATTGAAACACATAACAACAGTAAGCTGGCCAGAAGCGCATGGTGCATAAAACCTCCACGGGTTCATAAACACGTGCACACCAATGCGCCATAACGCTTACGATAACAACCAGCAAGAACGCATGGCTGCTATGTCTCAATTGTCATTCCCGCGCAGGCGGGAATCCATCTCAAATCTCGCGAGCAGCTAATGAGATTCCTGCCGGAGGGTACCCCGTGCTACGACACGAGGATATTATCTACATTTTCTGTTTGGTTTTGGTAGCGGTGCCGCTGATGGCATCGCCAGCCGCGCCGATATCTTCGCCCATGCCCTGAATGGTGTTGCAGGCGGAAAGTGCCAGTGCGAAAGCAACAGCAAGAAGAAATTTTTTCATAGGACACTCCATAAATGCATTAATTAAAATGATAATTAACAGAAGCAATGCGCATTGTCATGTATCACACCATGACTGGTCCGGGGCCACCGCCACCGCGCGCCATTTTTCGTGCAGGCGACAGGAACTGATTGGCCGCCGGAAATTCCACACCGGCTTCTGCCAATATTTTCAATGATTCTTCACCCCTTATAGTAACTGTGCTGCCATCTCCTCTATCCAGAGTGTAACCTTCATTTGGCTTATCGCTATATTTACCTTTAATAATGGGGGAGGCTCCGTCCCACATTTCCCCGAGGCCGAGTATTTCCAAATCAATAATATGATCAAATGCCGATCCTTTAATGGTCAGCACCGGAACATCTATTCTACTACCCAATGGACCTTCACGGGCATCAACGCTTGCCAAATCAATCCGCATATTTGCTCTCTGCGCATTCAGGTTTGCCACGGCAAAAGTTTTCACGCGCGCGTCTTCTTTTTTCTCAGCCAGTTTTCTCTCAGCCATGTTTTATTTTCCTATATGTTGTGCCCAGTCCGGCACGCTTGTAAAATCAATGCCGAAAGCCCATGCGATCAGCGTGAAAGTGCAGAATGTTATCACAAGTGCTGCGATCGTGTCCATGATCACGCCGGTGCGTATCATATCGCGTATCTTCAAATGCCCCGTGCCGTAAGCCAGCGCGTTCGGCGCGGAGGCACCCGGCAACATGAAGCCGCATGATGCAGCCAGTGTTGCTGGTACTAAAATGATCAGCGGATTAATATTCATCGCAGCCGCCATCGCGGATAAAATCGGCAGGAAGGCGGTGATGGTGGCAATATTGCTCATCATCTCCGAAACACCAATGAGCAGCAGCACGATGCACAGCACGAATATCACCATATTCACACCCTGCAACGCTTCCAGCTGCGTGGAAAGCCAGCCGGTCACGCCTGTTGCAGTAAGCGCATCAGAAACGGAAAGCGAACCGCCGAAGAAGATCAGAATACCCCAGGGAACACGCGCCGTATCTTTCCAGGTGAGCGCGAATTTCTCCATGCTCCGGTCGGTCGGGATAAGGAACAGAAGCATCGCGCCGATAATGCCTACCACCGCATCATCAATTTTAATATCGAATGCATTGCTTATGAAACGCCCGCCGACCCACAGGCTCGCCACCACGGCAAACACCATGAGCACGATTTTTTCCTCGCGGCACATTGGCCCCAGCTTGGTGTAAGCATTCTTCACCAGCCCTTTTACATCCGGGCTGATATAAGCCTTGCGCACGAAGAAGAAGGTGAGCAACCCCCATGTGCAGGCGAGCAGGAATAATAAAAGCGGCACGCCAAAACTCATCCAGTCGGCAAGGTTGAAGCTGTGGTTATAGGTTTTGGCCATATGGCCTTGCAAAATCGCATTGGTCGGTGTGCCAACGAAGGTGCCAAGCCCGCCGATGATGGCAGAATAGGCCACACCCAGTATCATCGCCTTGGCCATCAGGTTATTGCCCATGGGCGTGTCAGAGCCATCTGGCCTGCGTGTGAGCAGCACCGCCATGGAAACCGCCATCGGTAGCATCATGATGGTGGTGGCGGTGTTGGATATCCACATGCCGAGGAAGGCAGTTGCGATCATCAGCCCACCTAAAATACTTTTGCCGCCGGTACCAATCTTGCTGATGATACCAAGCCCAATGCGCAGGTGCAGGTTCCATTTTTCCATGGCAGTGGAGATCAGGAATCCACCGAGGAATAAAAAGATGATGGGGCTTGCAAAAGGTGCCAGCGCATCTTTCAGCGGCACGATCTTCAACACAGGTAATAATATGATGGGCAAAAGCGAAGTAACGGGCAGGGGCATCGCTTCGGTTATCCACCAGCAGGCCATCCACAGCGCAAGGCCGCATACACGCCATGCTTCCATGCTCATGCCTTCCGGTGCGCCAAATATAAATGTCATCAGGAAAAAACAGGGGCCAAGGAAATACCCGATCTTGCGGGTAATAGGGCTGGTTTCTTCAGGAATGGCAGGAGTGTTTGTTTGCATTCGGCAGGATGATTTGATTGCTGATTGCATGACTAGGTAACATTTTCAAATCATCTAGTCATCAAGTAATCGAGTTATTTATTTAACACTGTCATTCCCGCGCAGGCGGCAATATCCTCTAAATCCTCGCGAGTGGCTAGTTGAGATCACTGCCTCCTGGCTACGCCATTGGCGTTTCTCCACCTGGAGAACATTCACCAAAACTTCGCCAAGGCGAATCGCAGGGATGACAATTATTTTTCTAGTGCTGAAATCAACACCCGCATATCCTCCGGCAGTTCGCAGGAAAACTGCATAGCCTTCCCCGTTGCCGGATGAATCAAGCCTAATGCTTTTGCATGCAGTGCCTGCCGCGTGAATCCGAGCAGTGCCGTTTTTTTATCATCATCGATACGCATGTTCTTGATACGGTTCTTTGCATCGCCGCCATACACCGGGTCGCCTACCAAAGCATTCCCCATATGTGCAAAATGCACACGTATCTGGTGCGTGCGGCCAGTTTCTAAATTGCATTCAACTAAACTAACGACTGGTGACTGGTAACTGGCCACTAGCTTATAATGTGTCACCGCCGGTTTGCCGCCGGTTTTAAGCACGGCCATTTTCTGGCGGTTTGCTGGCGAGCGGCCAATATTGCCAGTGATGGTTCCCTGTTTTTGTTTGAGTGCGCCCCATACCAGTGCTGTGTATGTGCGCTTCAGCGCGCGTGCGGCTAATTGTTCTGAAAGTGCACTATGCGCGGCATCGTTTTTCGCAACTGCCAGTAAACCCGAAGTTTCCTTATCAATCCGGTGCACAATGCCGGGGCGCGCTACACCGCCAATGCCGGAGAGCGAATCGCCGCAGTGCGCAAGCAGCGCATTCACCAGCGTCATATCCGGGTTGCCCGCGCCGGGATGCACGGTAAGTCCCGCGGGCTTGTTGAGTATCAATATATGATCGTCTTCAAACACAATATTCAGCGGAATATCCTGCGGCAATATGTGTGATTCCACCACATCCGGAATCGTCACCTCAAAACGCTGGCCATATCTTACTTTCGCGGCGGCATCCGAAATGATTTTGCCGTCACACGAAATATGCCCGCCATCAATCAATGCCTGTACACGGCTGCGCGACATGCCATCAAGATGTGCGGTAAGAAGTTTGTCCGTGCGCGTGCCGGCTTCCTCTGCGGAGGCAATGATGCTATAGGTTTCAGTCATGGACATGGTATAAGTGAGAGGACGTTCCAAAACAACGCGTAAAATATGCCAAGATTATCCAGAAAAGTTTTGATTATGGGTATTGTTGCTCTGCTGGTGGTAGTATTGGCGGTGGCCTCCTTTCTGGCTATCGGGATTTCACAACGCAAAGCCTGCCCGGGCGGCAAGGTAGATCTGAAGGGCAGGGGCGATATTGTGGAGTACCGCTCAGATGATGGGATTTTGCGTCTGCGCCTGAAAAAGCCAGGCAGCGAGGATACGGAGGTGATCCTGGTCGATGAATGCACTGGCCGCATCAAAGGATCGCTCACCTTCGATGATAAGGTGCTGAATTACCCGAAACAGTAGTTTTCTGTCACAAAAACTTCATTTGCCTTTTACTGGCAATATACCCTAAAATCATCCTATGTCAGACGAACAGAACACACCGCAGCGCGACAACATCATGCAGCAGACTTCCATGCAGGAAGGCATGCAGGAAGCAGCCATGTCACCGGAGCTGCGAAACCTCTCGGATGCCGAGCGTTCCGGCAGTGATGCCGATAAAACCGATGCGCTGAACTCAGCGCGCAACGAAGTCGAGCGCAAACTTGATATGGCTAAAGCTGAGCTTGCGGCAGTACAGGAAGATGCCCAGCGCCGTGGCGATCCGGCACCGCAGCTTTCGGTCAATCTGGATATGAAAACGGGCTCCATGGATGCACGCGAGCTGGCGCAGGCCGAACAATCCATCAGCCAGGATCAGCAAACCATCAATGGCGCCCAGGGGCAGAAAATGCTGCGTGACGTGGGCGAGGCGGTGGGTCTGCTTGCGGGGCTGAATCTGATAATGAAAGATGTGCCGGATCAGCAATCCGGGCTTTTGCCGGTGGATGCCAATTTACCGGGTCAGCAGAAAGACAAAGACGTCTCTCCTGC
Source organism: uncultured Rickettsiales bacterium (assembly GCA_964487265.1). Taxonomy (GTDB): domain Bacteria; phylum Pseudomonadota; class Alphaproteobacteria; order Rickettsiales; family SXRF01; genus CAZAQK01. The sequence continues at coordinate 873 of CAZAQK010000096.1, read as the reverse complement.
AATGCCTATGTAATTCAAGCACATGACAGAATTGTGACAGCTTGGTAAACGTGTTTTACCTGCGTCATAAAACCTTAATTTGCCCAATATGCCGATTCATGCGATAGTAGTACCATAAGATAGTAAAACCATAGGTTTATCATGGCCGACAACATTGAGTTTAACGAAACTACATTCATGGCTAAGCACGTGGCTGGGAAAACGCTGAAAACCGCTGCGATGGGCGCGGCTATTGGTGGTGGCCTTGTGGCTGCGGCCTTAGTGGCTGCTACGATATTTACACCTGTTGGATGGATTGCCGGTCTTGGTACGATGGTGGCTGGGGCTGTTGGCATCGGGCCTGGCGTTTTGGGTGCCCTTGGTGCAGCCGCAGTTGGTGGTGCCCTTACGGGTGGTGTGGCGGGTGCGGCCATTGGTGCGGCAACGGGTATCTCAGGCGCAGATGAAGCCGCCGCTGCCAAAAAAGAAGAACTTCTCGCACAGCTTGAAAAAGGCGAATTGCGTCAGCAGCGCCGCGATGCCCTGGCCATGCAGAATGCACAGATGCATGCTGCGGCAGAAGCGCAGGCCGCCAGCCTGCATGTATCACCTCCTACTGTTCCCATAAAAGGTATGGATAGCGGTATCCATCTTACCTGATGCTAAAAGTCAGGAAATTGAGCAAAATCAACGCTCCGACAGTGATTTTCCAACTGTAATAAAAGCTTAACTGTAAATGCTGTGCCCTCTATGCCATAATGGCATTGTGTTATAAAACTATCTGTATTATAAAGATAAAATATATTTAAGGCTGAAAAATATGGTTGAACCGATTAAGCATAATACCACAAGCTCCATGTCCACTGCTGGCTGGGAAACCGCCAAAGGTGCTGG
>CAZAQK010000095.1:0-6402 GCA_964487265.1 uncultured Rickettsiales bacterium | reverse complement strand
AAAAGAAACGTGAAGGCGATATCCAGAAACTCACTGATGAATTCATCAAAAAAATTGATGACGCACTGGCCGTGAAGGAAAAAGAGATTCTTGGAAATTAGTTGCTAGTTTTAAGTTGCTAGTTGCTAGTGCAATCACATATGAAAAACCCGCAAATGCTAAACCAGCAACCAATAACTAGCAACCAGCCGCTGCCACAGCATGTGGCAATCATCATGGATGGCAATGGCCGCTGGGCAAAAAATCGTGGCCTGCCGCGCACCGCCGGGCATAAAAAAGGTGCCGAGTCCTTGCGCCGCGCCATGGATGCCTGCAAGAAGCACGGCGTCAAATATCTCACTGTGTATGCCTTCTCCTCCGAAAACTGGAAACGTCCGGAAGCCGAGATCAATGACCTGATGCAACTGCTCCAGCATTACCTGCGTCACGAAATGCAGACGATGCATGATAATAATGTGCGCCTGCGTTTCATTGGCGATCTAAACCATCTCGATGAGCATGTGCGCGAACAGGTAGAAGATGCAGCCGAGCAAACCAAAAGCAATACACAATTCAACCTTATCATTGCACTGTCTTACGGCGGCAGGCAGGAAATTGCCCGTGCCATGCAAAAACTGGGGGCTGATATTGCGCAGGGAAAAATCAAAGTATCCGATATCACGGAAGACAGTATAACCAACGCGCTGGACACGTGCGGGCTGCCGGAGCCTGATCTGCTCATCCGCACCGGTGGCGAGCAGCGCATTTCCAACTTCCTGCTGTGGCAATCGGCATACACGGAATTTTATTTCTGTGATACACTCTGGCCGGATTTTGGCGAAAAAGAGCTGGAAGCGGCACTCACAGATTTCGCCGGTCGCGAGCGTCGGTTCGGCACGTCGGAGGCATCATAAATGGAAGAGCCCATAGAACCACACCTGCATCAGGAAGAAACTCCTCCCTCCAAATGGTCGGGCCTTGCTGTGCGCGCTGCATCAGCTGTCGTGCTGGCACTGGTATTCGCGCTGGTACTGTGGAAAGGCGGCTGGATATTCACCTGGTTTGCCATCATGGCCGCACTCATGATGATGCGCGAATGGAATGCGCTCACTGAAAAAGAAGGCGCGCTCTGGCGTTTTGCCGGATTGTTTTATGTCTCTATTCCCTGCGCGTCACTCATCTGGCTGCGCAGTGTCGATTTTATCGACACACTGAATGCCGGCATTTATTTAGTGCTCTATGTCATCCTCATTGTCGTGGCAACCGATATCGGCGCGTATTTCGCAGGCCGTCAGATCGGCGGGCCGAAACTCGCCCCCGTCATCAGCCCCAATAAAACATGGGCAGGCCTTGGCGGCGGCGTGATGGCAGCAGGTATTGTCGGTGGGCTGGCATTATTTTTTGTGCCCTATCCGGTTTCCATCATCGGCAGTGTAGTGCTTGGCATGGTAATGGCCGTTCTTGCACAGGCAGGTGATCTGTTTGAATCATGGATGAAACGCAACGCCGGTGTGAAAGACAGCGGCACGCTGATTCCCGGCCATGGCGGCTTGCTTGACCGCATTGACGGATTGATTCCCACACTCCCGCTCTTTGCTGTGCTGGTTGCACTGTCCGGGAGAGTGATGTGAACGCATTTGCCAGCCGCCAGTTTCCCGTCGCCAGTCAAACAAAGACCATCTCCATCCTCGGCGCAACCGGCACTATAGGCCAGAACACACTCAAAATTATTGATGCGCACCGCGAACGCTTTGAAATAATTGCCCTCACCGCCGGTGACAATGTTGACCTGCTCATTACGCAGGCGAAACATTTCCGCCCCAAGCGTGCCGTCATCATCAATGAAGCGCATTACGATACGTTGAAATCAGCCCTTACCGGCACCGGTATTGAAGCAGCTTCGGGCGCACAGGCAGTCATCGAAGCTGCAGAAATGCCGGCGGATATGGTGATGTCAGCCATCGTCGGTGCCGCAGGGCTTGCGCCAACACTCGCAGCCATCCGCAGCGGCAAAGCCGTCGCTCTCGCCAACAAGGAATCACTGGTATGTGCCGGTGAACTGGTGATGAAGGAAGCCGCAAAACATAAAGCCACATTGCTGCCGGTCGATTCCGAACACAACGCCGTATTCCAGCTTTCGTGTGATTTTGAATTTGTCGAATCGGTGACGCTCACGGCATCTGGCGGCCCGTTCCGCACATGGACGCTTGAACAGATGAAAGCGGCAACGCCCGAACAGGCCATCAAACACCCGAACTGGAACATGGGTGCGAAGATCTCCGTTGATTCCGCTACGCTCATGAATAAAGGGTTGGAGATGATCGAGGCGTACCACCTCTTCCCGCTTGAAGCACACCAGATACACACCATCATCCACCCGCAGTCCATTGTGCATTGCCTGGTGCAGATGGTCGATGGCTCAACACTGGCGCAGATGAGCCACCCGGATATGTGCACGCCCATCGCCTGCGCGCTTGCATGGCCAAAGCGTATTGAAGCCCCTGTCAAAAAACTGAATTTTGCCGAAATCGGCACACTGCATTTCGAAGCACCAGATGAAACACGCTTCCCTGCCCTGCGCCTTGCCAAATCGGCTCTGGCAGCTGGTTGTAGCGCAACCTGCGCACTGAATGCCGCCAATGAAATTGCCGTGCACCGTTTCCTGAAAAAAGAGATCGGCTTTCTTGATATCGCCAAAATAGTTGAACAAACACTGGAGAAAATGGACAATGCGTCCATCGCCTCAATCGAAGATGTGCTGACCTGCGACGAAAAAGCACGCCGCATTGCAAAGGGATCATAATGGAATCACTACTTAACTTACTGCACACACTGGGCTCATTCTTCATCGTCATCAGCATCATCGTATTCATCCATGAGTTCGGGCATTATATCATTGCAAAATTATGCGGCGTGAAGATCGATGCGTTTTCCATTGGCTTCGGCAAAGAAATCTTTGGCTACACCGATAGATCCGGCACACGCTGGAAACTGTCGCTGCTGCCGCTGGGTGGCTATGTAAAGATGTATGGCGATGCCTCGGAAGCCAGCACCAGCGATGCCGAGGCCATCGAGCAGATGAGCGAAGCTGAGAAGAAACTCACCTTCCACCACAAGCCGCTTTATAAAAAAGCAGCCATTGTGTCGGCGGGGCCGATCGCTAATTTTATCCTGACCATCGTGGTGTTTTGTTATTTCATCATGACCAACGGCCTGCCCTCCACCGAACCGGTGGTAGGCTCCATCATGCCGGATTCACCGGCAGAAGCTGCGGGACTTAAACCCGGCGACCATATTTACCAGATCAATGACGTAAAAGTTTCGCGCTTCAACGACATTCCGTTCCTGATTTCCACCAATCTTGGCACACCGGTGACGCTGCACATAGAGCGCGACAGCAAAAATATGCAGGTCACGCTCACACCCAAGGAATTCGAGGATGATGACGGACTTGGCAACAAGATCAAACGCCCGCTGATCGGCATTAAAAGCCCGGAAATAAAATATGAGGATGCTGGCCTTGGCGTCGCCCTGAAAGAATCGGTGTATCGCACCTACCTCATCTGCGAAACCACGCTCAAAGTCATCGGCCAGATGGTGACCGGCCAACGTAGCGCGGCAGACCTCAAAGGCCCCGTGGGCATTGCCCAGCTTTCCGGCCAGGCGGCCGATAAAGATTTTTACACCGTGCTGTGGCTGATCGCCATGCTCTCGGCCAATCTTGGGCTGGTGAATCTGCTGCCAATCCCCATGCTCGATGGCGGCCACCTCGCCTATTACGCTGCCGAAGCCGCACGCGGCAAACCCTTAGCACAGAAAGTGCAGGATTATGGCTTCCGCTTTGGCTTTGTGGTGCTGATGACGCTGATGGCCTTTACCATCTTTAATGACTTGCGGAAACTATTCTAAGCAATTGATGTTTATCGCGTGTTTTCCACTTGCTTTAGGGCGATTTTTGCCGCATGACTACTGGTCAGTTATTCATGTAAGTCGGGTGTGTATTTCATGCTTTCACGTTCTGTGTTGTCTGCTGCCGTTTGGGGTGTTTTACTTGCCGCCGGCCCCGTATCCATAGCCATCGCGCAGGATTCCCAGCCCGTAGCCGGAACCAGCGGCGACCTCATCAAAAACGTGCGTGTTGAAGGTAACCAGCGCATTGAGGGCCGTACCGTCATGTCCTACCTCAACCTCAAGGAAGGTGACCGCTTCAACCAACCGGATATTGACGCTGCCCTTAAAGCACTTTTTGCCACCGGCTTTTTCTCCGATGTAAAGCTCATGCGCTCCGGCGGCACGCTGATCGTGCGTGTGGAAGAAAACCCCGTCATCAGCAAAGTGGCTTTTGAAGGCAATGACCGCATCGAAACCGAATCGCTGGAAAAGGAAGTGGAACTCAAGCCACGCTCCATCTATTCGCGCGATAAAGTGCAAAGCGATGTAAAACGCATCCTTGATATTTACCGCCGCAGCGGCCGCTATAATGCGTCCGTGGAACCCAAGGTTATCCAGCAGGACCAGAACCGCGTTGATCTCGTCTATGAAATCACCGAAGGGCAAGTGGCCTATATCCGGAAAATCAATTTCATCGGCAACAAGCAGTTCAGCACCAAGGAACTGCGCGAAGCCATCCGCACCGAAGAAACACGCTGGTACAAATTCCTCACCGATAACGACGTGTTCGACCAGGACCGCCTGCAATTCGACCAGGAGCTGCTCCGCCGCTTCTACATGACCGAAGGCTACGCTGACTTCCAGGTGAAATCCGCCCACGCTGAACTTTCACCGGAAAAAGATGCGTTCTACGTTACCTTTGTGGTGGAAGAAGGTGAACAATATAGTTTTGGCGATGTGCGTGTTGCCAATGAGCTGAAAGAAAAAGACCCGCTGGATTTCACCGATGAGATCACCACCACCACCGGTGACACCTATGATGCCAGCGCGGTGGAAGCCACCGTCGATGGCATGACCAAAAAACTCGGCAATCTCGGCTATGCTTTCGTCGATATCCAGCCCAAGCTGGAAAAAGATTCACAAAAGAAGGTCGCCAACCTCACCTATGTTATCAAACCCGGCCCACGCGTATATGTTGAGCGTATCAACATCACAGGCAACGTGCGCACGCTGGATGAAGTGATTCGCCGTGAATTCCGCTTAAGCGAAGGCGATCCATATAACAACGCCAAGCTGCAACGCACTGAACAACGCCTGAATAACCTTGGCTTCTTCGAAAAAGTGGAAGTCAAGAACAAGGAAGGCAGCGCACCCGATAAAACCGTGGTGGATGTTAATGTGCAGGAAAAATCCACCGGCGAGATCAACATGGGTGCCGGTTTCTCTACCACCGACGGTGTGCTGGGTGATTTCGGTATCAAGGAACGCAACCTCCTCGGCCGCGGCCAGGAACTCCGCACCCGCGTGACCTACGCAGCCCGCCGCAAACAGGTGGAGCTTGGTTTCACCGAACCGTATTTCCTGAACCGCGATATTTCAGCCGGTTTCGATATCTACCGTGTGAAGCAGGAATTCCTGCGTGAAAGTTCCTACAACAGCGATATTCGTGGCGTGACACTGCGCGGTGGCTACAGCCTGCTGGAAAAACTCACCCACAGCGTCAACTACACACTGCGCAACACGGCAGGCAAGAACGTTTCTTCTTCTGTCGGCCACTCCCTCACCTATGATGACCGCAACAACAAGTTCGACCCATCTGATGGTTATTATTTCCAGATCGGCCAGGAAGTAGCAGGCCTTGGCGGTGATTCACGCTACCTTAAGCATGAAGTCAAAACCAGCTACTACTACCCGATCGCCCCGCAATGGACGCTTGGTGTGCTGGGCAGCGGCGGGTATGTGTTCGGCCTTGCCGGTGAAGATGTGCGCATCAACGAGCGTTTCTATGTGGGCGGCGATGATTTCCGTGGCTTCCGCAACTCTGGTATCGGCCCGCGCGACATCACCACGCGTGATGCTCTGGGCGGCAATGCCTACTACACAGCAACCGGCGAACTCAAATTCCCGCTCGGCCTGCCTGATGAACTCGGCGTAAGCGGTGCGTTGTTTACCGATGTCGGCAGCCTCTGGCAGGTTGATGATACGGGTGCCAACGTATTCGATGAAAACTCCCCGCGCGTATCGGTAGGTGCCGGCCTGTTGTGGAGCTCGCCATTCGGCCCCATCCGTATCGACCTTGCGCACGCCGTGGTGAAAGAAGACCGCGACCTGACGGAAAACATCCGCTTCAGTTTCGGCACTCGATTCTAATATTTTTAGTTACACGAAAGGACACTACCAATGAAAAAAATCTATTTACTCGCAGCCGCCATGCTCATGGCTTCCAGCCCTGCCGCACTGGCAGCTGATGCACAGTCATTTGCCGTGGTCAACATCCAGCAGATCATGAAAGATTCCACTGCTGCCAAATCC
>CAZAQK010000094.1:0-6418 GCA_964487265.1 uncultured Rickettsiales bacterium | reverse complement strand
CGTAGCTTCCAGTTCAGCAAACGCTAAACGAATTCTACTATGCTGGCCAGCATTGCTTGCAATGCTGCGCTTCCGTTGCTCGCGTATGTCTCTATACGCTGCGCGACGGTTCTCGCATTGCGTCGCATCTGGCACAGCCTAGCGAATTCAATTTACAAGCTAACGAATTATTATTTCCCTCGCTATCATACGGGTGTAAGAACGAGCTATGATAAAAAAAATCAACATCGCGATTATGGGGGCATCGGGCTATACCGGTGCCGAGCTTGTACGCCTGCTGCTTACGCATCCGCATGCTAATATTGTTCTGCTTACCGGTGATACACAGGCCGGCAAAAAGATGGGTGAGGTATACCCGCATCTGGCGCAATATGACCTGCCTGTATTGATATCACTTGAACAGGCCGATTTTACCAAAATAGACTTAGTGTTCTGCTGCCTGCCACATGCCACTACCCAGAAAGTCATCGCGGGTTTGCCACAGCATGTGAGGATCGTGGATCTTTCAGCGGATTTCCGCCTTGCCGATGTTGCGCTTTATGAGAAGTGGTATGGCCATCCGCATCAGGCCCCCGCGCTCCAGAAAGAAGCGGTCTATGGTTTGACGGAGTTGGCACGTGAGGCAGTGAAAAAAGCGCGGCTGGTTGCCAACCCTGGTTGCTATCCAACTTCTGCGCAGTTGCCACTTATTCCATTGCTGCGTGATGGTGTAATTGAAACATCGGGCATCATCATCGATTCTAAATCCGGTGTGACCGGTGCCGGCAGGAGTGCCAAGCAGGCGAATATCTATTGCGAGATCACCGATGGCATGAGTGCTTATGGCATCGCATCGCACCGTCACGCGCCTGAGATTGAACAGGGGCTTTCAGATGCCAGCGGCAAAGCGGTTATGGTCAGTTTTACGCCACATCTGATTCCCATGAGCAGGGGTATACTTTCCACCATGTATGTATCACTTGCGAAGGATAAAACCGCAGCCGATGCAAGGCAATCACTGACCAGCACATATGGCAATGAAACATTCGTGCATATACTGCCGGAGGGTATATTTCCTTCCACACATCAGGTGAAAGGTACGAACAATTGCCTGATCGCCCTGAAGGAAGACCGTGTGGCTGGCAGGCTTATCATCGTTTCCGTGATTGATAACCTCGTGAAAGGCGCATCCGGCCAGGCGGTGCAGAATATGAATGTGATGTTTGGCCTGCCGGAAAATACAGGGTTGCAATTCTCGGCGGTGTTTCCTTAGCGTGTAATCCTGAGCGAGCGAATGCGAGTCGAAGGATCTAAAAGAATAAAAAAGATTCTTCGACTTGGTGCTTGCGCACTTCGCTCAGAATGACAATATTAGTTATATGAACAAGCCCTATATCCTTCCTTACCGCGGTGATTATAACCCACAAGGTATAACGCCCACCATTTCGCCCAAAGCCTTTATTGCACCGGGTGCTGTGGTGATTGGTGATGTGCATATTGCAGAAGATGTTGGGTTCTGGTTTGGCTGTGTGGTGCGTGGGGATGTTAATATCGTTCGCATCGGCGCGCGCACGAATATTCAGGATGGCACGATCATCCATGTCACCCGTGATACGGCGGCAACGCATATTGGTGCGAATGTAACGATCGGCCACTGCGCACTTATTCACGGCGCAACGCTGGAAGATAGTTGTTTCATCGGCATGCGGGCAACGCTCATGGATGGCGCTGTGGTGGAATCCGGCGGCTGGGTGGCAGCTGGCGCGCTGGTCACGCCTGGAAAAGTGGTGCGGAAAGGCCAGATCTGGGCGGGCAGTCCTGCCAAGTATTTCAGGGACTTAACCGATGCCGAAAAGGCCTTTATCCCGGTTTCTGCTGAGAATTACGTTAAACACGCCCGTGAGTATTTAGCCTTATCCTTATAAAAAATCAGGCTTTTTTTGGCATTTCACAAAAACTTCACATTTCAATCAGCCATTTCCTGTACAATGCAATCATAGGAAAAGTGTGAGATGGCAACAGCATTACCCATACATAGTGTTGGCGAAGCGACTGAGGCAGTAAGCCGCAGTGCTGCGTTTGTCGCCGGTAAAAATGCTGCCGGTGTGTTGGCTGGCCCGGCTGCCGCCTTTGGCAACAGTGTTGCCACACTTACTCTATTAGGGCTTACGGCAGCTGTCAGTGCCAGTCTGGTACAGATTGAGCATAACGGCAAAATCAAGCAGCTCGCGAAATTCTACAAGGAAGAACTCGCTGCCAAGCTGGGCAAGGATGTGAACCAGATCGGCGAAAAAGATCTGGATGCGCTGGCACGCGGCAGCCATTTTGGCGGCATAGAAGACAATCCGGTTCTTGCAGAAGAACTGCAACAAAGTCGTAAACGCCGCAATCTGGGCGTTACGCTTTCAGCAATCGCAAGTATTGCCACCTATGTTATTTTGAAAGTGGCCATGCCAGTTGTGCCTGAAGGCATAATGGCTGTCATCGCAAAAGGGGTGATCGGTCTTGCTACATATTTTGCAGTAAAAACACCGCTGCACTGGGTGGGGGATAAAGCATTTGGCGTCGATAAAAAGACAACGCACGAAAGAATACGGGAAATCGCACATGAACGTCAGGCTGGTAAAACCATCAGCAAAGAGCAGGTGTTTGACGTGTTTGTTGCAGCCAATCCTGACCTGCAGGATGTGATAGAAGCAAAATACCGCAAATCTTTTGATAAGCTGGATCTGCGTGATCGCCAGGTGCTGACCAAGGAGCTTGGCACCCTTATGCAGGTGGACGAAATAACCGCTGCTATCAATGGTGGCAACATCAATGTATCCGAGCTGGCATTTGCTGCTATTGGGCAGGAATCCGGTGTGCCGATGAAAGATGGTACGAAGCGGGAAAAACCGCATGGTCTTGTCAATGCCATCAAAGAAAAATGGCACAGCTTCATCGAGCATTTCACCCATAAGCCAGCGGAACAGCACGCAGAGCATGTCGGGCAGGATACAGGAATGCGCTCATTTGCCGAACGCGTTGGAAAACGTCATAATCCAGACATGACGCATATTGAACGTGTCGAGCAGTCCCGCAGCGAAAATCCACTGCAGCAGCGTTAAGCCGTAAATTCTTTTACCGTGTGGGAATGGCCAAGAGGGCCGTGGCCTTTGCCGAAGCGTGGGGCATGCTTGATCGCAAGCTGAACATAGCTGTGTGCACGTTTTACACTATCAACCAGTGACATTTTCTGTGCAAGCCCGGTCGCGATGGCAGATGCCATGGTGCACCCCGTGCCATGGGTATGGGGGGTATCTATCCGATTGGCATGAAATTCTTTCATGCTGGAGTTCGTTACCAGTAAATCCATGACCGTAATGCCGCTCATGTGGCCGCCTTTGATAAGAACGGCCTTACAGCCCATCTTGAGGATGTTTTGTGCTGCACGCTGCATATCATCCAGTGAATGAATAGTTTGCCCTGAAAGGAATTCTGCTTCCGGAATGTTCGGTGTGATAATTTCTGCAAGTGGAATGAGATACTCCTTGAGGGTATCCAGCGCATCCGCAGCGAGCAGGGGCGCACCACCCTTGGCAAACATCACCGGGTCAAGCACCAGTGGAATAGTATGGATATACGGCAGCAAACACTCAGCCACTGTCTTAATGATACTCGTTTCATGCAGCATGCCGGTTTTGAAGCAATCTGCGCCAATGTCATCCAGCACGAGTTTTATCTGCTGCCTGATAAAATCATCCGGCACATCGTGAATGCCAAAAACGCCCTGTGTGTTTTGTGCAGTAAGAGCAGTAATGGCTGTTGCAGCATAGCCATTAAGTGCGGTGACAGTTTTGATATCACCCTGAATTCCAGCGCCGCCGCCCGAATCCGAGCCGGCGATAATAAGCACGCGGCCGCTTATGTCAGCCATTGGCGGCTTTCTTCACGCTGTTGCAGATATCATCTACAAGGCGGTTGATAACGGAATCGCTTTCACCTTCAGCCATTACCCGGATGACCGGCTCAGTGCCGGATTCACGAATGAAGATGCGCCCATCATTACCAAGGGATTTCTTGGCGGTTTCGATGACGGCCTGTACTTCCGGCTGCCTGAGTGGAGAGATACCCCTGAAGGGTACATTTTTCAACACCTGCGGCAGTGGCGTAAATAATTTGCTGCATTTGCTGAGCGGCCTTCCATCTTCAATCATAAAGGCTGCAACCTGCAGGGCGGCGATGATGCCATCTCCCGTGGTGGTATAGTCAGAAAGGATGATATGGCCGGATTGCTCACCGCCAATATTAAGCCCATGCATCCGCATATACTCGACCACGTGGCGATCCCCCACTTTGGTGCGTGCAAGCTTGATGTTCTTGCCAGCCAGATATTTTTCCAGCCCCATATTGGACATGTCGGTGGCTACGATCGTATCGCCCTTAAGTGTACCAGCTGCTTTACAATGTGTTGCAATCATCGCAAGCAACTGGTCGCCATCGGCGATCTTGCCTTTTTCATCGCAGATGATGACACGGTCCGCATCACCATCCAGCGCGATGCCCATATGTGCTCCACGCGCAACTACGGTTTCACATAGAATAAAGGGAGATGTAGATCCATAGTCCTGGTTGATGTTGAAGCCGTTCGGTTCAATGCCGATGGCGTGAACGTCTGCACCCAGTTCACGCAGGATGGTGGGGGCAACCTGATAGGCAGCGCCGTTGGCGCAATCCACCACAATTTTTAAACCTTCCAGAGTCAGTGATTTGGGGAAGGTGGATTTGGCAAATTCAATATACCTTCCCTGGGCATCATCGAGGCGCTTGGCGCGGCCAAGCTTGTCAGGTGCTGCAAGCCTTTCGACATTGCCGGAAGCGATGAGTGCCTCGATGGCTTTTTCGGTTTCATCGGAAAGTTTATAGCCATCCGGGCCGAACAGCTTGATTCCATTATCGCCATACGGGTTATGTGAGGCAGAGATCATCACCCCGAGGTCAGCACGCATGGATTTTACGAGCATGGCAACTGCCGGCGTTGGCATCGGGCCGACGAGTACCACATCCATCCCCACCGCGATGAAACCGGCGGTGAGGGCAGGTTCAACCATATAACCGGAAAGGCGGGTATCTTTGGCGATGACAACACGGTGACGATGGTCGCCGCGCAGGAATTGCTGGCCGGCAGCCATGCCCACTTTCAGGGCGATATCCGCCGTCATCGGATGGGTATTGGCCGTACCGCGTATGCCGTCTGTGCCGAAAAGTTTTGTCATCAGGATGGTGCGCCTTCTTCTGCAGGAATGTCACCATCCGGTTTGCGGCTGCGTGATGATGGCAGCGAGGATTTTTTGACCGGAGCTTTTTTCTTTGTGGTGTCTTCACGGCGAATGGCTTCACCCTTTATCAGTGCCTTGATCTCATCACCTGTGAGCGTTTCGTATTCCAGCATGGCTTTGGCGATGATGTGCAATTCATCCAGATGCTCGGTGAGGATATCATGCGCTTTTTGATGCGCTTCACGCACGATACGGTTGATTTCGTCATCGATCAGGTTTGATTTATTTTCAGATACAGATTGGGATTGCTGCCCCATACTGTAACCGAGGAACACCTCCTGCTGGTCGCTACCGTAAAAAAGCGGCCCGATGGAATCCGACATACCCCATTCCGTCACCATGGCACGGGCGAGGCGGGTGGCATATTTAATGTCAGAGGATGCACCGCTGGATACTTTATCGTAGCCAAAAATGATCTCTTCCGCCACGCGGCCACCCATGGAAACGGCAAGGTCGGCATACATTTTATCGCGCAGGTAGGAAAGCTTGTCAGCTTCCGGCAGGCGCATCACCATGCCCAGCGCACGGCCGCGCGGGATGATGGTGGCCTTATGAATCGGATCAGAAGCCGGGCTGTACAGCGAAACCAGCGCATGGCCGCCTTCGTGGTAAGCGGTCATTTTCTTTTCTTCATCGCTCATCACCATGGATTTGCGCTCGGCACCCATCATTATCTTGTCTTTGGCGGATTCCAGCTCACGCATGGTAACCACTTTTTTGCCAATGCGTGCGGCAAGGAGTGCTGCTTCATTTACGATATTGGCAAGATCCGCACCGGAAAAGCCCGGCGTGCCGCGGGCAATAACGCGCGCATCCACATCTGGTGCTTTCGGTACTTTCTTCAGGTGCACCTCAAGAATTTGTGTGCGGCCATTGATATCCGGGTTTGGCACGGTTATCTGGCGATCGAAGCGGCCCGGGCGGAGCAGGGCAGGGTCGAGCACATCAGGCCTGTTGGTTGCGGCAATGATGATGACCGATTCATTGGCTTCAAAACCGTCCATCTCTACAAGTAACTGGTTCAGCGTTTGTTCGCGTTCGTCGTTACCACCGCCGAGGCCTGCACCGCGATGGCGGCCTACTGCGTCGATCTCATCAATGAAAATAATGCACGGTGCATT
>CAZAQK010000093.1:0-6420 GCA_964487265.1 uncultured Rickettsiales bacterium | reverse complement strand
ATCACGAGTTATTGCCATATCTATCACGACAAATAGAACAGTCCAAAGATAATCATTTTATTGTTTTGCATAGTACTGGAAGCCATTACCCTTATATCAATAATTACACTGATTCATTTGCTGTTTTCAAGCCGGAGTGTAGTGGCGACGACTCCTCTCGCTACACATCATACGAAATACTCACACGTTTTATGGCCTCAGGTATACATCAAGACGGTCGTGGTAGAAAATTAAGCGCATTCTATAGAAAATGTTTTAATGCTGGATCGCTGATCAATACATACGATAACACAATTGTATACACAGACTGGTTCTTACATGAAATTATCACTATGCTTAAAGACAGGAATGCTCTGTTAGTATATGTTTCTGATCATGGCGAATCGCTGGGAGAAAACGGAAAATTCTTACACTCCAACCGTCGCGAACGAAGTAATTGGCACGTGCCGATGATATGGTGGGTATCTGACGAATTTATTAGTAGCAACGCTGCCAAAATAAAAACCTTGCAATCTAAGGCTATGACCAAGTCAAGTCATGACAATATTTTCCATAGCCTTATGGATTGTATTGGTGTGAATTCTGAATTAATTAACAAGCGCTTGAGCTTGTGCTACTGAGTAACATTATACAATTGTCATACAGGTGATTTTAAGGATTCAATTCATCTAATGCAAAATGTACAAATGATAAGTTGCGCTTAGATGCTCCTAGTCTCGCCGTAGCCCATTTGGGCGTAGCGGATCTTCACGAACACATGAAAAAAGCCCCGGACTCCATGCCGGGGCTTTTTTTTATTGTTCCTAGGGAATTTCCCATAAGGTTTACTTAGCCGCAGTCACAAAAGCTTCATATTCCCTCGCTTGGAATTTACTGCCAACTGGTTATAGTATATTAACTTTTTTAACAGGGAGGTATTCATGAAACAAGACAAAGACGCAATACACGCCAGGCAAGAAACACCGCACCCAGCCGTTTCAAGAGGCCTTGTGGGAGGCATGGTTGGCGGAGCAGGTGGTCTTGTAGGAGGGCTTTTAATCGGTGATGCGATCTCCCCTGAGTCAGGATCGCATGTTGCGCGCGAGCAGAATGTGGTGCACAGCGCAGCGGACTCCCTAAGTTCAGGTTCAACTCCTGCGGAGTATAGAGAGGTAGAAAAGGCGGTTGACCAGGCCAGAGAAGAAGATAGAGCAAATGCTAAAATTCAGGAAAAACTTGCTGCAAGAGGTAACTCAATGGCCGCAGGTGCCGCAGCCGGGCTGCTTTCGGGTGCTGGGATAGCTTCCACCTTGGCTCTGCGGAACCTACGACGCCGACGTAGCGAGGAAAACGAAGCAGAAGCTGGGCAAAGCCGCAGCAGATAGTTTGTAACAAAACTAAAAAAAGCCCCGGACCCCATGCCGGGGCTTTTTAATATATTGTATTTGTTATATTATTTATGCGTTCCTTAAACTTTAACATAAGAGAATAAGCCTTTATGCTATTGTTTATTATGCATAACAACGTTTGGAGTTTGTATGTTTAAACATTATCTAAAAGAAGCCACGCTATCTCTGGGGCTGGTTTCGGCGTTGCTCGGTTGTAAGGCGCAAAATAATGACCGCCATCATACAGCCGAGTTAAATCGTCCACCGGTGATTGTCGTCGATCCGCCTGTTAAACAAAAACAGCTGCATTTGCAACCGCGTGAGATCCGCCTGTCACAACAGGTTGATGACATGATGAAGCATATAAAAACAGAAATAAACGCCGCAAGTGCAGCTGGAAAGCCGCCACTGATCTTGTTGCTTGAAGATCATATGAACCGAGAATCTTTGGCGAAAGAGCTGGCATTGGCAGCACGCCTTAAGCAGGATCATGGAGTAAGTGATTTATTGGTAGAATTCCCGCATGACCAGTTTGAGGATAACCAGAAAGCCGCGAAGGTATACGCTAACACGATGCGGATGCTGATGGAGATAACAGAATCCAAGGATGCAAAATTGACGGCCGCGGATCGGGATACATTGCAGAAGATTCGTATGAAGTATGAAAAATTTCAGCAAGAGACTTATAATATGGCGGTTTTGTCAGACGTCGCATCATCGCTCGGCATTAACACTCAGTTTGCATCCTATCCTCCTGACATCAGGGCAAAGGGGGAGGATCAAAAAATAAGTGATGCAGCCTTTGTTGATGAACTTGCAAATATAGATCAATATTTACTGAGTGCCTTAGGCAAGTTACCTAAAAAGCCGCGGCTTATGGTGGTTGGGGGAATGCATGGCAGTGCCATAGCTGGGCAAGCTAAAGATTATCATGTTATCCCAATTGCGCTTAGCAAATTACCTGAAATGGGAAATATGCTGCGTGCAAGAATGAAGATAGTAGAACTCAAACAAGAACTTGGTAAACCGCTTTCTGATGATGAGAAGCCATTAGCAGATATTTTGGCGCGTGATCATTTTTATATAACCAATGCTTTGCAGGCTGCTACGCCTGTGGGTATTAACACTCTGAGTGATGCATTAAGCGTAGCTGGCAGTCAAATGCCGCCAGACTCCATACCGGAATACTGGAAAACATCAACGCCAGAACCGGCAATGCGTATTCGCTAAAATAAGTGTGATTAGTATCGTTGATTCCAGCTACCGGCAGTGCCCAGCATAGTTGGGTTGCGAGCTTTATGTTCTGCGTGAACAGCTTTCACTAAATCATCTACATTCGTATCCGTGACACCAGCGCTGCGATAGTCCGAGAGCAGGCTGTTTTTGAGTTCGGCATCAAATTTTGCAGCGTCGGTAATACCGCGCTGCAGGCGAGCCACTGCATTGCCAAGATCCATACCGATCTGACGAGCATTATCACTTTGAATGCCTGCGGCTTTGAGGGCTTCTAATATTGGGTTATCATTTGACATCTACTGTATCCTAGTTGATTTAGCTGCAAACCAGTTTATCAGTAAATACTATCTATGGAATAGGAATATAGAGGAAAAAACGAGAAACCCCGCCGCCTTCTTTAAGGGCGACGGGGAGTCGGTTTAACTGATAGCTATCGGTTGATTATTTTGTCTTAATCAGCGTCGTATATGTCGTTAGTAACATATAGATGCCCGATAAGCCCACCAGCGTGCTGACGGTGGCACTCAGAGTGCCAAACATCGCAATCAGGTCAACGTGCAACCAGGCTGTAAAACCTAAATTGGCAGCACCTAAAATGACCAGAAATGTCGCTACTTTGTGGAGCATATATTCAAACCTCCTCCCTGTTATACAGGCTAAAAGAACCCTTTTAACCCATCATTATAGTAGCAGAAAATGCTGCAACGCACAATAAATATGTTGCATTGCAGCAACAATGTGGCGGCAAAAAAGCTATAAAAATGATAAATTGTTATAAATCAGTTGATTGCTAGCTAACTTCGCGAGAACTGCGGCGGGTTTCACCGGCCACGGCGGTAGGGGACAGGGCGGCCAGATCTCTGTCGGCCACATCCTTCATGCCGCCGATGGCAGCTGTTTTTTCAGGCACCTGCTCATCGTCTTTGGCACCCATAATGGCACCTTCGGCCTCTTTGCGGCTTTTGGCATCCCTGGCGCGTATGCCGCCGGCACGTGTATTAGCCGGGGTGACCATTTGATTCTCAAAGTCATTATCTTTCTCACGTCCCTTACGGTCACGGCCTTCGCGCTGTTTATTATTGTCATCAGAATTTTCTACTAATGTTCTGAAAGCATCTCGTATATCACTTCTGAGGCTATCTTTATTGGATTTAAGTGCGCTTTTTGCTTGCACCTCGGCCTCTTTCCAGCCTTTCTCTTGTGCCTTCGCAACTTCGTCAAGGCTCTTAGTTGTTCTAGCAATGCTTTCACGAACTTTCATGAATTTGCCACGGAATTCTCTGGCTTCTTTTTTCTGTTCTTCCTGAACTTCCTCAATAACCTCTGGGGCAGCACGTTCCCGCATTAATTCCTGAAGCTCTGCTTTCTGCTTCTGCATGAGTTCCTGCGCGCCTTGCCCTTCAAGATTACCTAGTGAAGAAGTAAGCTTATCCAGCTCCTTTTTCTCTTCGGCTGGTGGCATGTTGCGCATTTTCTGGCCATCCGGCAGCGTAATGTTTTCTTGTTGTTCTTCGGGAAGGGTATAGGATTTTACGCGGGCAAAATCTTCCTTGATCTGTGCGCCATCAACAGTGGTTGTTTGCTCAGTAATGGTGCCATCTTCATTAATGGTGGCCATTTTATACTGTGTGCCGGTCTGGAATTTATCGAAGTAGGCTTTTTCATCATCAGTCATGAACTTATATAAAGCCTGCTGGAATGCTAATGAGCCAGCACTACGTGCACCACTGCGTGATGGAGCAAATGATACGGACGTTTCATCGATATCCGCTTCTGCTTCTTTTTTCTCGGCTGCGGAGATAACGCCTTCAACGCGGCTGGTGACTGTTCCGGTTCGTGAATTGCCTTGCGGGATCATGGACATGAGCATTTTAGCGGCATCTCCAAGGCTTTTGATGGTAGCTGGGTCAGTAGCACTGTTCAGTTGAGACGCGATCATGGAGGCGCGCTCTTCTATAGCTGCAAGCCTTTCATCATCTTTCAGGTTATTTATGGATTCAATATCGCTCATCAACACACCTATCCATTATCTATTTTAATGGGGCCGTTACGATAAATCCATATTTGTAATGTGAATTATCTGTGACAATTCATACCATTTTTTTACTGGAAAGCGGATTAAAAATCTGGTTAGGCTACCCCCGTTACTCTTTTTAACATCAATAACCAGGAGGTTTTAATGTCTGCTGCAAGTTCAAAATTAATGGAATTAGTTCAGCAATTTCAATTGGAAGATGAGAAATTTGAGGGCGGCAATAACGCTGCCGGCACCCGTGCCCGCAAGGCATTGATGGATATTAAGAAGTTGTGCGATGATCGCCGTAAAGCGATTCAGGAAAGCAAGAACGCTGCCTAAAAACGCGCACTTTAGACTAAAAAACCCCGCTTTCGGCGGGGTTTTTTGTTTCTGGCTATAGCTTTAGTCGATGTAATATACCAGACGGCAGGCTTTATAAGGATTAGACAAATAATATACTACAGGCGGCGGATCCATTGATGTGACGCAGCCATCGAGAGCAATCAACCCACCCGTAATATCACCCATGCCATACAAACGGCCGCTTTCAGGCATTCCATCATCCATTTTGCTGTCGATGAGATAGGCGTCCTCTGAGCTCATAATTGAACCTGCATCGGTTCCTACGCTGCCTGCCGTGGTTAGGGAAATTGTATTACCATAGCGGCTTATGTGGCTGGGTATATGCAGGTCCTTATTATACCAGTATGCCACACCATTAGATGATGGCGTAACACCGTAGGCGTAATGCTGGTCGGGAGCTGTAACGCTCACATTTACAAGGCCAGCTTCCAGCAGTTCCTGCCAGGCGAGGCTTGCTTCAGTTGGCCATACATTGATAAGCCCGTTTCCATTACCTTCAGTCGTGATATTTGCCCAAAAAATTGAGGGGGAGCGCATATCGCCTGGCAGGGCATTATATTTGGTACGGAAGGCATAAAATGCCGTGCGGAAGCTTTCCAGCGAGCGGATGACGCGCTTGTTTTCAGCATCTTTTATCAGGTCACGGCCAACCAGTATGCCGGCAACCACAAGGCCAATGATGATGAGCACAATGCTGATCTCAATCAGTGTAAAACCCCTGGTTTTTGTGGTGTTTGACATACAAGGCTCAGTCAAGGTGCAAAACTCCATGCACAATAATAGCTGTTTAAGGTTAATTTTTTATACAAAACCCTGTAAAATCATTTGGTTTTGAGGTATGAACGCCGCCATGAAAACCCCATTCACCAAGATGCACGGCATTGGAAATGACTTTGTTATTTTTGATGGCCGGAAGGAAGCCATACGACTGAATGCAAAGCAGGCGGTGAAGCTTGCTGACCGGCGCACCGGCATAGGCTGCGATCAGGTGATAGTGATGGAGGCATCCTCCAAAGCTGATCTGTTCATGCGTATCCTGAATGCCGATGGCAGCGAAGTATCAAGCTGTGGGAATGCAACGCGATGCATTGCATGGCTCATCATGCAGGAAAGTGAAAAAGATACGGCAATGGTGGAAACACGTGCCGGTATCATGCACGCAATGAAAGCAGGAAATAATTCTATCCGCGTGGACATGGGTATGCCTGAATTTGGCTGGCAGGAGATTCCATTGGCAAAGGCCGCAGATACTGCAAAGCTGGATATTACGCATGGTGAACTGCATAGTCCGGCAGCAGTAAGCATGGGTAATCCGCATATGATTTTTGTGGTGAAGAATGTGGAAGCTGTGGATATGCAGGAAGCTGGCAAAGCACTTGAGCACCACCCGCTTTTCCCTGAGCGTGCCAATGTGAGTGTGGCTCAGATAATAGATAA
>CAZAQK010000092.1:0-6433 GCA_964487265.1 uncultured Rickettsiales bacterium | reverse complement strand
TGGTCTGATTTGCTTTTGCCGCCGCCATCTTCCTTTTGTTTTTCTTTTTTGTCTTTCTGCGCGGTGTCTTTCACGGCTTTCAGCACGGCGGCCAGGTCTTCTTCCTTGGCTTTCTTGCTGTCTTCCTTTTTATCCTTGGGTTTTTCCGCTTTTTTATCCGGCTCTTTGGGCTTTTTTACTTCAGCCGGTTTTTCGGCCGGCGGCGGTGGGGTGGATTCCTCAGCAGCTTTTACCGGCGGCGCGGGTTTTTCCTGTGCTTTGGCTTCTTCCGGTTTTTCCTTTTCGGCCAGTTTTTCGGAAGGCTTTACGTTGCTGATGGTACTGATAGGTAACAGTTCAACGGTGATGGCCTGCGGCTCCACCATCCGGTCGCGGTCAAACATGGAAGGCAGCCCGAATATAACCAGAAACAATACGAACGCGTGCAGCGCGGCAGAATAAGTCAGGCCTCTCTGGCGTTCGAAATTCACGTGTTACTTGCCCTTTACCGGTGTTCCACCCACTTCTGTGAGCAGGGCTACTTTGTTGAATCCGGCGGAATTCACTTCACCTACCACCTGCATGATCTTGCCATAATCAACGTTTTTATCGCCGCGCACGAAAATGCGGGTGTCTTTCTTTTCCTTGGTGATGGCAGAAAGTTTGCTCTTGAAATCTTTGAGCGATACCAGCGTCTTCTGTATATAAATCTTGCCATCGGAGGTAACGGAAACGGTGAGTGGTTCATCCTGGCCCTGCACGGGGTTTGCTGATGTTTCCGGCAGATCCACCGTCACACCTGTCGTCATCATCGGGGCGGCCACCATGAAAATGATAAGCAGCACCAGCATGACATCCACCATCGGGGTAATATTGATTTCGGCAAAACTGCTTTGCCGTCCGTTACGCCTGCGGCTGCCGCCGCTATTCCCACCACCCAGACTTGCACCCATTTACGCCTCCATCTGACGTGAAAGGATGGTGTCGAACTCGGTAGAGAAATCTTCCAGCTTGTTGGAAAAACGCACAACCTCAATGTTGAATTTATTATAGGCGATTACCGCGGGGATAGCGGCGAACAGGCCAATTGCTGTTGCGAACAGGGCTTCAGCAATACCGGGTGCCACGGCAACCAGCGATGTATTTTTTGACATGGCAATCGAATGGAAGCTGTGCATGATACCCCATACCGTGCCAAACAACCCGATGAACGGCGCGGATGAGCCGGTGGTGGCAAGGAAGCCAAGGCCGCTTTCAAGATTTTCGATTTCGCGGTTGCGGGCAACCAGCATTACCTGAGTGATACGGTCGCGCAGGCCAATCTTAATGCCCTGCTGAGGTGCCGCGCCTTTGCTTTTGGAGCGGAACCATTCTTCCATGGCAGCGATGAAGATGTTAGCCATCGGGTGGCCGCCACGTTTTTTTGTTTTTTCATGGAACTGGTCGAGTGCTTCCGATGACCAGAAATCATTTTCAAATTTAATCGCCTTGGCTTTCACGCGGCGGAACAGGAACCATTTTTCAAATATAATCGCCCAGCACCAGAAGGATGCAAAAACCAGTGCCAGTATCACCAACTGCACCACAATATCCGCCTGGGAAAACATGCCCCAGATGGAAAAATCGATCACCGGGGTGGTGCCTGCCAGATCTGCGGATGCAACACCTTCTACTGCCGTGGATACTGCTGTGTTTGACATAGTCTTTACGTTCTTTCGCTCGGTTGTTAACTGAAAATGGATTGTATGCGGTCTTTAAGTTCCTGCGGGATCTTTGCTGGTTTCATGCCTTCACCTACCACAGCCAGCCGGATTGATAAAGTTACAAGCATGTCATTATCTCTTTTGATGGTCTGGCTCATGTCGAGACTGGCTGCGCCTATATCGTCGAGGTGCGAATCAATTGTCAAGAGGTCATCCAGCCGCGCGGGTTTAAAAAACTCGATGTGACAGGTGCGCACGGCGAAAGCAATTTTGTGTGTTGTGAGCAATTCCTGCTGGCTGATGCCAACCTGCCGCAGTGCTTCCGTGCGGGCGCGCTCGGCAAATTTCAGGTAATTGGCGTGATACACTACGCCGCCTGCGTCGGTATCTTCATAATAAACGCGTGTAGAAAACTGGTGGGACATATTATTCCCTCCCCCCTTTGTGGGGGAGGGTTAGGGTGGGGGGTAGTAATGTTATGATTGTATTTGCAATAGTTTGTAAAACACCATCTATGTTTTCAATCACTTCATTATTCCAGAATCTAAGTACAGTAAATCCCTCGCGCTTGAGCCATGTATCACGTTTTTTATCATAACTATTTTGTAATGCGTGTTGTCCACCATCAAGCTCGATAATCAATTTGGGTTCATAACATGCAAAATCTACAATGTAAGATCCGATAGGTGCTTGCCTTCTGAAGCGTACATTATGAACATTTTTTCTGCGCAGCCAGTACCATAATCTTTTTTCAACATGTGTTTGATTCTGGCGTAATTTGCGTGCACGCAGGAGAGTTACATCATGTGTTTCCCCCCCTCCCTGACCCTCCCCCACAAAGGGGGGAGGGGAAAGGAAAGAAGTACCAGTATTTTTATTCATAGGTTGGCTCATCTACTAATGGCAATGTTGCCACTTGTGCTGGTGGTTTCAATCCCAGATGTTTGAAACAAGTCCCTGTTAGCATACGGCCGCGCGGGGTGCGTTGCAGGAAACCCACCTGCAATAAATACGGTTCGATGGTTTCTTCAATGGCGTCGCGTTGTTCGGAAAGGGCGGCGGCAATGGTTTCCACACCAACCGGCCCACCCTGATAATGTTCCGCAATGTAATGCAGGTAACGCCTGTCAGCGGAATCCAGCCCAAGCCCATCCACTTCAAGACGCAGCAATGCTTTATCCGCCAGTTTTTTATCGATCGACTTGCTGCCATCCGCATGGGCAAAATCGCGCACACGGCGAAGCAGCCTGAGCGCAATGCGCGGCGTGCCGCGTGAGCGGCAGGCAATTTCATGGGAGCCATCTTTGGTAATGGCGATGGACAGTTTCTCAGAAGCCCGTTCAATCACGTGCTGCAGTGCCTTCGTATCATAAAAGCGCAGGCGCAGCGGAATGCCAAAACGGTCACGCAGCGGGTTGGCGAGCAGGCCAAGGCGGGTGGTGGCACCCACCAATGTAAATTTCGGCAGGTCAATGCGCACGGTGCGGGCTGCCGGGCCTTCGCCGATCATCAAATCCAGTTTGAAATCTTCCATGGCGGGATAGAGAATTTCTTCCACGGCGGGATTCAGCCGGTGGATCTCGTCGACGAACAGCACATCATTGGGTTGCAGGTTGGTAAGCACAGCGGCTAAGTCTCCGGCTTTGGTAAGTATCGGTCCGGAGGTGGGACGAAAGCCAACACCCATTTCCTTTGCAACAATCTGCGCCAATGTTGTTTTGCCCAGGCCGGGCGGGCCGTAAAGCAGCACATGGTCGAGTGCGTCGGCGCGCGAGCGGGCGGCATTCACAAAGATTTTCAGATTCTCGCAGACTTCCGGTTGGCCGACGAATTCTTCAAATGCCATAGGCCGCAAGGCGTGCTGGCCGTTATCATCTTCGTTTTCCACAGGGGTGATGAGGCGGTTTTCGGCAGTGTTGCTATCCACGCATCAGCTCCTTCAGGCTTAATTTTATCAGCTGGTCAAGCTCGGTGACATCCGATTGGCTGGCCTTGAGAGCCGCAGCATAGGCTTCTGAGCGTGAATAGCCAAGATTGACGAGTGCAGAGATGGCGTCATCCGTTGCCAGTGGCTGGTGACCAGTGCCCAGAGATTTCTTCTTAGCAGCACTTTTTTCTTCGCTTGTTACTGGCAACTGCCCACTACCAACAGGAAGCTTTGCTACTTTATCCTTCAACTCTGTAACAATACGTTCGGCAAGCCCCGCGCCAATACCTTTGATGCGCGAGAACGCCGTGGTGTCTTTGGCAAGGATTGCATGGGCCAATTGAGCAGGGGAATAAGCGGACATAATGGTGAGTGCGACCTTGTTGCCGACCCGCTGCACAGTAGTGAGCAGGCGGAACCATTCGCGGTCCACGGCATCGGTAAACCCATACAGATGGATATGCTCTTCGCGCACATGCGTTTCGATGACGAGGTTTGCCGCATCACCCACGCCGGAAAGGGCAGCGAGTGTGCGGCCAGAGCAGAATACATGGTATCCCACACCGCCCACATCGAGTATGACGTAATCTTCGCCGATCTCGTCCACACGTCCGCGCAGCCTGCCTATCATGCGGTTGCCTCCGTTTTGATACGGTTTAACGTGCGGTGGTGAGCATGGCAGATGGCGATCGCCAGCGCATCCGATGCATCGGCCTTGGCTGCAGTGCTTTTCGGCAATAATGTTTTTACCATCATGGCCACCTGTTGTTTATCCGCATGGCCTTTGCCGACCACGCTTTTTTTGACAATAGTGGCACTATACTCGCTTACGCTTATCCTTGCCAGCGAAAGCGCAAGCAGCAGCGCACCCCGCGCCTGGCCTAATTTCAGGGCGGAGGCAGCGTTGTTATTCATGAAAGTTTCTTCAACTGCCGCTTCTTCCACGCCATAGACGCGGAGGGTTTCCGTCAGCCCGTCATGTAGCTGTTTTAAGCGTTCCGACATGGGGTCTGATGCTTTGCTGGTGATGATACCGCAACCGACAAAAGAGAGTTTATTGCTTTCGGAAATAATGATGCCCCAACCTGTACGTTGCAAACCCGGGTCGACACCGAGGATGATGGTCATGTTGCCCCCTTGTTATTGTCATCCCCGCGAAAGCTGGGATCTCTATTCACCGTATGTGCAAGTGGATAAAGAGATTCCTGCCTTCGCAGGAATGACAGAATTACGCACTTAACGCTGTCACCATGGATTCAGGGATCTCTACATTGGTGAAGACTTCCTGAACATCGTCATTATCTTCCAGTGCCTCTACCATTTTGATGAGCTGCCTGGCCTGGTCTTCGCTTACTGGGGCGGTGGTTTTAGGTAGCCATGTG
Organism: uncultured Rickettsiales bacterium; assembly: GCA_964487265.1. GTDB lineage: Bacteria > Pseudomonadota > Alphaproteobacteria > Rickettsiales > SXRF01 > CAZAQK01. The sequence goes on along the minus strand of CAZAQK010000092.1, from coordinate 1,442 downwards.
ATCTTGGCAGAAGTGGCTGCGCCATAGGTTTTTTCCAGCGCATCACGCACCGCGCCAAAACTTTCCTGTGCGCAGGTGATGGTATAGGATTCTGCGTCCGCCTCGCAATTATCGGCACCCGCTTCCAGTATGGCTTCAAACATGGTTTCTTCAGTGGCAACTGAGATGGGGTAGGTTACCAGCCCAACGCGGTCGAACATGAAGCTTACACTGCCGGTTTCGCCCATATTGCCGCTGTATTTGGTAAAGATGGCGCGGATGTCAGACGCGCTGCGGTTGCGGTTGTCGGTGAGTGCCTGAATGATGACGGCAACGCCGCCCACACCATAGCCCTCATAACGGATCTCTTCAAAATTATCGGTATCGACATTGCCGCTGCCACGCTTGATGGCGGCTTCGATTTTATCACGCGGCATGTTTTCTTCACGCGCCCAGATTATCGCGCTGCGAAGCCGTGGATTGACCGCAGGGTCGGGCATGCCAAGCTTGGCAGCAGAGATGATCTCACGCGTAACCTTGGTGAATATCTTTGCCTTCTTCGCATCCTTTGCACCTTTGCGGTGCATGATGTTTTTAAACTGCGAATGACCTGCCATCAGTGCCTCCGTAAATGGATTTCTTCAGGCAACATTATTTTCCGGAATTATCCAGGATAATATCCACGCGGTCCGGTTCGCCACCCGGGTTCTTGTCGCCCTGTGCCTGCACGTTGATGCGCAAATTGGCAACACCTTGTTCAATCAGGAAGGCACGAACAGCCAGAGCACGCGAAAGCGACACGCGACGGGCAGTACTTGCCTGATCATTCATATTGGATGCATAAGAGACCAGATTCACGCGAAGCTTTTCATCGGCATTTACTTTTTTGGCCAGCTCTTCAAGTTGCGGCTTGATGGTGAGTGGCACGGCCGTTTCCGTGGATTTGAAGGCAATGCTGAGATCCGCTGCTTTGCCGGCTTCTTTTGCTGGTGCCGGAGCTTCAGCCGCAGGTTTTTCGGCGGCTGGTGGTTCCGGCAGTTTCAGCTCAACCGGTGCAGCTGGTGCATCGGCTGGTTGTGCCGCCTGTTCTTGCGGCATGGCCGGTGGTGGTGGAGGTGTCAATAACGACGGATCCGGCAATTTCACTTCTTCCGCGGCAGGTGGAGCTGGCGGAACGATTGCTGGCTTGGCACCGTCCATAGAAGGGGGCGGTGGCAGGTCAGGCATGGCAGGAAGCGGTTTTGCTTCTGGCACTGGGACGGCATCGGCCGGTGGAGGTGTTGGTATCGCCGGTACATCCAGCGCAGGTGCATCCGGCAGTGCAGGAGGTGCAGGCAGATCCATTGCGGGCGGGGCTGGTGGCGGCACTTCAGCGGGAATGGCTTCATCTTTTGCCATTTCTTCCGGTGTGGTTGGAGGTGTGATCAATGCTTTTTCCAGAGCATTCTCTGTTTCAGGCGCAA
>CAZAQK010000091.1:0-6568 GCA_964487265.1 uncultured Rickettsiales bacterium | reverse complement strand
CTTTCACTATTTCTTTAAATGGGGCGTGACATACGGGGCAATTCAGGGCAATCATTAGCTACTCCTCTCCTGTATTCATTTGCTTGAGCCGCTCCACTTGATCCATGATGCGTTGGGCAGCTTGGCTTAACGTCACCATATCGCGGACCTCCGTTCGCACCGGCGGCGTTGCCGCCGCCGGTTGCCTTGGCACGATACGCCCGCCGACCCCGTAACCAATCCCATAAAAATTGGGAAACTGATATCCGGTGTCTGGGGAAATGGCGCCTAAAGGCAGAATCATCGAGAGCCTCCTATAAATGCTGAGTTTTAATGGCACGGCAGCGCGCATGCAGCATCGCTATATCAGCACGTATCGACTGCATGGCAGGAAGATGCAGGCGGGGTTCGGCGGTTAGCTCTGAAAGCCGGCACATGATTGCATCCCGCATGCGGCGCAATTCCTGAATTTCCTCACGCAGCTTGCGCCGTAGGAAGCCTTTGAAGCGCATGATCCTGAATTCCATCTGCTTGATGGTGACCGAAATGCGGCTTAGTTCCTGGCGCACAGCACGGCTGAAAGATTTTAGATTTTTCATGAATGACCCTCCTTTGCTATTAGTTCCTAAAAACTATAGCAATCCACCCGGTAGGAAGTCCGTAGCGACTGGAAGTAAAATCCGCTACCACCCCGTTTACGCACATATACGGAATCTTTACAGCGCGGCTACGCCATTCAAGCACAGTTAAGCATCAGTCATTACAGCGATTTGGCGGCTGGATTCTTTATTTTGGATATGAGCGAACGTGCTCATATGATTATTAGAGGAACTATCTATGAATAATTACACTATACCTAGCCGCCGGGCTATGAGTAGGGCTCAGGCCATTCAGTACGATGCTGGACTTAGAGCCTACATGCTAAATATTTACAATTACATGGCTAGTGGATTGGTGCTCACTGGCATCATGGCCATTCTTGCCTCCCAGTCACAGGCGTTCCTTAGCCTCATGTATGTTATGGATAATGGTGCGATCACAGGCATGAAGCCTCTGGCGTGGCTAGTAATGCTTGCCCCGCTTGGGATGGCGCTGGCACTTGGGTTTGGCGTGCAGCGCATGAGTGCTGGCATGGCGCAGGCTGCATTCTGGGGCTTTGCTGTGGTGATGGGGCTATCCCTGGCCAGCATATTCCTGAGTTATACCGGAACTAGTATCGCTCGCGTATTCTTTATCACTGCTGGCACATTTGGTGCGATGAGCCTGTATGGCTACACCACAAAGCGTGATTTATCTAAATTAGGCTCATTCCTGATGATGGGCGTAATCGGTCTCATCATTGCCTCTTTGGTGAACATCTTCTTGCAAAGCTCTGCCTTGCAATTCGCCGTGTCTGTGATCGGTGTACTGGTTTTCACAGGTCTAACTGCATATGATACGCAAAGGCTCAAAGAAATGTATTACCAGTTCACGCTGGAAGGCGAAGCGATGGCAAAAGCCGTCATCATGGGTGCGCTTGCGCTCTATCTCGATTTTATTAATATCTTCGTAAGCTTGATGCAGCTCATTGGCGAACGCAGATAATTTCAACCAAAGGAGCAATGTATGAATAATCCAAAATTAAAAAATCGTGATATCGAAAAAACTTACACCACGGAACAGTATGTGGAAAAGCTCCGCAGGCTGGCAGATTGCTTAGAGAAAGGTGAGCGGTTTGATATCCAGATTGCCGGAGAGCGAATTTACATACCAAAGGATGCTATCTTTAATATCGAACATGAGCGTGGGGGGCGTGAAGAGGAGATCGAGTTCCAGATTAAATGGAAGAATTAAGCATGTGATATAACAAAACAGCATGATTAGATAATTTGTTTACTAATCATTATGTTAAAGCTTTATTTTTAGTGCCTGGATACTGATGAAAGCACTCGCTAACCAACAGATCAAAGGCTAATATCACTGAAGAAAATGTTGCAAAGCAAGCGCATGAAAGCAGAAAAAGAGCAGGATAAAAAAAATCGTGAAGCGGAGCGGGAAAAATTCCTCTCCGCTTTACTTTCTTCCGTATCACATGATTTTAAAACACCTCTTGTTACGGTGATAGGTGCGCTAAGCTCATTAAAGAGCATGGAGCACATACAGCATCATTTTGAAAGTCGTGAAGTGGTTTCTGGTGCGTTAGAGGAAGCCCAAAAGCTTAATCGCTTTATTAATAACCTGATGGAGATCAGCCGCCTTGAATCCGGGTTGGAGGCAATACGCAAGGAACCGGTGGTTCTGCGCGATATATTAGCAAGTGCCCTTAAATCATTGCACCCGCTCATCGGAAAACAACGTTTTGCCATTCAAATGGAGAATGATTTCCCGCTTCTCAATGTCAATCCTGCGCTGATGGAGTTGGTTTTTCTGAATCTTTTGGAAAATGCCATCAAATATGGCCCTGCAGAGGGTGAAGTGAAGATCATAGCCTCATTTAATGCGAGCGGTGCAACAATTGACGTTGATGATGATGGCGCAGGTATCCCGGAATCTGAGCGCGAGGCGATTTTTGTAAAGTTCTACAGATCAAAGCATGGCGACCGGAAAATCGCTGGAACCGGTCTCGGGCTCTATATCTGCCGCAGCATAGTAGAAGCGCATGGTGGAAATATTACTGCAATCGATCCGCATGATGGCCAAGGCGCATGTGTTCGTATCACACTGCCATATGACTCATTAATTCCCATTGATATTGAAGAAGAAACAGAAGAAGTTTGAGCGATGAGAACAACGCAGCCCAAAATACTGGTGATTGAGGATGATCCGCAGATACGTAAATTCCTTACCATCACACTCACTTCGCACGATTACGCAGTGATCCCCGCCGAAACAGGCGGTGAAGGAATACGCCTTGCCACATCAATCAAGCCTGATGCCGTACTGCTTGATTTGGGATTGCCGGATATGGATGGGACAGAGTTCATATCCTCTGTGCGGGAGTGGTCAAAAATGCCGATTATTGTGCTTTCCGTGCGCAATCAGGAAGAGGAAAAGGTCAGGGCGTTTGATCTGGGAGCGAATGATTATGTGACCAAACCTTTTGGCACTGCAGAGCTTTTAGCGCGTATCCGTGCGGCATTGCGTGATGCCATTGTAGCGCAGGCAGAAGAAACAGAAATCATCATTGGCGATTTGCAGATTGATTTGATGAAGCGGATTGTTTTGCTTCGTGGCGAGCGGGTCAAACTATCGCCCAAAGAATTTAATCTGCTCAAAGTGCTGGCAGTGAATGCTGGAAAGCTGCTGACACATAAATATTTGATGAAGGAGGTCTGGGGGGAAGCGTATACTGATGATAATCAGTATTTACGTATCTATATCGCACAGCTACGCCAGAAACTGGAAAAAGATCCGGCCCGTGACCAGTTTATTATCAATGAGCCGGGCATCGGCTACCGGCTGGAGGAGCCTACGAAATGAGGCATAACCCATCATGAAAATTTTAGTCATTGAAGATGATCCTAAGATTAGAAATTATGTTGAGAAGGGGTTAAAAGAGGCCGGGCACGTAGTAGATGTGGCGGAAGATGGAGAAAATGGCCTTCACCTTGCAATAAATGAAAAATACGATGTGCTGGTCATTGACCGCATGCTTCCGAAAATAGACGGACTTGCGATTATCCGCGAACTACGCGGTACTGGAAATCTCGCCGGTGTTCTAATCTTAAGTTCTCTAGGTGATGTGGATGACCGCGTGACTGGCCTGCGCTCAGGAGGTGATGATTATCTGGTCAAGCCTTTCGCATTCGTTGAATTACTTGCACGTGTTGAAGCACTCGGCAAGCGTACATCGCCAGCGCAATCCCAGCAAAGCACCTTGCTTAAAGCAGGTAATCTGGAAATGGATTTACTTGCCCGCAAAGTGAAGCTGCGTGGAAAATCAATTGAATTACAGGCGCGAGAATTCCGGTTGCTGGAGTATCTGCTCAAGTTCAAGGGGCAACTGGTGACGCGTACGATGCTGCTGGAAGCCGTCTGGGATTATCATTTTGATCCACAAACCAGCGTGATAGACGTTCATATCAGTCGCTTGCGTAAAAAACTCGGCGATAAGAATAATACAATTATTAAAACGGTGCGCGGTGCGGGATACATCATCGAAGACAATTTCTAGGCCCTATTTACGCAGTTCCAGCTTTAAAATGGCGGCGCTGTTTACCATTCTGCTTGGCGGATCAGCGGCTATTTTATGGCATCTGCTTGGCGATTTTGTTGTACATGTGCCGCCCGATAGTTATCAGCAATATCAGAACCTTACATTGATCATCATGGCGCTTATGCTGGCCGTCGTGCTGGTAAGTTTTGGTATCAGTTATTTCGTTGTAAGCCGGATAAACCGAATCGCGGTTACAGCGAATGACATTATATCCACGAATGATTTATCCCGCCGTATCGCGATAGATACCCAATGGGACGACTTAAGCAATCTGGCGCAGCTTCTGAATCAATTCCTGTCTCAGATCGAGATACTAATGATCGGAGTGCGTGAGGTAAGCAACAATATCGCTCATGATCTGAGAACACCACTTTCCGGGTTACGCAGTGATATTGAATCACTCAAGGGCGTTAAGGTGGAAGATCACCATCTGGATGCGCTGATTGCAGATACGGATAAAATGATGCGGGTGTTTCACTCTTTATTACGCATTACAAATATCGAGCAAGGCAAGCGCGCCCATGGGTTCGGCGAAGTGGATCTGGGGGCACTGCTTCACGATGTGCTGGATCTTTACGAACCTGTTGCAGAAGAAAAAGAGATTGTGTTTAAAACAGCAATTCCAAGTCAATTATATGTGAGAGGTGACGCGGATCTGCTCTTTCAACTATTTGCTAACCTTCTAGATAATGCTGTGAAATTCTCTCCTGATAATTCGGTTATTGAGATTTCAGCGAATAGGGAAAATGAGCATGTTTGCACCGCTATTAGGGATTATGGTCCCGGAATTCCGGATAATGAGAAAGACAAGGTGTTCAAACATTTCTACCGTGGAGATGCAAGCCGTTCCACCGATGGTAATGGGCTGGGGCTAAGCCTTGTGAAGGCTGTGGTTGAGCAGCATCAGGGAAAAATTACATTAGTAGATGGAAATCCCGGACTTAATGTAAATATTATCCTTCAACCTTACCAATAGTTTAGAATCAGGCAAAGCTTCTGCAAAATGCAAACCACGATAGTAAAGCCATCATGGCAGAAAATCGCAGAAACATCGCTATTATCGGTACCGGGATCGCAGGCCTGGGTTCTGCCTATTTACTGCATCCCCACCATAACATTACGGTGTATGAGAAAAATACCTATATAGGCGGCCATAGCCGGACAGTGGATGTAAAAACCAGAGATGGTGTGGTGCCGGTCGATACCGGTTTTATAGTCTTTAATTATCGTAATTATCCGCTGCTTACAGGGTTATTCGCACATTTGAAAGTTCCTGTTACCAGAAGCGATATGTCGTTCGGGGCCAGCATCAATAATGGCTGGATGGAGTATGGCACACAGCGTTTATCGCACATTTTTGCACAGAAACGTAATGTGCTAAGGCCTGATTTCTGGCGAATGGTACTGGATATAATGCGCTTTAACAAAGAAGCGAAAAAATATCTTGAAAGCGATCCTGATGTTACACTTGGTGAGTGCCTGCAGCAGTTAGGCATGAGGGAGTGGTTCAAGCATTATTACCTGCTTGCCATGGGAGGTGCCATCTGGAGCACACCGCTGTCAGAAATGCTTAAATTTCCTGCATCTACATTCGTACGGTTTTTTGATAATCACGGCCTGCTTACGGTCAATCAGCAGCCACAGTGGTATACAGTGGAAGGTGGAAGCCGTGAATATGTTAAACGCCTGATTTCCGGTTTTTCTGACAGAATTAAAACAGGATGCGGCGTGGTAAAAGTAAGCCGGAAAACTGATGGTGTTAGTATCACGACGACCGATGGTGAAACCACAAACTTTGATGCGGTGGTGTTTGCCTGTCATGCCGATCAGGCATTGGCGATAATAGATAATCCAACTGCAGAGGAGCAGCGTATTTTATCTGCTTTTACATACCAACCAAATCGCGTTGTTTTACATAGCGATATCAGCTTTATGCCGAAACACAGGAAAGCATGGTCAAGCTGGGTGTATCTGTCAGAAGGCAGGCAAGATGAAAGTCCACGCGTATCTTTGAGTTACTGGATGAATAACTTGCAGCCGCTTAAAACCAGCCAGCCGCTGATAGCCACTCTTAATCCGGGCAGGGAGCCAGATCCCGCGCTGGTACATAACGATCATTGGTTTGAACATCCGCTATTTAATGAAGCGGCGATTCGTGCGCAGGCTGAAATCGATATCATTCAAGGGAAAAAGCAGCTCTGGTTCTGTGGTGCATATCAACGGTATGGCTTTCATGAGGATGGTATTGGAAGTGCGGTGGCTATGGCAAGTCAGATGGGCATAGAAAAATCATGGATATAGCGCCGCAAATATTCACCGCGAAGGTGATGCATAAACGGCTCTTCCCAAAAGAAAACAGCTTTACGTACCGTGTATATTATTTAGCTATACCGC
>CAZAQK010000090.1:0-6743 GCA_964487265.1 uncultured Rickettsiales bacterium | reverse complement strand
CATTATGCCTTACGTAGAAAAAACTACTGCCGTATGTGAGCATGCCTTACGCGATGCCAACCTTTCGATTGCTGATATCAAAGGCGTGGTGATGGTGGGTGGCAGTACACGTGTGCCGCTGGTTATCGAAAAAGTTGGAGAATTTTTCCAGAAGGCACCGCTGACCGATCTGAACCCGGATGAGGTGGTGGCATTAGGAGCCGCCATTCAAGCAAAAGGCCTAACTCAGGGCAGTGACCATTTACTATTGGATGTAATCCCGCTGTCACTTGGCCTTGAGACCATGGGTGGGCTTACCGAGAAAATTATTGAGCGCAACACGCCCATTCCCGTTTCCGTCTCGCAGGAATTCACCACTTATCAGGATAACCAGACCGGCATGAAGATCCATGTAGTGCAAGGCGAGCGCGAGATGGTGAACCATAACCGCTCGCTGGCTAGATTTGAGCTGGCTGGTATTCCGGCACTTCCTGCGGGTGTTGCACGTGTAAAGGTGATATTCACGGTCGATGCCGATGGTCTTCTTACCGTTTCTGCACAGGAAGAGCGTACTGGTGTGGAACAAATCATCCATGTAAAGCCCAGCTACGGCCTTGAAGCAGAGCAGATGGAAAAGATGCTGATGGAAAGCATGCAGTATGCACGGCAGGATATTACCGAACGGTTGCTAGCCGAAAGCCGCATTGAGGCTGAGCGGGTGATTATAGAGCTTGCGTCAGCTATCAAGCAGGATGCAGAGTTGCTGGATGATAAAGAAAAAACCCGTATAGACCGCCAGATGCAGGCTGTGCGCGGGGCAATGGCCGGCGAAGACCGGGATTACATAAATGCCGAGGTACAGCAGCTTGCCGAACTGGCCGGCCCTTTCGCCCAAAGAAGAATGGACAAAGCCATTGGCTCTGCGTTAAAAGGGGCGAAGATAGAAGATGTTGCTGGTTCTAAGTTGCTGGTTGCTGGAAGGCATTCGGTAAATAACTAGCAACCAACAACTAACAACCAGGAACCAAAATAATGCCTAAGATGACCTTTGTTTATGCGGATGGAAAAGAGCAAACCGTAGAGGTTCCGGTGGGAATTTCAGTTCTTGAGGCAGCGCATAAAAATGCCGTGCCTCTGGAAGGTGCCTGTGAAGGTTCGCTGGCATGTTCCACCTGCCACGTCATTGTTGATCCGGCATGGTTTGGCAAGCTCAAAGGTTCCACCGAAGATGAAGAAGATATGCTCGATCTCGCCTTCGGTTTGACGCATACATCCCGCCTCGGTTGCCAGATCATGATGAGCGATGCGCTGGACGGTTTACGCGTCACATTACCATCCGCAACCCGCAACATGATGGTGGATAAAAAATGACATGTTTAATTAGTGGCTTTACCACTTAGAAAACGGTTATCTCCGCGAAGGCGGGGATCCATGCAAAATACATATTTGCCCGTTGCTTAATTAAGAAAACCCGATATCATACTCTTGTCTATATCAGGGGGTTTTTTATGTTTTATTCGATGTCGCATGCGAAGAAATCTGCGCTTGGCATGGCCATTTTGGCTGTCGTGATACTGGTGATATTCTCAGGTAGTGGTGATATCCTGACCAGGCAGCGTACAGAAGCATACCTGAATCGCTTTAATGATTATGTCATGCGGCACTCCAATGAGCAGAATAAGGAAGCAAAGCTGAAATACGGTGCTATTTCCATGCATGGCTGGGGATATGACACCAGTGCGGTAGTTTCCGATATCAGCTATGAAATTTCAGAACATTCCCTGATCGATAGCACTCGTTTCTCGCTCTCAACGGCTTCCATGATGGTTGAGCAGCCGCATCCTGGCATTAAACAGGTGCGGTTTTTATTTAAAGATCCTATCAATGTGATTAAAAGCAGTCAGATGACGCATACTATTATGCCGTCCGCTCCCATTTCTTATACTTTGCAGGATCAGGGCTCTGCTGATCGCATGCGTAGCGTGCACACGGTACATCTTCCTGAACAGGTAATCATTTCTTCAGTGCCGGCGGCTGGTGAGGAAGAAATCGTTCGCGAAAGGCTTCTGTTATCCTTTGGTAAGAATAATTTTATTAAAGCGGAATCCGATCAGGCAGCGAATATCAGCAGTGTCAGCTACCAGATGCCTGATATTAAAATTGTGCATGATAATAGCAGCAGTATTTCAGTAGCGGATCTTACAGTAAACAGCAATATCAGGCAGATTGATGAAAACAAGATCAACGGCAGGTTTGAATGGCGTGCAAATGATATTGTGGTGCATGACGGCAGCCAGCATAGCAAGCCGCACAGCCTGATATTTGATGCAGACTTCACGGGAGACCGTGTTGAGATGGATTATCTGAGGATCATACCCGTAATGGGCAACATGGATTTTTCCGTGCATAAAATTGCGCTTATAGGTGAGAATTTTAATATCATTGCTGCTGGAAATTTGTTTTTTGCTACTAGTGACCCATTGCCATCGGGCAATCTGGACATTGAAATTGTTAATGCTGAGCAATTGCTTGCCAGTGATCTGATATCCGCCTCTTTAAAAGAACCTATCAGATCTACCTTGAAGAAAATATCTGGTGTTAAAGGCGATTTTGCTGAACGCACACCTGTTACTATCAAGCGTGAGAAAAATGGCGTTTTATATGTTGGAGGTATCACCTTTGAAGAGCTAACAGCTTCAGTCATTGCAGAATTCTTGAAAATGCAGATTCCAGCTGCCGTCGGTAGCCAAAAGGAAAATGCGCCAGCGGCACCCTCGCCAGTGCAGGTTATTCCGGCACCCGCTCCCGCATCGGCACCTGTACAGTCAGAGCCAGTTCAGGGCGAGACAACAGCTCCTAAAGATGATACTATAACTAAACCCAACTAAGCATGTTGCCTGTTCATGAAAAAAACATCTGCTCTAAACAAACTGCCCGAATGGGATCTGTCAGACTTTTATCACTCACCGAATGCAAATACACTTCTACAAGATATTGCGGCACTTGAAAAACAGTGCGCTGAATTTGCCAGGAAATATGATGGCAAAATCGCAAGCATGGATGGCAAGGGTTTAGCGCGTGCCATAGCTGAATACGAGCAAATTCAGGAGTTGATGGGTAAGCTGGGCAGTTATGCCGGTTTATCATTTGCAAAAAACATGGCAGACCCTGCCATTGCCCAGTTTTATCAAAATACGCAGGAAAAGATCACATCACTTTCTTCGCAGATTTTATTCTTTGGCCTGAGCATCAACAAACTTACAGAAACAGATATCCAACGCAAGCTACAGGACCCGGCTTTGCAGAAATACCTGCCATGGATTCGGGATGTGCGTACATTCAAGCCATACCAACTTTCGGATGATCTGGAAAAAATATTGCTGGAAAAGCATGTATCTGGCCAGTCCGCATGGATACGTCTTTTTGATGAAACGATTACATCATTACGCTTTAAGGTAGATGGCAAATCACTGACAGAGCCACAGGTGTTTGACCTGCTATCATCTAAAAATGCCGCCACGCGTAAAAAGGCTGCGCTGGCGATCGGCAAGGTATTTAAGGAAAAGGCCTCGCTCTTTGCTCTTATTACCAACACGCTGGCTAAGGATAAAGAAATTGAAGACCAGTGGCGCGGCTTTAAGGCTCCTATATCATCACGCAATATTAGCAATTATATTGAGGATGAGGTGGTTGATGCCCTGCTTTCCACTGTGCAGAAAAACTATCCGCGTCTTTCCCACCGTTATTACAAACTCAAGGCAAAATGGTTCAAGAAAAAGCAGTTGGAATACTGGGATAGAAATGCGCCGCTTCCCGGAGAGTCCGATAATATTTACCAGTGGAAAGACGCGCAGGATTTAGTGTTGTCGTCTTACGGTATGTTTTCAAAGGAACTGGAAACAATCGGGAAGCGTTTCTTTGACAATTCGTGGATCGATGCGCCGGCAAAGCCGGGCAAATCACCAGGTGCATTCGCGCATCCGACTGTTCCCAGCATACACCCTTATTTATTGCTGAATTACCAGGGCAAAACCCGTGATGTCATGACATTGGCGCATGAGCTTGGGCATGGCGTGCATCAGGTGCTTTCTGCAAAGCAGGGTACGTTAATGTGTGATACGCCGCTTACACTGGCAGAGACTGCCTCAGTTTTTGGGGAACAACTCACATTCCGAGAGCTGGTACGCCGTGAAAAGAATAGTCAGAAACGTAAACACCTTATCGCCTCTAAGGTTGAGGATATGCTTAATACCGTTGTAAGGCAGGTGGCGTTCTGTGAGTTCGAAAGACGCGTGCATAATGGCCGCAGGCAAGGTGAGCTGACCGCTGAGCAGATTTCAGATATCTGGATGGATGTGCAGGCGCACAGCCTGGGAAATGGTGTCAAACTGCATGGTGATTACCGTTATTTCTGGACATATATCCCGCATTTCATACATACACCGTTTTATGTGTATGCGTATGCCTTTGGTGATTGTCTCGTTAACTCACTCTATGCGGTTTATCAATCCGGCAAGGTAAAAGACTTTGAGAAAAAATACCTGGCGATGCTCGAAGCCGGCGGCACATTGCGGCACAAAGAATTGCTTGCACCCTTTGGGCTTGATGCCAGCAAGCCAGATTTTTGGCAGCAGGGGCTTAACGTTATTTCAGATATGATTGATGAGCTGGAGTGAGAAATGCGTAAACCTGCTACTGGGCAGATTGTAAGACATTTCATTGCATTCTGGCTAATTGCCCTGGCTGCGCGTTTATGGGCTGAGCTCTCCGATATATATGTCTATCAGGGTGATTATGGCTGGTTTAACCTGCGAGCAATTCTCTCTGATGCACTTGTATCATTGGTTATGGCATACGTGCTGTCTTTTATTCGCTTAAGATTTGCTGCGTATGTTGCTTATTTTCTTTGGGCCGGTATCTGCGCAGGAAATTTAATTCATATCGAATTTAATAATGCAAACATCAACTTTGCAGATAGTAATCAGCTGGGCGAACGTGAATTCATAACAGGCTCTATACTATCCGTTGATGTATTATTGCCTTGGGCAGGTTTTTTCCTGTTAGCGTATATATTGTTCAGATTATCCAAGAAAATCAGGGATATATCCTTCACAGGGGGCAAGGTAGCAATACTGGGATGCGGCGCTTTGATAGGTTCAGTCATATTCTTGCCTATCTCTGAAAATTACTGGCGGTCTTACAATATAATTGAAGAAAATGTTTTGGATTATTTTACGCGCGTAGCACTGTCAGGCAATACATTGCACAAACGGATAGTTGAAAAAGAATACAGACGCTTCACTGAATTAGATCTGAAGGGGAAGCCAATTGCTTCTTCACCACAAACAAAGCCAAACATCCTGATTGTATCTATAGAAGGTTTATCGGATTACAACCTGCAAAAGGGCCAGATGCCGTACCTGCAGGAATTGGCGGCGAATGCACTTTATTATCCGAATTTTATCTCCCCGCAGCAATATACATTGCAAGGCATTTATTCAATTGTATGCGGCGATTATGCATCGTTCTCACATAAAACTGTGTATCGCGCTGATAATAAGTGGTATGCCACAATGAACAGGGGACCGCTTAAACCATGTTTGCCAAGCATTCTGGCGAAATATGGCTACACCAGCCTGTTTTTCCAGGGAAGCAGCTTAGAATATACCAATAAACGCAAATTCACACATGCTGTCGGGTTTAATCGCTCATTTGCAGCTACCCAGCTTAAGCAAGAAGGCAAAAAACAGTTCATGAAGCCAACATTTCTTGGCTGGGGCATGGCCGATAAAATTTTCCTTCCGAATGTCGCTGATAAGCTGATCGCATATGATCAGGCACGTGATGAGCCATGGTTTGCATTTGCCATGACCACTGGGACTCACCAGCCTTATAATATCACTAATGCCTATGCTAAAGATTTTCCAACACGCCGTTTTGCCGCTTATCATGCGGCTGATGAAGGCCTTAAAGCGATGATGGATAAATTGGAAACAGCAGGCCTGCTGAAAAACACTTTGGTTATAGTGATAGGTGATGAAGCTCACCTCAATCAGGACAGGAATTACAAATTCAGCCCTATGGGTGCAAATTGGGGGCTTGCGGTCATTAAGACACCCGATAATGTCCGGCACACCAGCCGTGATTATTTCATGCAGCCCGATATTCAAACCAGCATACTTGATTATGCAGGGTTATCGCATGAGGCCACCAATTTTCGAAGTGTATTCAGGCAATATGACACATTCCGCCCGATCATGATGGCCAGTTCCCATAGCCGGTTCTGGATCACGCATTTTGCGCCGAATGAAATTCTGATATGCAAGATTAACCGCACAAATTGTCGTCTGCGCCATCTTAAGGGCGAATTATTTGATGCAAAATTGTCGCCATCAAGTCGTTTTGTAAATACGGCGTTGCTAAGTGCCGTTGCCAATAAAAATGATAATCAAATCCGATCAAAGAGCCAGAAAATCACATTAGTGGAAAGCGTGCCTGTGTCAGGTAAAATAGTGACCTATACTAAAAAACGCCTGCCCAATAACAGGGTTTGGGTACGGAAAAAAGTGACGCATATGTACCCTATAGCAAAAGCACGCAAACCTGCAAAAGGGTTGCCTAAAGCTGCAGGAACTGCATCGGCTATACCCAAAATTCAATAATAAATAACAGCTATTCCTTAGTCAGGTTTGATTTGCCGGAAGAAGTGTTCTTCGGCCAGAGATCATCATCATTCCAAGTGCGTATTCTTGCCTGTTTCCATA
>CAZAQK010000089.1:0-6852 GCA_964487265.1 uncultured Rickettsiales bacterium | reverse complement strand
ATGCACCATTTGTGTTTGCTTCAGCAGCTTGCCTGCGGCCTGCAATAGCTCGATGGTTTTAGTGTTTGCTTGTTTGGGTTTTAGTGTAACAAGTTGCGTGAAGGTTTCATGGAGACTCTCCATCCTTACGCAATTTTTTCGCGTAATGTTTGATGTATCATTTCTACCATTTTTACCACCAGTAAACCCAACTTCACTTTGCTCAATATCCTCACCTAGTGAGGCAGTAACAGTATATCTCCCATCCAGTCCAAGAACGGGTCTTGAAGGCAAGCTGTATTTCCGCCACCACTCTTTATCCGTATCATCACCGAAGGTGCAGCACATCACGATGCCGGTGCCTTTTTCACGTTCCACGGCCTCATCGGCGATCATCGGCACTTTCACGCCAAAGAGGGGTGTGATGGCATGCCTGCCTTTGTATTTGCCAGCATTCGGGTCTTCGGGATGATACATCACCGCCACGCACGCACCGAGCAATTCCGGGCGGGTTGTCATGATGACAAGTGGTGAGCCATCTTCCAGCGTGAACTCGATCTCGTTCATCGTGCCGGGCATTTCCTTGTTTTCCACCTCGGCTTGTGCGATGGCGGTCTGGTCCACCCAGTCCCAGTAGGTCGGGCGGAAATCGCGGTATGCTTCGCCTTTTTTCAGTAAATCAAGGAAAGAGGCCTGCGAGAGTTTTTGCACATCATCATTGATGGTCTGGTATTCCTGACGCCAGTCAACGGAAAGCGCGGTGCTTTTGAACAGGCGGCGGAACTCGTTTTCTGCATCGACCACCACTTCGCGGCACATGGCCACGAAATCGGCACGCGGCATGGAATTTCCGCGAACCTTTTTTTCTTTTTCCACTAATCGCTCGGTTGGCAGGCCGTTATCATCAAAACCCATAGGGTAGAACACGTCCTTGCCTGCCATGCGCTGGTAACGTGCCACGAAATCCGCCTGCGTATAGCTGAAGATATGCCCCATATGCAATATGCCAGAAACGGTTGGCGGCGGCGTATCGATAACAAAGGTTTGCTCACGCGGCAGGTCATTCTTCCAGTGATAGACATCGGATTTATCCCATGTCTGCTGCCAGCGTGTTTCTGCTTCCTTATGGTCGTATTGCTTGGGGAGTGGTTTCATGGTGCCTTAATTCTTGAAATATTTCTGTTTGATCTTCCAGCCGCCGGTGCTGATGGCAAAGAACAGGCCACCAATAACAATCAGCGTGATCGGCCAGCCAATGGATTGCACAAAATGCTGTGCGGTGAAATAGCCAATGTAGGAAAGCATGGCGAGCACGCCCACCACCAGCAGCACCGTGCTTTGCACCAGTACGCTGAGATATACGGTAAAGCCCGTAGCCGCGAGATAGAGGATCTCGAGCGGCGAGCCTTCCACCCAGTCAAACATGTTATAAAGAAACAGCACCGAGCCAATGAAATACCAAAGCCCCGCCGTGCGGTGATAGGCTGTTTTGCTGATGCTGTAGGCGATGCACAGCAGGCTGGTGCCAATGGTAAGGCCAGCAAAGATGTGTGGCACGTCAATAATGTCCATCAGCGTGCCGACAAATATCGCGCCGTAACCAACCGCAAAGAACAGCAACACCCAGTGTTTCAGGGCGCGGAAGGTGAAGAACTGCTGCAGGCCGATAACACCGAACACGAAGAGTGCAGCATAGCGTTCATCGCTGCCGGAATTGAACCATTCGTCAATCGCAACAAAAAGGCCGGTGGGCTGCAATAGTGCTGCAATGAGCAGGAGAGGGGCGACCATCTTGGCATAAGATGGCTTGTCCTTCATGGCGATGACGGCAAGCATATAACACATAAAACCGCTGCCGAAGGTGACGAGTACGCGGGTGAAGCTGTTCATGTTCGGCCAGAACATGGCGATGTAGGTGCCAATACCTGCGAGAATGAAAACCCCGCCCAGATAACCAAATACGCGCTTAACAACGCTGCCCACATTTTTAGCACTGGCATCGGCCACTGGCATCATGCCCTGGGTGATCTCTTCCGCGCCGATATCAAACTGCCTGGTGAGGCGTATGATCTCGCTGATGGCTTCTTGCTTGGTTGCAGGCTGCGTCATGGCACTACTCCTTTACCCAGCCGAGGAACTGGGCATTATGCCCATAATAATCGCCCGATAGCGGGTGCAGCGGAATGGTGCGGCCATCCTTGGAAAGCACCGGACCATTAGTGCGATATGACCCGCCCATGAAGAACAGGCTGCCGATATCGCTGCCATAACGTGTGCGGTAAGATTCGTAGGTGTAACCATCCGGCGCGGTGAGATTGGTATCAAGTGTAAGGTTGCTTGCTTCCGGAATGGTGAAATCCTGCCAGCTATCCGTGCCCGCATCAGGTGGGGTAACGTTGATCTGCTTTACGCTGCCGCTCTTTGCTGAATATAAATACAAGTTGTAAGTATTATTGCCATATTGATCCGGACGCTTTTTATATTGCGCCTTAAGATGGCCATTTACAACGCTGAGTGTTACATCCGTGCGGGATGTGCTGGAATAGTTCTGTGCATAAAACAGCACATCATGCTTCGGCGCATCCACCAGCATAGCAGGTATGGCACTCGCGATGGAAAACAGCACGATCAGCATGAACGGCAACCCAATGCCTGCGGCGAGGGTCGGATTTTGTTTTATCCATGCAAGCATAGTCACCTCAATTGGTTTTTTTAGGAGCTAAACCGTAATTCTGGATAAGTTCTTCCGCGATCTGCACGGCATTGAGTGCAGCACCTTTGCGTAAATTGTCAGAGACGATCCACATGGCAAGGCCGTTCTTCACGGAAGTATCCGCGCGCAGGCGGGAGATGAATACACCGTCTTCCCCGGCACATTCAATCGGGGTGCAATAACCGCCATTGGTGCGCTCGTCATACATTACAACGCCGTCTGATTCCTCAAGGATCTCGCGGGCTTCTTCCACTGAAAGCGGCTTTTCAAATTCAATATTCACCGATTCCGAATGGCCGACAAATACCGGCACGCGCACACAGGTGGCGGATACTTCAATGCTTTCATCCATGATCTTTTTGGTTTCATGGATCATCTTCCATTCTTCCTTTGTATAGCCATCATCCATGAACACATCGATATGTGGGATCACGTTAAACGCAATGCGCTTGGTGAATTTTGCAGGATCCATCTGGCTGTTCATGTAAATCTGTTTGGTCTGGTCAAACAGCTCATCCATGCCGGCTTTGCCCGCGCCGGAAACCGACTGGTAGGTGGAAACCACCACACGCTTTATTTTTGCAATGTCATGCAGCGGCTTCAACGCCACCACCATCTGCATCGTTGAGCAGTTAGGATTTGCGATGATGTTGCGTTTACGAAAATCTTTCAGCGCGTGCGCGTTCACTTCCGGCACCACCAGCGGGATATCTTTTTCCATGCGGAAGAGGGAGGTGTTATCGATCACCACGCAGCCAGCAGCAGCGGCCTTCGGTGCAAACTCCTTGGATACGCTGGAACCAGCCGATGAAAGCGCAATGTCGGTATCCGAAAAATCGTAATCATCGAGTGCCTGGATTTTCAAAATATCCGTCTCACCGAAGCTCACTTCTTTGCCCACGGATGCTTTAGATGCCAGTGCCACCACTTCGCGCGCTGGAAAGTTTCGCTCAGCAAGGATTTCAAGGATTTCGCGGCCAACGTTACCGGTTGCGCCGACGACTGCTACTTTGTAACTCATTATCTTTCTTCCATATTCTTATAGGTTAGGGGCAGCTAAATTAGCATTTTCCTGTGTAAAATCCAGAGATTATTTGGCGTGTAGCCGTCATTGCGAGCGTAGCGAAGCAATCCAGCTATTGCTAATGGATTGCCGCGTCGGCTTACAGCCTCCTCGCAATGACGAGAACTATGCTGCTTTCGCCACCTTCTCGGCCAGTTTCTTAAGGATGGCATCGCCCATTTCACTGGTGGAGACGCGCTTCATGCCATCCTGCATGATATCGGCGGTACGCAAACCATCAGCAAGCACGGCTTTCACTGCTGCTTCCAGCCTGTCCGCTTCCGCTTTCATATCAAACGAGTAACGCAGCATCATGGCGAAGGAAAGGATGGTGGCGATAGGATTTGCGACACCTTTACCCGCAATATCCGGCGCAGAGCCATGCACGGGCTCATACACCCCCGGGGTACCCGGATGTCCCAGCGATGCCGAAGGCAACATGCCGAGAGAGCCAGTGAGCATGGAGGCAATATCCGATAAAATATCACCGAACATATTGGTGGTGACCATCACATCGAATTGCTTGGGGTTGCGCACCAGCTGCATGGCGGCGTTATCGACATACATGTGGGTTAGTTCGATATTCAGGTAATCCTCCTGATGGATCTTTTTCACTTCCTCGCGCCACATTTCGGTGCATTCCAGCACGTTCGCCTTATCAACTGAGCAAACGCGGCCATTACGTTTAGAGGCGAGGTCGAAGGCCACATGTGCAATACGGTGCACTTCCGGGCTGGTGTATACTTCCGTGTTGAAGCCACGGCGCGTGCCATCCGGCAGGTTTTCCACGCCACGTGGCTGGCCGAAATAGATACCTCCCGTGAGTTCACGCACGATCATGATATCAAGGCCCGCAACTACTTCATGTTTCAGTGTGGAGGCGTCTGCCAGCTCATCAAAGCAAATGGCGGGGCGGAGATTGGCGAACAGCTCAAGCTCCTTGCGGAGTCCCAGCAATCCCTTTTCCGGGCGGGAGGCGATAGGGAGCGATTCCCATTTTGGCCCGCCGACCGCGCCAAGCAATATCGCATCAGCTTTTTTGGCGGCTGCCAGTGTTTCAGCCGGGAAGGGTGTGCCCACCGCGTCATACGCGCTGCCACCAATATGAGCGGTGCTGGTGGTGAATTTCACGCTGCCGTTGCTGCTTACCCAGTCTATGATCTTGGCGGTTTCTTTGACGACTTCCGGGCCAATGCCATCGCCGGGGAGAAGGAGGATATGTTTAGTGGTCATGCTTTAGCTCTTGTTTAGCTTGTTTAATGATTTTTAATGCGGAGGTGCTGGCAAGTCCAGCGATTACTAGGGCTGCCGCGAGGTCTGGCCACAAGCTGTTTGTGGCATAGACCAGTCCCGCAGCGATGATGATCAGCAAATTGCCGATGGCATCGTTGCGGCTGCACAGCCAGATGGACTGCATGTTGCTGTCTTTCCCACGCGTGCGGAATAGCAATATGGTGCAGATGACGTTCACAAGCAGCGCAAGCGCACCCACCCAGCCCATGGTGACGTGGTTCGGCAGGCAATCTTCCACAATATTATGGATGGCCTGCAGCAGCACAACTGCACTTACGCCAAACATGCAATAAGCCTTGATGATGGCGGCCTTGGCGCGCAAATACAGGGCTTTATGCATGACATAGAGGGTGATGGCATAGCTGAAAGAATCGCTCAGGAAATCGATGGAATCAGCGATCAGCGAGCTGGAATCGGCATCAATGCCCTGGAAGATCTCGATTAGGAACATTCCTAAATTCAATACCAGCACAGCCCATATCACACGTTTGCTGGTGTTCAGGTCATGGTCGTGGTGTCCGCCCATTTATTTTATGCAGCCAGCCATGGTGTAGTTTCTTTCTGCTTCTTTTCGTAATCAGCAATGGCATTTAACTTTTCCAGCGTCAGGCCAATATCATCCAGCCCGTTCATCAAACAGTGCTTGCGGAAGGGTTCCACATTGAAGGAAAAACTTTCATTGCCAGCCATAACCGTCTGCTTTTCAAGGTCAACGGTGAGGGGTACGCCATTGGCAGCATACCCCATCAAGGTATCGACATTTTCTTTTGGCAATACAAGCGGAAGAATGCCGTTCTTGAAGCAATTGTTGAAGAAAATATCGGCGAATGATGGCGCAATTACGCAGCGGATCCCGAAATCCAGCAACG
The DNA here is from genome assembly GCA_964487265.1 of uncultured Rickettsiales bacterium. Taxonomy (GTDB): domain Bacteria; phylum Pseudomonadota; class Alphaproteobacteria; order Rickettsiales; family SXRF01; genus CAZAQK01. Next base: position 935 of record CAZAQK010000089.1, on the reverse strand, counting down.
CCCACGGCGCATGTTCGCGGCTGGAGCCGCAACCAAAATTTATACCCGACACCAGTATCTGCGCTTTATCAAAAGGTGGCTTGTGCAGGATGAAATCTTCGATCTTTTTGCCATCCACCGTATAGCGCATTTCATAAAACAGCCCATCCTTCAAACCGGTGCGTTTGATGGTGGTGAGGAACTGCTTGGGGATGATCGCATCCGTATCCACATTCTCGATAGGCAGTGGTGCGGCGATGGCGGTTAGAGTTTTAAAAGATTTCATTACTTCATCTCCCTTACATCCGCTAAATGCCCAGTAATTGCTGCTGCTGCGGCCATGGCGGGGCTCATGAGGTGTGTGCGGCCACCACGGCCTTGGCGGCCTTCAAAGTTGCGGTTCGATGTGCTGGCGCAGCGTTCGCCCGGGTCAAGCCTGTCGGCATTCATGGCAAGGCACATGGAGCAGCCCGGTTCGCGCCATTCAAACCCGGCATCGAGGAAAATTTTATCCAGCCCTTCTTTTTCTGCCTGTTCTTTCACGAGGCCGGAGCCGGGCACGACCATGGCCAGTTTTACGCGGCTGGAAACATGGCGGCCAAAGGCCACCTTCGCGGCTTCACGCAGATCTTCGATGCGGCCATTGGTGCAGGAGCCGATGAATACTTTATCGATGGGCACATCAGTAAGTTTCTGACCCGCCTGAAGGCCCATATATTCGAGTGCGCGGGTAATAGACTGTGAATCGGCCTGCGGCACATTCGCTGTTATTGGCAGCACCTGCTCGGGGTTGGTGCCCCAAGTTACCTGCGGGGCGATGTCTTCTGCCTTCAGCACCACTTCCGCGTCATATTTCGCGCCTGCATCAGTTGGCAGGGTTTTCCAGTACGCCACAGCCTTATTCCAATCAGCACCTTGTGGTGCAAGCGGCCTGCCTTTGATGTAGGCGAAAGTGG
>CAZAQK010000088.1:0-6891 GCA_964487265.1 uncultured Rickettsiales bacterium | reverse complement strand
CCACACCCTGCTCATCGGCTTTCACAAAATAAATGCCCGATGCCATCCACAGCACTAAAAGCACCGCAATCACAAGGGCGAAGCCCTTCTTGCTATCGCCGCCACCCGGGAACATGCGCTGGAATTTTTCCTGGCTAAGGCGCACCCATTCATCAAAATCCGGGCCACCGGGAGGTGGTTCGTTACCGGAAGGTTGCTGACCGCCGCCTGTTGGCCGTCCCCATGGACCGCCACCGTCAAAACCGCCTTTATCGCCCCATGCCATCAAATCCTCCTATCCCCGCACTTGTTGCGGGGTCTGGTAATATTTTTCACTGTCATGTATATAGGGGCAAATCAACTAACAATTCAAGTAATTGCTAAACGGAATATTATGCATAACGCACCTGCCCCCGCGACAAGCGCGGGGATACGCAAGCCAGCCATCTGGAATACAGATAGACTGGAACATGTGCGCGCGGTAATTGCCGTTGCATCGGGAAAAGGTGGCGTTGGCAAATCAACGCTTACCGTAAACCTGGCGCATGCACTCACATCCATGGGCAAAACCGTTGGCATACTGGATGCTGATATTTACGGGCCATCCATCCCGCGCATGCTGGGTGTATCTGGCAAACCGGATTTTGCCGAAGGCAGAATGCTGCCGCTCATAAACCATGGTATTTCCTGCATGTCGATCGGGTTTATCACGGGCGATGAAGCCGCCGTGCTGCGCGGCCCGATGATCAGCAAAACACTTACGCAGCTTCTGCGCCTTACGCGCTGGGGCACCGCCGAAAAACCCATGGATATCCTGCTCGTTGATATGCCGCCCGGTACGGGAGATGTGCATTTGTCCATGGCGCAGCTGGTGCCGCTTACCGGTGCCATTATCACCACCACCCCGCAGGAAGTTGCCCTCATGGATGCGCGCAAGGCGGCACTAATGTTCACCAAGGTCAGGGTGCCAATTCTTGGCGTGGTGGAAAATATGAGCGGCGGGGTATTCGGTGCGGGCGGCGGCAAAAAACTCGCGGATGAATTTTCTGCACCATTGCTCGGAACCGTACCCATTGATGCCGCCATATGCACTGCCGGCGATATGGGTAATATCTATAGCGGCGAAGCGACGGTTATATATAATTCCATCGCAGCACCTTTTTCAGCCATCAGCTGATATTTAGTCGTGCCCTCTCAGCACGATGAAACCCTTAGGGCGGTCAATAGGATCAATCGCAAGCGTTACCGCGCGCGGTGTTTTGTCTGCACCATACTGGATAAGCATCGGCACATCGGCGCGGCTTGGCTGGCTCACCAGCGATTCAATATACTGGCACTGCTCCGGCGGCGTACCATGTGTGGTAAGTAGTAGATCCAGCGTGCGTTTGGGCTGGTCAATGAAATCCGGGAAAGCCGTCTGGAACGCACGGTCGAGATACACGATATCACCAGCCTTGGTTGCAATCATCGTGAACAGGTAATTCTTGGTGAGCGCGGAGGTGAACAGCGCATTGCTGAATTCCGTAGCAGTGAGCATTTGCTGCAACCGCTCGATACGTTTGGCAAGAATCAGCATGATTGTACCAATAAGTACGCACATGAGAGAGGCCACCAGCGCATCATTTAAAACCAGCACATAAATACCGACAACCGTGATGCCAATCAGTATGCATATCTGGTAACCGCGCTTTATCGAAGGATGTGGTTTGCGAACCACAAATCCTTCGGCACTGGCGCGAATGATCTCTGGATGGTCGCTGGCGCGTATATCGTGTGGAATGCCCTTCATAATAAATCCCCCTGATGTATCTAAAACTACACCAGCCTAGGGTATTCACATTTATTTTTGGTTAATAGGCAGTTATGCTTTTAGTACACCGCGTTTTATTTGGTCTTCCTCGATAGACTCAAAAAGAGCCTTGAAGTTGCCCTCGCCAAAGCCTTCATCGCCTTTGCGCTGGATGATCTCAAAGAAAATCGGCCCGATCACCGTAGAGGTGAATATCTGCAGCAGTATGCCACCATCCCCAGCACCCGGTGCTGAATCGGGAGCACCGTCAACAAGGATTCCGCGCGGACGCAGATCATCCAGGCTTTCCTGATGGTGTGGCACTCGCTTTTTAAGATTGTCGTAATAGGTTTGCGGCGGTGCGTCCATAAAGCGGATGCCGTTTGATTTCAGCCCGTCAAACGTTTTATAGATATTGCCGGTAGCAAGCGCTATATGCTGGATGCCTTCACCTTTATATTCACGCAGGAATTCTTCGATCTGCGATTTATCATCGGAGGATTCATTGAGCGGGATGCGGATTTTTCCGCACGGGCTGGTCATGGCTTTGGAAACAAGGCCTGTGAGCTTGCCTTCGATATCGAAATAACGGATCTGGCGGAAGTTGAAGAGTTTCTCATAAAACTTCGCCCATACATCCATCTGCCCGCGCTGCACGTTGTGCGTGAGGTGGTCGATATAGGCAAGGCCGCACCCTTTTGGATGCTGGTCAACACCTGGAAGTGGCACGAAATCTACTTCATAAATCGAGCCTTTATCGCCGTATTTATCGACGAGATAAAGTAAGCTGCCGCCGATACCTTCAATGGCCGGAATATGAAGCTCACCTTCGCCTATTGGCGTTTCCACTACTTTCGCGCCCAGCTCTTTGGCGCGTTTGATGGCATAAGCCGCGTCCTTCACGCGGAATGCCATGGCATTTGCCGATGGGCCATGCACATTGAAATGACCGGAAGCCTGCGAGTCATGCTCGGCATTCAGGATGAAATTCACGTCATTCTGACGCCACAGATGCACGTTCTTGGATTTGTGTTTGGCGATCTTGCTAAAGCCCAGCTTGGTGAATAACTCTTCCAGCGGTTTTGGGTCGATGGATGCGTATTCAACGAATTCAAAACCATCCGTTCCCATCGGGTTGATGTTGGTGGCAGTTGATTGCTGGCTCACGGCAGTTGCAGGCATATCCTATATCTCCTTGGTAAACACGAATCCTCTAATAATATATTTTTCGCGAAAATAAAAGCGGTGTGACGCGGTGTTATGGGTGTAGCTCGCCGCCAGCATCATCTGACAGCCTTCATGTTTGGCAATTTTCTCCACCTCATCCAGCAGGATCTTGCCCAACCCGCTATTCCTAAGTGCTTTATCTACAACCACATTATCTACTTCCATGAACTTTCCGCACCAGAAGCGGGTCATCACCCAGGCACCACAGGTTGCCACCATTTTTTTCCCCTGGAAACCACCAAAACAGCGATAGCCCTCACCCAGAGCCGCATCGAGAAGTATGCCAAACTGACGGCGGGTAATGGTTGGGTTCAGCTGTTTGATGAGCGGATAGAGTGTAGGCATTTCAGCGGGTTTTAATTCGCGGATGGTGATGGAATTTGCTTTGCGGGGCATGGATTTTCTTTGTATAAGCGGTGTGTAATTATTCTATCAGGAGACGCTGGTTATGGCTATGAGAGCCGATGAACATCCCGCTGACATGCGCGAGGACTATACGTTCGATTTCGATCCCGCGCAATATACAGATGCCGATCATGCCATGTGGAATACGCTGTGCAAACGCCAGAAGCCCCTGCTGATAGGCAGGGCGTGTGATGAATATATGGCATCAGTGGATAAGCTCGGGATTTTTGAGGAAAACGGCATTCCCGACTGGCGGCGCGTGTCAGATATGCTTGAAAAATCGAGTGGCTGGAAGCTGGTAACGGTACCCGGTTTTATTCCCGGCCAGCTGTTTTTGGAACATTTGTCCAAGCGTCAGTTCCCTGTAACATGGTGGATCCGCCCACCGGAAAAGATCGATTACCTGCAGGAACCGGATATTTTTCATGATTTATTCGGCCATGTGCCGATGCTGGCGCACCCCGTATTTGCTGATTACATGCAGCAATTTGGCCTAGGAGCGGTGAAGGCAAAATCGCTTGGTGCAGAAGAATTCATCGGCAGGCTTTACTGGTTTACCGTGGAATTCGGCCTGATTCGCGATAAAAACGGCCTCAAAATATACGGTTCCGGCATTGTATCATCCAAAAGTGAGTCGATTTACTGCCTCGAAAGCACTATCCCCAACCGCTTCCATCTGGATGTGATGCGCGCCATGCGCACCGATTACCGGATTGATGACGTACAAAAAGATTATTTTGTAATCAATAGCTTCGAGGAGTTATTCGATGTCACCAAGCCGGATTTCTCGGAATATTACAAAAAGCTTAAAGCCCTTCCACTCATCCCCGCAAAGACCATCCTGCCCACCGATGAGGTGATTACCAAAGGTGAGGGCGCTACCTACGCAGCGTAATTATCCGTTAAAAACGGTTTACATTTTCTTTCGGAACTGTAGATTCCCTTCCTGAATTCAAAAAAGGATGACTATGCTGCAGGAAGCTATTGATTATACCATACAACTTAGCAAAAAAATTATTGGGCTTCGGGAATCACCCACGTTTGCGGTAGTAAAAGCAGCCAGCAACCGCAAAAAAGCGGGCTTACCTGTTATCGCCTTTAGTGTAGGGCAACCAGCAGAGCCCACACCTGAATATGTACGCGAGCAATTACAAGCCATGCTGAGCGACAAAGATGCCTGGGCAAAAATGAGTGTGTATACGCCTGTTGATGGCCTGCCGGAACTTAAAGATGCCATCAGCAAAAAATTCGCCGATGAAAATGGCCTTGAATATACCGATAAGCAGATTCTGGTAACAGCAGGTGGCAAGCAGGCCATTGCCAACGCCTTTGCTGCTACCCTCAATAATGATGATGAAGTATTGATGAGCGAACCTTCATGGGTTTCTTATCCAGATATTGTGAAATTCCATGGCGGCATTCCTGTTGGCATGCGCACCAATGATGAATTCAAGATTACACCCAATACATTGAAATTAACGCTTTCACTGCACCAAAACGCAAAATGGCTGGTGCTCAATTCACCGTCAAATCCTACCAGTGCTGTGTATAGCAAAGAAGAACTTGCAGGCCTTGCGCAAGTGATTCTGGAAGAAAATGCGCAGCGTAAAAAAGATAAACGGCCACTGCTCATGGTGATGTCTGACGATATTTATGAGCATATGGTGTATGATGAAAAACTGGTAAATAAACCCGGCGATCCGGCCGCTATTTCACATAACATCATCATGGCTGAGCCGAAAATGAAACCATACACGCTCATTGTTAATGGCGTAGCCAAAGCATTTGGCATGACGGGCTACCGCATCGGTTATGCGGCAGGTCCTGAAATGTTGATTAAGAAGATGGAAAATTATCAGGGCATGGAAACATCCGGCGCATCTGCCATAAGCCAGATGGCTTCTGCAATTGCCCTTGCACCAGAAAACAAGAAAGCGCGTGACACACATTTTGCCACGCAGCGTGCGGCATATATCACTCGCCGCAATCTGGTAGAAAAACTCATCAATGAAGCACCTAACACCACCATGTCATTCAATCCCATGGCGGGTGCGTTTTACGCCATGATTGATGTGACCGCACTTGCTGATAAAGTCGGCGGCACAAAAATATTGGCAGAAAAAATGATCAATGAAAAAGGTGTAGCACTCGTGGCAGGAGATGATTTTTACATTGAATCCGATAAGCAGAATAAAAAATACCTGCGGCTTTCTTATGCCACCAGCGAGAAAAAGCTCGAAGAAGGCATCAAACTGATGCAGGAGCTGGAACGTGAAATCCTTCCAGATGGGCAGAGAAAGGTTGCTGAGCGCGGCTGATAATCAGCTACGTGACAACTTTTCACGCTCAAGTGATATGGCGATAATTGCGTTCTCGATATCGTTATATGCCCGTGGCGAAAGATTCCTGCCAAGTTCCAGATATACAACATTGGTATTCCTATCCAGATATTCCTTACTGGCCTTACGTTCTGCTGCCCCGCGCAGCATTCCTTCTTCCTGAATTTTGCTCACTTCCTCTTCCCACGCCTCCCGCACGACTTTGCGAGCAAGGGTATGGTCATATTTCATGCCATAGCGCGTGAATAGATTATATACATCTGACCCTTGAGATTTTTCTTCCTGCCTTTGCTGCATGGCGTGATTGAAATCTTCAATCGCCTGCGGGCTCAGGTCTATGTGATGCTGTGTAGGCTGTGGACCTGCGTGGCTATCGTTAAGGCGTTGCCGCCTGTAATGAGATACAAACCCACCTTTCGCGTATGTATCGTGATGTGCAATATATTCGCGCTCCATTTGCTTATGCGCATCTTCATCGCTTAAGCCACGCTTTCGCTGTTTCTGCAAATAGGCTTCTGTGATGTCATATAATATTTTCCTGCCTGCGGTATTACCTGCACCCACCATAGTATGGCTTTTCCAGCCTGCTGCAACGCGTGCAGCATGCAGAACTCGCCTGTTGACGTTACCACTCTGGCCTTGCGCAATGGCATGCGCGCGCTCTGACTGGGGCTGCAATAAGGATGGGTTTTCCCCATCATCATGATGGCCGCGCAAAGTGGGTTCTTCCACTGAAACTGCAATGCCAGGCATAAGCGATACCTGATCCAGCAAATTACCGAGTGTATCTACCAGCCTTGTGCGGTCTTGTGATTTGATATCGGGTTTTGGATAATCCCCCGTTTCACATACGATGTTAATGATTGTACGTAGGTCTTCATCACTTACATCGGAGGAATGCTGCAGGGAATGTTTATTCAGGCGGCCTGTGCCATGTGAAGCCAGCGCTTCAACCATGTGCTCATACAGTGCTGCCCTGCCCAGTGTGGAAAGTTCGGCCATGCGTTAATTATAATAAACAACGCCTGCCAAGCCACGTGTCAATTTGATGACAATTGGCAGCACATTAACCTATTGATTTATATGCTATGCTCGTTTCAGCGTGCGGTATTTCACTGCTTTTGGCTCAAGCGTATCCACACCAAGGCGCTT
>CAZAQK010000087.1:0-6967 GCA_964487265.1 uncultured Rickettsiales bacterium | reverse complement strand
TCCGTGCAGGCGTGATAATGTTTTTGCCATGGCTTCCTGAGGGGAAATGCCGGATGACAGATAATGGGTGATAAGGGCAGGGATAACTTCCGTATCAGTCTGGCTCAGGAACTTGTGGCCCTGTGCAGCCATTTCTTCGCGCAGTTCACGGTAATTCTCAATGATGCCGTTATGTACGACGGCTACTTTATCGGTGGCGTGCGGGTGGGCGTTGGTTTCATTCGGTGCGCCGTGGGTTGCCCAGCGCGTGTGGCCGATGCCGGTGATGCCAGCAAGCGGCGCGCTATCCAGGATTTTCTGGAGATTGATGAGCTTGCCCTGTGCACGACTGCGGTGGATGCTGCCCTGATGTATGGTTGCGATACCGGCGGAATCGTAGCCGCGATATTCGAGATGCTTCAGGCCACTCAGTATCAGTGGTGCAGCATCACGCGCTCCTGTAATTCCAATAATGCCGCACATGGCGTTAGTCCTTTCATTAGTCCGTTGCCGCAAAATAGGTTTTTAGACTTTGCGAATCAACAGGAACTTGTTTTTAATGCACTTTCTCTACCGCTTAGCGGTGTTGTTAGAACCTAACAATATGTTTCAGTTTGTTACACGCTGTGGGTAGCTTCCGTAAGCGCTTAGATTTTCTGGAAAACCCTTGCAAATATCCATCTTTGCTGGTTGTATTTGTGCAGGAATAATCGCTGTCCGGAGAGTGCGTATGTTTGACATGGTGTCATTTGAGTCGTATCTCGGGCGGCGTTTCCGCCGGTCGATGGGGCTTGATTCCAAGCTAACGTTCGAAGTCACCACCGACATCGCCCAGATACACCAATATACCCTTCTGCTGTCCAACATGTTCATCAATCTGTGTGGTGGAGTCTTGCCGCCTGTGCCGCGTGATGAGTTTGATGAGAGCAGTACGTTTGTTGTGGCAAGGAAAGGCAGGCAGTGCCTTGGCGGCTGCCGTGTCACATTCAAGGAACCGGGCGGCAATACGCCTCTGCCGGTTGAGCAGGATGGAGGATCTCTGTCATCATTACTGCGGCATTTGCCACTGGCCAGTGTGCGACTTGCCGAAGTGAGCAATATGCGCACCATGCCGGATGATACGGGTGTTTTGCAGCAGGGACTTTTGCAAACGGTGCTGAGCGCGCTGGTGCAGCATAAGGTGCGTTTTGCCTTTATCAGTGCGCCGCCAGGTGAAGTGCGTGCCTATAAAGCACAAATGGAGACGGCGGGCTTTATCAGCTCTGTCCTTAATGGAGATGCCGCGCAGACCATAAAAGGGCAGGAAGCACGCCATGATCTACTGGTTATAGACTTGGCGGCCGCCTATAAAATCAATGTAAAACAAGGTGTTAATTCTGAGCGTGACTTGGTTCTCGAGAATTAACCAATCAGTAGCCCCAAATATGCTATAATAGACGAGCTTTGGATACGAGGCTTAATGTCCGGTTTCATCATGTAGGTGAGCCGAGTGTTGGTGTTGTGGGGCATCCACGTAGGGGGTAGCCATGACGAAACGGACATAGTGTCATGGTTACGTCGGTATCAATCGGTGGCGGCCTGTTCTCACCAGCTGTTCTAGGATACAGCAGGACTGCGGAAAATGTTGCAGATTCCACGGCACGCCTTGCCGGCGGCAAGCGCATACTCCGTACCAGTGATGATGCAGCCAGCGTGTCGATCGCGGCACGGCTTCAGACACAGATTTTTGAATATCGCCAGTCCGGACGGGATGTGGCCACCAGTGATACGCTGGTTGAAGTAGCAAAAGAAGGCCTCAAAGACATTCAGGCAAAACTGGAAAAGGCTCTGGAACTGGCCGAGCAGGCCGATACAGATACATTGATAGAGCGCGACAGGGCATTGTTGCAGCAGCAATTCGCAGAAGCACTGGCCGAAGTCGACCGGCTGGTGGAAAAAACCACCTTCAAAGAACAGAAGCTGCTGGATGGCTCCTTTGCAGATAAGGACATTCGCGTGGGGCCGGAAGAGGGTGATATTGTTACTATTGCCATAAGCGATGTAGGCACGGATGAGCTTTTTGGTGCAACGCCGCCGGATTTATCCACTGAGCTGAAGGCCGCAGCGGCAAAAGAGGCAGTGACTGAGGCACTGGAAACAGTAGGCGCACAGATCGGCGCACTGAATGGTGTGCAGGGGCAGCTCTTTGCAGCAAGTGAGAATATCAGCAGCACGCTCTCGGGCGTCAGCCAGGCGGAAAGCGAGCTGACTGATACGGATGCTGAGGCCGAATTACGGACACTCACTGAGGAACAGATCAAGCTGGATATAGGGTCGGCGGTTATTGCGCAGGCATCGCGTATTTCCAACCAGTTGCTGAATGTTCTGGATTTCAAGATTGAATTTGATAAACAAGCTGAAGTGAATGAGGCAGAAGACGAGGCGGAAGTCGCCGAAGAACAGACCTCAACCAGCGCAGGTATCAATGACGTCGACTCCGAAGCCGCAGCGTAAACTATCTTCCCTACTTAGTTTTTTATTCAAGGTTTCCCTGACAGTTATAGCTTTCTGGTTCGCGCTGCGCGGCGTTGAGATGGATGATCTGTTGCAAACACTTCATGAGCAAAAAACCGAAAACCTGCTGATCGCAGGTGTGTGTGTGCTCTGCCAGGTGGTGCTGGGCGGCTTGCGCTGGCATTACATACTGGCGTCATTATCTGCCTTGGGTAAGGCAGCAATGTCAGCGTATGATGCGGTGCGCCTTTATTATATCAGCGTATTTTTCAGCAGCTGCCTGCCGGGAACTATCGGGGGCGATGTGGTGCGTGTGTGGCTGGCCAAATCTGATAAGGTGCCGCTTTCGCTTTCCATCAATTCCATCATCCTTGACCGATTGATAGCACTTGCCGCACTGGCCGTGATCGTAGTGGCCATGCTGCCGATGATCGCTGATGTGATCGCGTTCAATTTCTGGCTGATTTATGCCATCATCGTGGTGGGGGTAATGATCGCTGTATGGCTGCTACGGCGCGTGGAGCGGTTTTTTGAGCCTTATAAACATATCAAGATTATCCATTTCGGACTGTATTTCATTGGTTGCCTGCGGCAGATGGTGCGCAGCTCCGGTATGGGTTTCAATGCGCTGGTTTTTGCTGTAATTGCGCATATTTTCAGCTGCGCCAGTACGTTCACTATCGCACAGGGCATCGGTGTGCAGATCACCTTCCTGCATGCCATGATGTTCGTGCCGCTGGTGATGCTGCTTACGACACTGCCGATATCTATTGGCGGCTGGGGCGTACGCGAGGCTGGTATGGTGTGGCTTCTTGGGCTGGTGGGAGTGTCCAGCAGTGATGCGGTTGCCATCTCGCTGCAAACCGGCATTGTAGCAATGCTGGCGAGCCTGCCAGGTGCAATATTCTGGTTGCTGCATAAGCGCAACTCTGGGAAAATAGCCGTCTAGATTTAGGTGGCCATGAAATCACTGTTTGAATCCGCACATAATCCTTCCATGCCCTTGGCTGAACAGCTGAGGCCGAAGGATATTTCTGAGCTGTTGGGGCAGTCACACCTGCTGGATGCAGGCCACATGCTGCCGACCATGCTGGAAAGCGGCAAGCTTACCTCGCTGATTCTGTGGGGGCCACCAGGCAGCGGCAAAACCACGCTGGCACGTATCATCGCAGCGCAAAGCGGCTATGAGTATGAAACGGTTTCCGCTGTGTCATCCGGGGTTGCTGAACTCAAGGCATTGTTTGAACGGGCGAGGGTGCGTGCGCAGGATGGCAAACAGACGGTGGTGTTTGTCGATGAGATACATCGTTTCAACCGCGCCCAGCAGGATGTGTTCCTGCCGGTGGTTGAGGATGGCACGATTCTGCTGATAGGTGCCACCACGGAAAATCCTTCGTTCGAGCTTAATGCCGCTTTGCTTTCGCGGATGCAGGTGGTGGTGTTGAACCGGCTGGATGCAGAGGCCATGGAAAGCCTGCTTACCAAGGCGGAGGCATGTGTTGGGCGACCATTACCGCTTACAGCGGATGCCCGCCAGACGCTGGTTGTCATGGCTGATGGCGATGGCCGCGCACTACTTAATTTCTGCGAGATATTGTTTGCCTATACAGCTAAGAAGCCGTTCGATACGGCGGCACTTGCTGCCTATATACAAAAACGCGCCCCGCTTTATGACAAACATCAGGACGCACACTATAATTTAATAAGTGCTCTGCATAAAAGCCTGCGCGGTTCGGATGTGGATGCTGCCTTGTACTGGCTGGCGCGCATGCTGGATGGCGGCGAGAACCCGCTCTATATCATTCGCCGGTTGGTGCGTTTTGCGGTGGAGGATATCGGGCTTGCCGATCCGCAGGCACTGGTGCAGGCCAATGCCGCCAAGGAAGCCTATGATTTCTTAGGGTCACCGGAAGGTGAACTGGCGATCGTGCAGGCAGTTATTTATCTGGCGACAGCCCCCAAGTCCAACGCAGCCTATGTAGCGCAGAAGGCATCTAAGCGTGATGCTTCGCAATATGGTTCGCTCATGCCACCGATGCATATACTGAATGCACCAACCCAGATGATGCAGGATCTGGGCTATAGTAAGAATTATGCCTATGATCATGACGCGGACGATGGGTTCTCTGGCCAGAATTATTTCCCCAATACCATGCCGCGCAGGAACTATTACCAGCCGGTAGAGCGGGGATTCGAGCGGGAAATTCTCAAGCGGCTGGAGTATTGGGATAAATTACGGCAAAAGAAAAATCCGGCAGCCTGAGGCCGCCGGATTTCTTACAATAAATGAAGTTTAGTTCTTTTTAGCTGGCTCTTTATGGTCGCCGTGTACTTCTTTCATGCGCTCACGACGTTCTTTACGCATTTCCTGACGGTGCTCCTTGTGTTCTTTCATTTTTGCACGTTCCTCAGGCGATGCATTTTCCCATTTTTCTTTCCACTTTTCACGGCGTTCTTCCTTACGCTCTTTACGTGCTTCTTTCATCTTCTCCCGTTCTTCCGGGGAAGCGTTTTCCCATTTTTCCTTCATTTTTTCGCGGCGTTCCATGCGCGCTTCATGGCGTTTTTCATGGAATGCTTTCTTATCTTCCGGGCTCATGGCTTCCCATTTGGCCTTGAAGGCTTCGCGTTCGGAATCCTTGATATCCTTAGGCATTTTTGACCAGTCATGGTGCACGCCTTGTGCCTTGGATTCGGTTTTTGCATCTTCGGCATGGGCGGTCATGGCAAAAAGGCCAAGTGTAGTGGCAATAGCTAATGTCTTGATGGTTTTCATAATTTCCTCCGTTAAGTAACTGGTATATTTTTAACATAGACAAGCATTACATTCGAATGAATTATCTGTCATGTTGCCACCCGCAATGTTCATATATGATTGCGTGTTGGCATATTCTGTTATAAAAAGCTGACGCTTAACCATTAAGGATATGTCATGAGCGGCGAGCTTATACTCAGTTTCTTTACACTCAGTTTGCTGGAAATCGTACTAGGCATCGATAATTTGATCTTTATCGCACTGGTGGCTGAAAGCCTGCCGCAGGAATACCGCCAGAAGGCACGCATCATTGGTCTTAGCCTGGCACTGATTATACGTGTAATGATGCTTGCCAGCCTCTCATGGATCATGCAGCTGACTGAGCCGCTGTTTAGCATTGGCGACCACGGCGTCTCGTTCCGTGACCTGCTGCTGATTGCCGGTGGTGTGTTCCTGATCGGTAAAAGCACGCTGGAAATTCATGCCGATATGGATGGCCTTGAAGGCAAGCGTGATATGGTGGCGAAATCCACCTTTCGGGGTGCCATTATACAGATTGTGATCATTGATCTGGTATTCTCGTTTGACTCCATTATGACGGCAGTGGGCATTGCCGATAATCTTGGCATCATGGTGGCTGCCGTAGTGGTTTCCATGGTGGTAATGGTTATCTGCTCGGGCCATATTGCCAAATTCCTGAGGGAGAACCCTACCTTCAAAATGCTGGCACTTGCCTTTATCCTGATGATCGGTACCGTGCTGGTGGCTGAAGGCATGCATGTGGATGTGCCGAAGGGTTATATCTACTTCGCATTCGGTTTCTCCATACTGGTGGAAGGCCTCAATACCGTGGTGCGCCGCAAGCGTCGCCGTATCAAGTCGGACCCGCAGGCAGAAGCTCTCGAAAAGAACCTCTAATTAGCTGCACAGCAAAATGGCGCGGGGGATACCCTTCGCGCCATGAATTGCAGCTAAACAATTAATTGGTTGTTTTAGGTTTTGTTGTTGTGGTGGTAGCCGGCTTCGTAGCAGGTGTCACCACTGGCTTGGCCGGTTGTGTTTTTGTTGTGCTGACAGGCTGCTTGCTTTTGGTTGTTACCGAGGTTGCACCAGGTGATTTGGTGCCAACTGTGCCAGCAGCGGGTTTATCAGCAGGTGGTTTGAAGTTGGGGTGCTTTTTCATAAATTCAGCACGTTGCTCAGGTGTCATTTTATTCCAACGTTTTACCATCGCTGCTCGACGCTTGGCCTTACGCGCTTCAGCACGCTTTTTTCGCTCAGCGGGGGATAGCTTTTTAACCTGATCTTTTTTAACAGCGACCTTATGCGTTGATTGTGGCTGTTTGGTAGGCTTCCTGTCATCACCTGAAGTGAACATGGCAAGGGCAAGTATCACAATGCCGCCTGCGCCAAGACCAAAGAGTAATTTTTGATTGGCCATAAGGACTCCGTCTTTTTTAGCCACTAAACTACCTTGACCATAGCCGCAAATCGCCTGCAATGGAAGTCTTATTGTTTCAGGCAGCCATGTTGAGGGTACCCAGATTCAGGAATGGCAATGGCTGTGCAGGTACGAATGGATATGCCGCTGCAACTTTTTCATTCTCAGTAAATTTTACACCATTCTTGAGTGCGCCTTGTGCTGCTTTGGCAATGCTGTCAAAGAGTCCTTCCTCTTTACTCTCAACAGGAGATTTTTCTTTGGCAGGCGCAACAAATGTTTTAACTTTTGCTACATCT
>CAZAQK010000086.1:0-7017 GCA_964487265.1 uncultured Rickettsiales bacterium | reverse complement strand
CCTACAAGCGTATCGCCGCTTGGGGCTGGAAGAAAAAAGATAAAAATGCTGCCGCATCGCAAGCTGAAGCAAGTGATAACGTTGCTGTATCCGTTGACTCTGCGGCAATTGGCGCTGAGAATAAAAAACCTGAAGAAAAGACATTTGCTGAAACTGTAAAACCCACCAAGAAACCTGAAAAATCTAGTGACCTTTTTGTTGAACAGCTGGCCGCCAAGCAGGACGGCGCAACTGTTCAGCCCAGCATGTAAACCGTTAGGAATAGTCTGGTGAATGAGGCGGAAGACACAAAAAAAGAGCCGGTAAGAACTCAGGAAGCAAAACCTGAGGCCGCTGCTTCTTCGCCTGAAAAAACTCCTGAGAAAAAATTGGACATGGAACGCATCACCCCGGGTGAGCGGTTTTATGACGTATTCCAGTTCTTAACCGGCAAGGTTTTCATCCTGGCCGTAACAGCAGTGCTCGCATTCACCGCGCATAAGGAATATGGCCCTGATAAAGTTGCAGGCATTCCAAACTATTTGAAACGTATGCAGGTGTGGGCTGAAAAGAAATTCGCACCGCTGACTAAAATTGGTGAAGAAGGTTCCAAGAAACGTGACTTCGGCATGCTGATGGCCGGCGGCCTTACCAGCACGTTGATTCTCTCACACGGCGGTAATTTCTTTGCGCCCATCATCAAATGGCTGGAAAATAGCCGTGAAAAAATCACTAACGCGTATAATAAAAAATTCGGCACGGAAGAAGATGTCGAAATCGCGCATGAAAAATTCAAGGATATCCCTAAGCAAAACTGGGGGGATGTTATCAAGGGCCGCCTGACTGCATATGCCACTGTGTTTTCATCCATCACCGGTGCATACTTGGCATTTGGCCGCAGCAAAAACCCCAACCAGCATTTCAAGCTGGATACGTATGAGGAATGGTTTGGTCGTAAGGTTTCATGGATTACCAAGGGCAGCCACGACATTGCCAAAACCCCCATGTCGCAGGCTTTGACCCACCAGCAAAAAGCAAATAAAACCTACCGCTTTGGCAAAGTGCTGGCGATAGATCTGTTTGCCACTACCACTGCCATTATCGTTTGGAACACGGTGAGCCGTCTTTCCGCAAAGAATCGTGTTGCCGAAGAGCAAAAGGCACATGAAGAGTTGCATGCCTCATATGATCATAAGCAGGTTCCTGTCATGCCTACTGCTACCCAGGCACCGCAGCCGGAAACCGAAGAAACCAAGCCAACGCACGCAGAAAAAGTAAAGCCTGCAACCAGCAAGGAAAAACTGCTGGAGAGCAAGCCTGCATCTTATTCAAAATTGATCAGCACCCAGCAGCAGGCCGCTGAGCAACAAACTGTATCCCTGCCAAATTAGCCAGTGTTTGCCTAAGCCAGACAAATATGCCTATAATACCGGCGACTTTCAACAGGCCGGATAATGATGAAAAGCTACTGGACACAGCCTTCCCTTTCCAGGGATTTTACCTTTCTTGCGACGGCGGTGCTTTTTGTATTGTTCCTGATATCCATGTGGGTTGCTTACTCCACCTACTCGCATTACTCCAAAGAAGTTGCCGTTGAGCTGGAACGTGAAGCCCAGCGCATCGACCACACGCTGGCGACGGAAATGGAAAATGCCCGTTATCTTCTGTCGTCGCTGGGCAAACAGCTGGTGCTGGAAGAAGCGCGTGACCCGACAAGGCTGGCTCGCGTACTCAAATCATTTGATAATAAAGGATTCATTTACAGCATCCTCTCGTGGGTCAACACGGAGCAAAAGCTGGTGGTGAGCAGCAACAAAGGCGTGCTGGAAGAACCGGTTGATATCTCCGACCGTGATTATGTCAAAAAAGCCGTGGCCGAACCGTGGAAAATGCAGATCGGCAGGCCGATTGAAGGCCGTGTATCCGAACGCTGGGTGATCCCCGTTTCGATGGGGGTTACCGATAACACCGGCAAATTCATCGGCACCATCATGCTGAGTATCGATATCAATACCATGACTGAACAACTCAGCCGGCTGATCAAGAAGGATGGCATCAGCTTCGCCATCGTCAGCAAAACACTGATTCCGCTCACGCAGGTTTCGGAGGATAAGCATTTTGTTACAAATAACTTCCCCACGCAGAAACTGGTGAATGTCAATTTTTCGAGCAATCCTTATGGCCTGCTGACCTATGGCAGCCTGTTCTGGGGCACCGGGAATTATGCCTATTACAAAACATCTGCTGAATATCCTTATATCATCCTGCTGGGGTATGATGCCTCACGCACACAGACTTCGGCACGTGATATTCTTGCCTCGCGCATGTTGCAGATCTTCTTTACGGCATTTTTCCTGATCTCCCTGTTGTGGATCATGCGCACACGCATGATCAAGCCGGTGATGGATATGACCGCGCTGGCATCGGCAGTGGCGCGCGGTGAACACCGGCCGCAGCTACGCATTGATGGCCCCGTGGAAGTCAACCAGCTGGCGGGTGAAGTGCGGCGCATCGGTGAATATATTGAAGAAACCAAACGCATTGAAAATGAGCTGCGCAATAAGGTGTTCATGCTCAAGAAAGCCAAGGAAAAGGCCGAGCTGGACCGCCGCAGCAAACAGCTGGTGCTGGAAGAAGCGCGTGACCCGACAAGGCTGGCTCGCGTACTCAAATCATTTGATAATAAAGGATTCATTTACAGCATCCTCTCGTGGGTCAACACGGAGCAAAAGCTGGTGGTGAGCAGCAACAAAGGCGTGCTGGAAGAACCGGTTGATATCTCCGACCGTGATTATGTCAAAAAAGCCGTGGCCGAACCGTGGAAAATGCAGATCGGCAGGCCGATTGAAGGCCGTGTATCCGAACGCTGGGTGATCCCCGTTTCGATGGGGGTTACCGATAACACCGGCAAATTCATCGGCACCATCATGCTGAGTATCGATATCAATACCATGACTGAACAACTCAGCCGGCTGATCAAGAAGGATGGCATCAGCTTCGCCATCGTCAGCAAAACACTGATTCCGCTCACGCAGGTTTCGGAGGATAAGCATTTTGTTACAAATAACTTCCCCACGCAGAAACTGGTGAATGTCAATTTTTCGAGCAATCCTTATGGCCTGCTGACCTATGGCAGCCTGTTCTGGGGCACCGGGAATTATGCCTATTACAAAACATCTGCTGAATATCCTTATATCATCCTGCTGGGGTATGATGCCTCACGCACACAGACTTCGGCACGTGATATTCTTGCCTCGCGCATGTTGCAGATCTTCTTTACGGCATTTTTCCTGATCTCCCTGTTGTGGATCATGCGCACACGCATGATCAAGCCGGTGATGGATATGACCGCGCTGGCATCGGCAGTGGCGCGCGGTGAACACCGGCCGCAGCTACGCATTGATGGCCCCGTGGAAGTCAACCAGCTGGCGGGTGAAGTGCGGCGCATCGGTGAATATATTGAAGAAACCAAACGCATTGAAAATGAGCTGCGCAATAAGGTGTTCATGCTCAAGAAAGCCAAGGAAAAGGCCGAGCTGGACCGCCGCAGCAAAACTGAGTTCCTCGCCTATGTCTGCCAGGAGATGCGCACATCGCTCAATAACATCATCGGCTTCTCGCAGGTGATGCGCGACCAGCTTTACGGCCCCATCGAAAACCGCAAATATCGCCAGTATTCCGCCGATATCTACAAAACCGGCAATACGCTGCTCAGCCATATGCAGGATTTGCTCACCCTCTCCAAGATCGAAACCGGCTATGTCGACCTTGTGGAAAAGCCGCAGGATGTGGCAGGCGTGCTTAATAAAGTGCTGCGCTTCGTGGCCGACAAGCTGCAAACAGAAAACCTCAATGTGCGGCTCAAGCTGCAGGATCCGCTGCCGCGCATCGTGGCCGATGAATTCCGCCTCCAGCAGATGCTGATGAACCTGCTGCTGCACATGTTGCAGCACATGATACCGGAACAGACGCTGACCATTGAATCGCGGCTTATCAGCGAAAGTAAGGAAAAATCGTATTTTGCATTTATCCTGACCAACGAGAATGACCGCAGCTTCCCGACCCCAGACCTGTTCAAGACCATTGAAACACTGCAGGACCACCGGCATGTGACGCGCTATAGCGCGGAGGATATCATCCAGCGGAAAACTGACCTGAGCCTTGAGCTGGCACGCTCACTGGTTGATCTGCATCAGGGCTATATGGATATCCAGTCCTCGGGCACGAATGACCTGACCATACTGGTGTTCTTCACCGGCCAGCGGATCGTGACAGGCTAGGCAAGAAAATATCATTTATTATCAAATGAATGATTTGATGTATTTGTCATCACGTTAATTTTTACTTCTCATAAAAATCTATATTAACCTCAAGCATAAAGAACCGTACGACGTATAACCTGCTAATCCAAAGGCTTCAGTTGAAGCACACCTTTATTCATGCTGAAATTAAAGTTGCCAAGGAAAGATAACCCCAGCAACCCACCAATTCCTTTTCCAAACGTATTCTTATCCGTGGTTTGAATAAAAACCGGCACATTACGGCTGACAGCATCCCCAAGTGCGATTTCATTGGCGCGTCCGCCCGGCTGCCAGCTGATCTTATCAACTGTAGCAACCAATGCCCCGGATTGATGGGAGGGCTTAATACCAGCCTGTTGTGCCAGTTCCTTTGTCAACAATGTACGGGAAGCACCCGTATCAATGATCATGCGTGTCTTCACACCATTGATAGTCACAGGCAGGATTACAGATGGTGCCCCGCGGTCATACACAAATCTTGCACTCCCCTTACCAAAAGGCGATTGGCAATTGCCTTCCTTTTGCCATTTTTCCAGCAAGCTTTCGAGTTGTGGTGTGCGGCGGGTAACCTGATCATACGCAATATAATCGCGTAATGTATTAACCGCTTCACAAGGCATATCGAGCTTTGCGGCAAGATGCGCCAGATCATAATATACCCATGATGCTGCCTGGGCTGGGTTTGGCATTAGATCGAGCACCTTGCTCAGATCTTCGTAAGAACCTTTTACGTCTCCTTTGCCTTTTCGTGCTTCATAACGGAATTGATACACTTTTGCAGAAGAAGGATGTTCTTTCAAAATTTTATTGGCTGTATCTTCCGCTCCGTCAAAATCCGATGAGCCTTTTTGCGCGATAAATTTAAGTGCTGTTAGATCTTCATCCAGTTTACATTTACTTTCGACATAATCTAAAAATGAGCTCGTAGCAGCAAACTCGGCTTGGTTAGCCAGTCTTGTCGCCAACATATTGGCTACCGCCAGGTTGCATGGTTCTTCATTAGCGCGCGCAACAAGATCCAATGTTTTTTGGTCAAGCCTTGCTATTACTTTATAAGGAATGGCGTAGGTTGCAGTTACACGATTGTAGAAATTATAGGTAAGAAATCCTCCAGCTATCACCGCTATAATGATAGCAAAGGTCTTTATGAAACTTGGTTTTTGTTCTGCTTCATATGATTTTCTCTGAATACCATGATGTTTAAGATCCATATTCATCACCGTTCTAATAATTTATTACATGATACGCCAGCATATAGAAATTCAAAAGGGAAGCAAACCTTTGAGTTTGCTTCCCTTTTGAATGGCTCCGCGAGCTGGGCTCGAACCAGCGACCGTCCGATTAACAGTCGGATGCTCTACCACTGAGCTATCGCGGAACATGGTAAATCAACAAGAGGCGTTTATATAGCAAAACTGCTTTTTGAATACCAGCAGTTTTTACCGGCTTTTTTATGGGATATCATAGCACGACGTCATCGCCCGAATCGCTTGCGATTCTAGGGCGATCCATATGGATTCCCTTAGAATTTTACTGCGTAAAATTCAGGGAATGACGAAATTATACCCTACATATTGGAATAGATACGGCAGGGAACGCCGCGGCCAGTAAGGCTTGTGCAGAGCTCGGTAGCCGCGCTGCCGCTCTCCAGAGGCCCTACCCGCACCATATATTTGCTGCCGCGCATCAGGGTGGCCGAAACGCTGCTTCTTAGGCCTTCCAGCAGGTCTGGGTGCTGTTCCCGCAGATCATCCCAGCTTTTGAGGGCATCCATCTGGGTTTCTGCCACTGCCACCTGCACCCAATACACCTTGGAGCGGGTTTCCTCGCTGACATAGGCCTGACGGCCCTGATAGCGCGACCTGTTAGTCATACGACGGCGTTTTTCATAGCGTTTGCCATGCTCAAAACGCGGCGCGACCAGATGGGAGGGGGCTTCCTGGCTGTCAGCCGTAGCAAAATCACAGGAAAGCTTGTCGTTTTTAGCCTGAATCACCGTGTGGCAGAAGCTGCGCGCATCTCCCTGCTCGGCAAATGGGCCAATATTGAGGGATACGTTCTGCTCGCCGCTATCCATGAACGGACGCACGATCCTGACCCTGAAACCGGCGGTTTGTATGGGGTCCTGCGCCCGCACAGCCTGCCAGAAGCCGGAGGCATCCTCATCGCTGCCAAAGGCCTTCACGGTGAGCCATACGCCCTCTTCCGAAGAAGCGGCTGGCACGGATTCCCGCACTGGCACCGGCTGGATAATGGGGGCTGGAACAGGCTGGGGCTGCGATTCCCGCTCAGCAATTGGCCTTGCGGTGTAAAGCGGCTTGTTATCGGTGGTTACGGGCACGTTGATGGCCTCTGCCACCTCTACTTCACCTTCCTTGCCTGCGGCATCAGAAGCGGTGCTCCCCGCCTTGTCATCATCGCCAAATATCCATGAAAAGAAGCCGGAGTCTGAATCTTCACTATCAGCAGGTGCTTCAGAAATTGTTACCGGAACGGCTTCCTGCGGTTGCTCAACAAGCCACGGCAATGTTAGTTGTTCAGCATCTTTTCTGGTAAGAGGGGTTGCGGATTTGGCACCTTCCACGATGAAGCAGGGTACCTTATCCTGATAGAGCTGACCGCAGATACGGTACGCATCCATCTTGCTGGGCAGCGGCCCTGCCTGTATGCGCGTGCCGATGCGCTTATTATCCTGATGCACGACGGTTGTGGGGTGGAACTCAAGCCCTTTCAGCAA
>CAZAQK010000085.1:0-7070 GCA_964487265.1 uncultured Rickettsiales bacterium | reverse complement strand
GCGATACATCAAACGTGCCACCGCCAAGGTCATACACGGCATATATGCCTTCAATATTTTTATCCAGCCCGTAAGCCAGTGCGGCAGCCGTTGGCTCATTTACCAGGCGCAGAACTTCGAGACCCGCAAGCCTTGCCGCATCTTTGGTGGCTGCCCTTGCCGCATCGTCAAAATAGGCAGGTACGGTAATGACCGCCTTGGTGACCGGCTTCCCCAATGATTTTTGCGCTGTTTCCTTCAGATGATGCAGAATATCGGCGGACACCTCCACAGGCGTTACTTCACGGTTGCCTGCTTTCAGGCGAACCATACCTTCACCCGCCACAACATCATACGGCAAGTTACCTGCGATAGTTGCAATATCGGCAACGCCCCGGCCCATAAGGCGTTTTACAGAAGCGATAACGCCCTTTTCGCCTTTTTCGTAACGCGCCTTGGCAGGATAGCCTACTTCCGGTTCAGCCCCGCCGTAATACACCACGGAGGGCACCAATCCATGACCGTGTATGTTATGAATGACTTCCACATTCTCGCCAGATGCCACTGCCACCACGGAGTATGTGGTGCCGAGGTCAATACCCACCGCCGCCACATCTTCATGCGGCAAAGGTGTTTGCCCTGGTTCGTGTATTTGCAGGAGGTTCATTTGGAATCTTCCAGTGTTTTGATAATGTAGCCTAGGCGCAGCGCTTCCTGCGCCATGTCATTCCATGCGCTGTTTATAGTATGTTTTGCTATCTGCTCAACTGAATCGTTGCGGAGTTCTTCGAGTTTTTGCTTAGGTATTTCAACTTCCCGCCATTCCATCACTTCGGTAAGAAGTGCGTGCGAAGGTTTTATCGTGTCTTTATCCAGCCCGTAAGCCAGTGCGGCAGCCGTTGGCTCATTTACCAGGCGCAGAACTTCGAGACCCGCAAGCCTTGCCGCATCTTTGGTGGCTGCCCTTGCCGCATCGTCAAAATAGGCAGGTACGGTAATGACCGCCTTGGTGACCGGCTTCCCCAATGATTTTTGCGCTGTTTCCTTCAGATGATGCAGAATATCGGCGGACACCTCCACAGGCGTTACTTCACGGTTGCCTGCTTTCAGGCGAACCATACCTTCACCCGCCACAACATCATACGGCAAGTTACCTGCGATAGTTGCAATATCGGCAACGCCCCGGCCCATAAGGCGTTTTACAGAAGCGATAACGCCCTTTTCGCCTTTTTCGTAACGCGCCTTGGCAGGATAGCCTACTTCCGGTTCAGCCCCGCCGTAATACACCACGGAGGGCACCAATCCATGACCGTGTATGTTATGAATGACTTCCACATTCTCGCCAGATGCCACTGCCACCACGGAGTATGTGGTGCCGAGGTCAATACCCACCGCCGCCACATCTTCATGCGGCAAAGGTGTTTGCCCTGGTTCGTGTATTTGCAGGAGGTTCATTTGGAATCTTCCAGTGTTTTGATAATGTAGCCTAGGCGCAGCGCTTCCTGCGCCATGTCATTCCATGCGCTGTTTATAGTATGTTTTGCTATCTGCTCAACTGAATCGTTGCGGAGTTCTTCGAGTTTTTGCTTAGGTATTTCAACTTCCCGCCATTCCATCACTTCGGTAAGAAGTGCGTGCGAAGGTTTTATCGTGTCTTTATCCGTACCCACCACAATTCCGTGCAGCCCAAGCAAATATTGCGCGCGTTTCAGCGGGTCTTTGAGTGTGTTATAGGCATTATTGATATCCACGCTGCGCTGCATGGCAGCGTGTTTTTCTGCGGATGGCTTTGTGGCAAAACGGTCGGGATGGTATTTGCGCTGCTCGGTGAAATAGGCTTTTTCCAGTGCTGCTGGATCGAGATCAAAGGCAGCGGAAAGGCCAAGTAATTCAAAGTAATTTTTCATTGTCATTCCTGCGAAGGCAGGAATCTCTCTATCCACACATTCTGAGCTGAGACAGAGATCCCCGCCTGCGCGGGGATGACAATATTACTAAACATGGAAGGATTCACCGCAGCCGCAGCGGCCCTTTTCATTCGGGTTGCGGAAGATGAAACCGCTTTTGAGTTTTTCTTCCACGTAATCCATCTCGGTACCGATGAGAAACATCACCGCCTTGGGGTCGATAAGCACACGGACATTATCGCGCTCCACCAACTCATCAAACTTGCCAGCTTCATCGGCATATTCGATGGTGTAAGAAAGCCCGGAGCAACCGCGCGTGCGCACACCCACTTTGATGCCGTAGGTTGGCTTACCACGTGCATCTATCATCTGGTGGATTCGTGCCAGTGCTGCATCAGAAATGGTGACGATGGGTGCTGCCATAATTATTACTTAAGCGGCGTCGCTTTTGGTGCCGTGCTTTGCTTTATAATCTTCGATCGCTGCCTTGATGGCATCTTCCGCCAGCACGGAGCAATGGATTTTTACTGGTGGCAGGGAGAGATGCTCAGCGATCTGCGTGTTTTTAATGGTCGCTGCTTCATCAATGCTTTTGCCTTTTACCCACTCGGTCACCAATGAGCTTGATGCAATGGCCGAACCGCAACCGAAGGTTTTGAACTTTGCATCTTCGATGATGCCATTCGCGCTAACTTTGATTTGCAGTTTCATCACGTCACCGCAGGCAGGCGCGCCAACGAGGCCGGTGCCTACGCTGTCATCCGCCTTATCCATTGAACCCACATTGCGTGGGTTTTCATAATGATCGATGAGTTTTTCGCTATATGCCATAAGTTTAGTTCCTAGTTGTTTGTTGCTACTTTCTGGTAAGGGCTGCTAGCAACTAGCAACCAATAACCAGCAACTATTTTAATGTGCCGCCCATTCAATTTTTGAAATATCAACGCCTTCTTGCACCATCTCCCACAGCGGGCTCATTTCGCGCAGTTTGTCGATACTGTTTTTGATCAGCTTGATGGCGTAATCCACCTCTTCTTCCGTGGTGAAACGACCAAAACCAAAACGGATGGAAGTATGCGCCAATTCTTCATTCACACCGAGTGAACGCAGAACATATGAAGGTTCCAGCGATGCCGAGGTGCAGGCAGAGCCAGAGGACACAGCGAGATCTTTGATCGCCATGATCATCGATTCACCTTCTACATAAGCAAAGCTCAGATTCACATTGCCCGGCCAGCGATGCTCGCGGTCACCGTTCAGATACACATCCTTGATGCCATCATGCAGCTCGGTCATGAATGTATTGAAGAGTTTGCGCACGTGTTTTTCATCCTGCGCCATTTCTTCTTTGGCAATGCGGGCTGCTTCGCCAAGGCCTGCAACCAATGCCGGTGCCAGCGTGCCAGAACGGAAACCGCGCTCCTGCCCACCACCCGAGAACAATGCCTCAAGGCGCACGCGCGGACGGCGGCGCACATAGAGCGCACCAATGCCTTTTGGCCCATAAATCTTGTGGCCGCTGATACTCATGAGGTCGATATTCATCGCCTCTACATCCAGCGGAATTTTGCCGAAGGCCTGCGCACAATCCGTATGGAAGAACACACCTTTTTCACGGCATATCTTGCCAATTTCTGCAAGCGGCTGAATAACACCGATCTCGTTATTTACGCCCATCACCGAGATCATCAGCGTATTTTCTTTAATGGCTGCACGAAGCTCATTCAAATCAATCAGGCCATTCTTCTGCACCGGAAGATAGGTGACTTCAAAACCTTCCTGCTCCAGATGGCGGCAGGAATCGAGTACACATTTATGCTCGGTAACAGGGGTGATGATATGATTTTTTTTATCTTTGTAAAAATGCGCAACGCCTTTGATGGCGATGTTGTTGGATTCCGTCGCACCGGATGTGAAGATGATTTCTTTTTCGGACGCATTGATGAGGGAAGCCACCTGCTGGCGCGCTTCATCGGTTGCTGCTTCCGCTTCCCAGCCGAACGCGTGGCTGCGCGAATGCGGATTGCCGAATTTTTCGGTGAAGAATGGCAGCATTTTCTCAAGCACCCGCGGATCCATCGGCGTGGTCGCCTGATAATCCAGGTAAATCGGGAACTTAAAATTGCTGTTTGCGGCGGTCATTATCTTATCCTTGGTTTCCCGTAAGTTTCGGGGAAAACAGTATATTATTCCTGAGTAATTCAATCAACTATTATAAACCGATTTGGTCTTATAACAAAGAACCAAAAAACACAAGCACAACTGCGAAATTATGCAGCGATTTCAGGCAGTTTTTGCGAGTCGTTCGCAAGTAGAAAGCCATGCCCTGGTAAATGATATAAGGTCAGCTTCGGTGGTTTTCCAGCCCCCGCTGATACGAATAGCCGATCTTGCAGCATTTTCTGATGCTCCCATGGCAGCCAATACATGCGATGGCTCAACCCGTCCGGATGAACAGGCTGAACCGGCCGATACCGCAAACCCTTTAATATCAAAATCCATCAGCTGTGTTTCCTGCGATACACCCGGCATAGAAACACATGTTGTATTCGGTAAGCGCGGTGCTGATTTGCCAAAAATTTCTGCGCCGTAGCTTTGCATGGTATTTTCCATAGCATCCAACCAGCCGCGCAGCTTCTGCATATGTGCAAAATCAAACAGCTCTATGGCTTTGGCAAAACCAGCAATGGCTGCAACATTCTCGGTGCCTGCCCTTCTCCTGCCTTCCTGCCCACCAGTAAATAAAGCCGCAAACGGAGTGCCACGGCGAACCACGAGTGCGGCAGCACCAACCATTCCACCACATTTATGGGCAGACAATGTCAGCATATCCACACCGAGTGCACCAATATCCACAGGGATTTTTCCTAAGCCTTGAACAGCATCACAATGCAGAAGTGCACCATGTGCTTTACATAATTGCGCGATCTCAGAGACAGGCTGGATAACGCCGATTTCATTATTGGCGAGCATCACGGAAACAAGGGCAGGTTTTTGCTCGGTGAGTAATTTTTCTAAAGCGTCTAACTTTACGATTCCATTTGCATCAACGGGAATTACGTCATTGCGAGCCGCAGGCGAAGCAATCCAGTTTTCTTTCTGCTGGATTGCCGCGGTCGCTACGCTCCCACGCAATGACGATAAAATAGAGCTGTGCTCAATCGCACTCACCAGCACATTACCTTTTGCACTTCCCAACGCTGTCACATTCGCCTCAGTGGCAGAGCCCATAAAAATCACTTCATCCGGCCAACAGCTGATGTGGTTTGCGATGATACGCCTGGCATCCTCAAGGTGCTTTTTAGCTGCCCGGCCATAGCCATGCACTGAGGATGGATTGGCTGGATCTGCTAATATTTCCTTAATTTTATCAACAACCTCCGGCCTGACGGGTGCTGTGGCATTATAATCGAGGTAAATGGTCATGATTTCATCAAAAATTAAGCTATTTCAGCCGATAATAGCCAAACTTCCCAAAATAACAAGGAACAGACAATGACTGCTAAAATGACCGCCCCCGCCATGGTTTATATCTCCGGTGAGGAAATGACCCGCGAAGTAATGAAAATGGTCCTCGCTGGTTGGATAGATCCATATCTGGATACTAAACAATGGCAGCATTTTGACCTTTCCTGCAAGAACCGTGACGCAACGCAGGATAAAGTATTGAAAGATGCGATCGCAGCGGGTGCGCAAGTTGGCGCGATATTCAAGGAACCGACCATCACACCTAATGCCGAACAGGTGAAAGAAATGGGGCTTTCCAAATCATGGGGTAGCCCGAATGGTGAAATGCGCAAAGGCTGGAATGGCTTTTCGATCGACCGCGATACTATCAGCGTACCCGGCCTCGGCAGCCAGATGGGCTACAAGAACCAGGTACTCTTTTGCCGCCATGCTGTGGGTGGCCAGTATGGTGCAAGCTCTGCCGTTGTCGGCCCCGGCAGCATCAAGATGGTCCACACGGATGCCAGCGGCAAGGAAACCATTATCGATACACGCAAGCTGACTGATAAGGAAAATGCAGCGGTGATGTATCACAACCCGTATGACAATCTGGAACAGCTCGCCCACCATTTCTTCCAACGCGCTCTGGCAGGCGGTGCCACGCCGTACGTGGTCACCAAGAAAACCGTATTCAAGTGGCAGGAGCCATTCTGGCAGAAGATGAAAGCTATTTTTGACCAGCATTATAAAAGCCAGTTCCTTGAAAAAGGCCTGCTCAAAAACACCAATAATGATCTGCGCCATCTGCTTTCCGATGATGCGGTGATGAAAATGGCGGCGTGGAAAGACGGTGGCTTCGCCATGGTTTCACACAATTATGATGGCGATGTGCTGACCGACCTCCTCGCGCAGATCTATAAATCACCGGGATTTATTTCTTCCGTACTCACCGGCTTTAAGCCGGATGGCCAGAAGATCATGGAATTTGAAGCATCGCACGGAACAATAGCTGACCAGTATCATGCGATGAAAGCGGGTAAGGAAACATCCGTGAACCCGCTGGGCATGGTGTATGCGCTGCGCGGCGCCATCGACCACTCAGCAAACCTTGCGATGGAAAGCAAAAAAATCTCCGCCGCTGATGCAGAAAATATCAAAAACTACACATCTATTATGTATGCTTCCATGTGCGAAGCAATGGCGGATGGCAAAGGCACCCGTGACCTTAGCGGACCTTCAGGGTTGACAACGGAAGGCTTTATTGCTGAAGTAGCGAAGCGCATTGCGCAGAGCTATTCCACAGCTGGCAGCATTCCTAAAAAGGCTGCCGTCTGATCCGCTGATACTCCGGTATCACATTTACGAAAGAGAATCATGTTACCGTTTAGGACGAACGGCCACCTTACGCTTGGCGTTGAAATTGAGCTTCAACTGATTGACAGGCAAACACTGGACTTAAAGCCTGTTGCACTCGATGTGTTGAAAGATATTGGCGAATCCACCAAGATCAAGCCTGAAATCTTCCAGAGCATGTTGGAGATAAACACAGGCATTTGCACTAATGTGCATGAAGTAAAAAATGATCTGCATCAGAGCATGGAGCTGCTGAATAATGTTTGTACAAAGCATGGTGTGCTGATCTCTTCAACCGGTACGCATCCATTCGCCAAATATTCCGAGCGCATTATTTATCCAGCAGACCGCTACCAATACCTGATCGACCGCAACCAATGGATA
>CAZAQK010000084.1:0-7183 GCA_964487265.1 uncultured Rickettsiales bacterium | reverse complement strand
GGCGAACATGTGACACAAAAAGGCTCGCTGGTGGATAGCCAGCGCCTGCGTTTTGACTTCAGCCACCCCAAAGGAGTTTCGCCAGAAGAAATTCAGAAAATTGAAGCCGAGGTTAATGATGTGGTTTGGCGCAATACGCCGGTAGGCTGCAAGGTGATGTCTCCAGATGATGCCATCAAGGCCGGTGCCATGGCACTCTTCGGCGAAAAATATGGCGATCAGGTTCGTGTGCTCTCCATGGGCGAGAAAAATGGCAAGGTCTATTCCGTAGAGCTTTGCGGCGGCACGCATGTACGCGCCACCGGCGATATCGGCATGTTCAAAATTTCTTCGGAAGGTTCGGTGGCCTCCGGTATCCGGCGGATTGAGGCGGTTACAGGGGAGAATGTGCGCGAGTACCTAAGCGGCGTACTTAACGCACAGCAGGAGCAAGTAGCAAAACTTGCTGATGATAATGCAAAACTTATCAACGAATTATCAACACTCGGCAGAAAGCAGGGTACTGCAACCCTGCTGAAGGCAGAGATAAACCTCGCCGGTATTCCTCCACGTGATCTGCTGGAACGGTATGAAGCTGCGTTTGAAGCCTTACAGAAAAATGAGGATAGTTTACGCGAGCACAACAAGAAACTCAGCAAAGAGCTGGCCGATGCAAAAAAACAAGCTGCGATGGCAAATGCAGGCGAAGTGAAGATAGAGAATATCGGCAACCTGCAATTCATCGGCAAGATATTTGACGGGCTGGATGCCAAAGACATGCGCGGTATTGCTGATGATTGCCTGCGCAAGACCGAGCGTGGCATTGTGTTCATCGCCTCTAATAATGAAGGCAAGGCTTCGATCATCGTAGGTGTCGATCAGTCACTGACAGACCTGTACAACGCCGTCACCTTGCTGCAAAATGCGGTCGCGATAGTCGGGGGCAAGGGCGGCGGCGGCAAACCTACCATGGCGCAAGGCGGTGGGCCGGATGGCAGCAAGCTGGAAGATGCCCTGGCTGCGCTCAAGGCAAATCTTGCCGGTCAACCAGTTGAAAAAGCAAGTTAAATAACACTTTCTTCAAATCGTCATGTGCTAAATTGCTGTAAATATGCTCTAATATAAGGGTTAAGCGCACAAAGGAGCATGACATGGCTGACCCAAAAACACCTATAGAAGCAAAGAATGAAGCTCGCGCATACGCAGGAGCACTGGAAGAACACGGTAAGGAAATGGATGCCGATACTAAACTCAAATACCGTATGAGGGAACTGGCAGCCGAAGCAGAGTATTCCCACGCGCAAAAAGCCGCTGACAAAGAACTGCAACGCAGGGAAATAAAAAAATTAAAAGATAAAGATAATTCCAGATAAATCTAGTTTGTAATTTGCCCGCTTTTCTCTATTTTTATTAGGGAAAAGAAAATGAATTTTACCAGAACAATCACTATAGCCTATGGCGACGGCTTCGGGCCGCATGTCATGGAATCGGCACTCACCGTGCTGCGCGAGGCGGGCGCGAACCTCACCATCGAAACCATCGAGATCGGCAGCCGCATTTATTCCATGGGAAGTAAAACGGGTATTCTGCCGCTTGCATGGAAAGTGTTGGAAAAAAACCGTGTGCTGCTGAAAGCCCCTGTGATAGTGCCGCAAGATTGCCGCGAAACCGGTGAGGTCATCAGGGAATATTTTGGGCTGGCTGATATTGTCATCCCCGCGCAGGCGGTGATCTCTACCTCAACATCCGAGGCAGTAGAGAGAGAGATTCCTGCCTGCGCGGGGATGACAAATTCTTTTGTAAATAAAAACTTTGCCATGTTTGAGCCCACCTATGCATCCGAATGCTGGGAGAAAAAACCTGCAACGCTTTCACCTGAGCCAATGTTGCGGGCTGCTATTGACATGCTAAATCACATTGGGCAACAGGATACTGCCGATAAAATTGCAACTGCTTTACATAAGGGGCTGGAAGAAAACCTTCACATCAAACAACGAAAACGCCTTGCACGCATAACAGAAGCCGTCATCGAAAGACTTTGAAAAACCCTGATAAATCGTAGGCATGACAAACGGCCACTAGTCTGTTATAAGGCTTGCTCCATAACAAACAGGTAAGCCATGAAACCAGAAGACAACCACCTGCTGCAAACTATCAAAAGTGTGATCGTGCCCATCCATCCGGCTGGCTGGATGTTCATTGCCATCTTTGCCATCATATCATTGGCACTCAGCATGGTATGGAGTGGTTTTGGCTGCATCGGCATCGTCCTTACGGCCTGGTGCGTCTATTTCTTCCGTGATCCGGACCGTATCACCCCACTGCGCGAAGGATTGATCGTCAGCCCCGCTGATGGTGTAGTGCAAAAGATCTGCAAGTGCGTGCCGCCGATGGAACTGGATCTGGGCATCGAGGAGCGCACCCGCGTCAGCATTTTCCTTAATGTGTTCAACGTGCATGTTAACCGCATCCCCGTTGAAGGCAGCATCAGCAAGCTTCACTACCAGCACGGCAAATTCCTTAATGCATCACTGGATAAAGCCAGCGAAGAAAATGAACGCCAGAGTGTCAAGATCACCACACCGGATGGGCTCACTGTGGGCGTTGTGCAGATAGCTGGCTTGGTAGCACGCCGCATTCTGTGCGACCTGAAGGAAGGACAATCCGTCAAAACCGGTGAAAAATTCGGCATCATCCGCTTCGGCAGCCGTACGGATGTGTATTTGCCAGCGGGTGTATCGCCGCTGGTACTTGAAGGCCAAACAGCCATTGGCGGCGAAACCATCATCGCAGACCTAAAAAGCTCCGAAGGTGAACGGGTTGGAACTAAGCATTGAAATTTTATTTCTTTCCTAAACAATAATACGTTATGAGAAACCGCAGAAAGAGTGACTACCCGAAACGGCGCAGGCTACGCGAGCAGCCACTTTCACGCCTTTTCCCGAATATGATAACACTGGCCGGCCTGTGCTGCGGGCTTTCCGCCATACGTTTTGCCATGCTGGAACGTTGGGAAATGTCAGTGGCCTTTATCATCGCCGCTGCATTGATAGACGGTATGGATGGCCGCATCGCACGCATGCTCGGCGCAACCAGCGTATTTGGCGCGCAGCTGGACTCCCTCTCGGATTTCGTGTGTTTTGGCGTTGCACCGGCCCTGATACTTTATCTGTGGGGCTTGAATGACATACGCGGCATTGGCTGGGCCATCACCCTTTATTTTGCCATATGCACAGCACTCAGGCTGGCACGTTTCAACACTGCATTGTTCGATGACGAGAAGGAACCATGGGAAAGTAAATTTTTTGTAGGCGTACCCTCACCCGCTGGAGGCATGTTATGCCTACTACCCATCATCGTTACACTCCAGATGCCAGATGATTTCTATTTTCCGCAGCTGCTTGCGGCAACTTATGCATTCCTTGTCGGCACGCTGATGGTCAGCCGTATCCCTACTTTCGCGGGTAAAAATATCCGCATCAAGCATGATATGATACCCTTTATCATGCTGCTTTCGGCTGTATTAATCGCGCTTTTCATTATTGAGCCATGGACAACGCTGACCATACTCAGCCTGGTTTACCTCATATCCATTCTGTTCAGTGCACGCTCGTGGAAACGCTATAAAACCGCATCAGCCGCAACGAAGCTTCATGATCAGGATAGTCAGAGCCATGAGGAAAGTTAAGCCGTTCGCTAACATCAGGGATGGGCTTTCCAGCATCACACCGTAAATGAACCATAGCCCGATACCGGTGGTGATCAAAGCGTACATACCAAGCGAAAGGCTCTTGGTATTGCGTTCCCTGAGTACTTTCACAGTCTGCGGCACATAGGCCGCCGTGGTCAATATGGCAGCAAGCAGGCCTATCCATTCGGGGTTCATGGGGTTAACCTTAAGAAATATGAAGATTTTAACGAAGTACGATTGACAATAGCCCTCAATCTTCTAAACCAATTATCCGTGTTTTCAATGAATTATAATGCATATGTCTAAACCACTCCTCCCAGCTGGATGCTATGACCTGCTGCCCCCGTATGCGCGGCAACAGTCGGAGATCGCTGGCAGCCTGCTTCGGACATTTGAAAGCTTCGGCTATGAACAGGTGGCTCCGCCGCTGCTTGAATATAGCGAAAATCTGCTGGCTGGCCGAGGCAACGCCCTTTCGTCGCAGATATTCCGCGTGATGGACCCGGCAGCACATAAGGTAATGGGCTTGCGTGCTGATATCACACTTCAGATCGCACGTATTGCTGCCACACGCATGGCAACCACGCCACACCCCATGAGAGTATGTTATAATGGCCTCATCCTGCGCATGCAGGGTGAACAGTTACGTGGCGACCGCCAGCTTCGGCAAGCAGGTATCGAACTTATCGGTGTTTCATCTGCCGAAGCTGATGCGGAGGTCATCCGCGTTGCGGCTGAAGCATTGCATGGCGTGGGTGTGAAAGACCTGTCGATTGATCTGAATCTACCAGGCATTGTCAGTGCCCTGCTAGCCAGCGACAAGCTGGATAATGACCAGCTTGTCAACCTCATGGCAGCTATTGCGCATAAGGATATCCCAACTATACGCACTTTCCATTTCATATACAGGGATTCGCTGATTGAGCTGCTGCAATGTGCAGGACCTGCGGAAAAAGCTTTGGAAAAGATCAATACTCTTGACCTGCCGGAAAAAGCTCGCAGGCAATGCCATGATCTTGCGCAGGTCGTCAGCATCCTACGCAACACCGGCAATAAAAAATGGGCTATCACGATCGATGCTACGGAAATGCGTGGACTCAATTATCATTCAGGCATCAGCTTTTCACTCTTTGTGCCTGGTTCTTCCTGCGAAGTGGGCCGTGGCGGCCGCTACCTCATCGAAGGCAAAACACAGGAAACCGATATTGAAGCTACGGGTTTCACAGTGTATGTGGAAACACTGGCTGGTATATTGCCACCTCTGAAACCGCAAACACGTATACTCGTTACCGCCCGCTCTGATGAAGCAGCTGCCGCAAAACTGCGTGCCGAAGGATACGCTACGGTGTACGCACTCGAAGAATATGGTAATGATGAATCGGAAGCCATCAGGCTAAATTGTAATTTCATACTGAAAGACGGGAAATTGAAGGAGTTGCGCAGCGCATGACGAACGTAGTGGTAATTGGTTCCCAGTGGGGCGATGAAGGCAAAGGTAAAGTAGTAGACTGGCTGTCAGAACGCGCACAGGTGGTGGTTCGCTTCCAGGGCGGTCACAATGCCGGCCACACGCTTGTAATCGATGGCAAAACATACAAACTGTCCCTGCTCCCTTCTGGCATCGTGCGCGAAGGCAAGCTTTCTATTATCGGCAATGGCGTGGTCATCGACCCGTTCGCGCTGCTGGATGAAATCGGCAATGTCGGTAAACTTGGTGTTAAAGTAACGCCGCAAAACCTGCGCATCGCAGAAAACGCGCCGCTTATCCTGCCCGTCCACCGCAAGGTGGATCTGATGGCAGAAACAATCCGTGGCAAAGGCAAGATCGGCACCACTGGCCGTGGTATCGGCCCCGCTTATGAAGATAAAGTTGCCCGCCGCGCCGTACGCGTCTGTGATTTAGCAGACGAAGTATTGCTGCGAGACAAGATCGAAAACCTGCTGGTCTACCACAATGCATTGCTCAATGCTGCCAATGCTCCGTCTATGACAGTGGATGAGATTCTTACCCCGTTGCTACAGGTCGCACCGAAGATTCTGGAATTTGCAACACCCGTGTGGCACCTACTGCACCAGCTGAAGCGCGAAGGTAACCGTATCCTGTTCGAAGGTGCACAGGGCACAATGCTGGATGTGGATCATGGCACCTACCCATATGTCACCTCATCCAACACCATCGCCGGCATGGCAACTGTTGGTTCCGGCATGGGCATGAATGGTATTGGATACGTGCTCGGCATCACTAAGGCCTACACCACACGTGTAGGCAGCGGCCCTTTCCCCACCGAGCTCAGTGATGAAATAGGCCAGCGCATCGGCAAGATCGGCCATGAATTCGGTACTGTAACCGGCCGTGCACGCCGTTGCGGCTGGTTCGATGCCGTGCTGGTCCGCCAGGCCATTAAAATTTCCGGTATCCATGGCATCGCACTCACCAAGGTAGATGTGCTGGATGGTTTCGACACGGTCAAAATCTGCGTGGGCTACCGTCATAAGGATAAGGTCTATGATTACCTTCCTGCCTCCACGAGAATTCAGGCTGAAATCGAACCCATTTACGAGGAAATGCCAGGATGGTCGGAAAGTACGCATGGCTGCAAAAGCTGGGCTGAGCTTCCGGCTCAGGCCATTAAATACATCCGCCGTATAGAGGAACTCATCGAGTGTAACGTGGCACTGCTTTCCACAAGCCCGAAACGTGAAGACACCATCCTCGTTACCGACCCTTTTGAAGATTAGGCGATTTAAGGATTTTTTCACGGTTTCTTAAGAGGTTGCACATACACTCTAAATGCCTTTGGATGATGGCAAGAGTGCGTGATGGCCGAAACAAAAATTGATAAACCGGATAGTAAAGCGGATGCGCATTACACGACACAGTGTAATGATTTCCTCAGGCATTATGTGCCACCGCAATCCGGCAAGCCCAAAGACTTACTGGAAGGGCGCTACCGCGCAGAGCTTTCCGTACCGCTACCGGAATTCAACACCAAAACAGCTACTGCATACGCCGTAACCGATCTGCACGATGGTACTCGCCGCCTGTATGCACTGGTATGTAAACCAGGAAGCGTCCAAAGGTTTGGTATTCTGGATAAACTCAAAAAACTTTCTCACCCCAATATCCTGCCGCTGATTGCTTATGGCACAATGCATCTGTCACAGCCAGATGCCGAGCGGTTCGTGCTGATTTATGAGCGGCCGCGAGGTCAGAAACTCAGCGAAATCATTGAAAATGCCGGTGTACTTGGTGAACATTTCCTGGCCAGAAGCCTTATTGCGCCACTGGCACATGCAATCAGCGAACTGGGTGCTGTCGGCATCACGCACGGTCGTATCAATCCTGAAAATATTTATTATCAGGATACACCGGTACTTGGCGAATGTGCCTCTGAGCCTTGCGGCTACTCACAATATTATTATTGTGAGCCACTCGAGCGCATGCAATCACATCCGGCAGGCAAGGGTAATGGTTCTCTGACGGTGGATTATTACGCACTTGCCGTGCTGCTG
>CAZAQK010000083.1:0-7253 GCA_964487265.1 uncultured Rickettsiales bacterium | reverse complement strand
GTTGATGTGCCGATGGACAGATTATTGGTGGAAACAGACGCGCCATATCTTGCGCCGGTGCCGCACCGTGGCAAGCGGAATGAACCTTCTTTCGTGGCATTCACTAACAACACGCTGGCGCAACTCAAAAATATCTCAGCTGAAGAATGTGCACGTATTACTACCGATAATTTTTTCCGGCTCTTTGACAAAGCCGAACGCCCAGCGGGATTTAACTGATGCGTATTACCATTCTGGGTTGCGGGCATTCTGGCGGGGTTCCGCTGATTGGCTGTGACTGCAAGATTTGCACGTCCAAGAACCCAAAAAATATCCGCAAACGTGTTTCTGTGCTGGTTGAGGTCAATGGGCTCAATATCCTGATAGATACGTCGACGGATCTGCACCAGCAGGCACTGGATAACAATATCAAGCGTGTCGATGCGGTGCTTTACACGCACGACCATGCCGACCATACACACGGCATCGATGAATTGCGCTCATTCAACTATCTGTCTGGCAAGGAAATTCCGGTATTTGCCAATCAAATCACGCTGGGTGTGCTTCAACAGCGCTTTACCTATGTTTTTAAAGGTAAGCCAGAATATATATGGTTCAGGCCCAGCCTGATTGCCATGGCCATACCAGAGGGAGATGTAGTGGATTTTGATGTGCTGGGGTTGCGTGTCAGGGCCTTTAAACAGGGCCATGGAAAGCTGGAAAGCCTGGGCTTCCGGATAGGCGATTTTGCATACTCAACCGATGTGGATTTTATACCGGAAAGGTCATTTGAAGTGCTGGCCGGTGTGAAGCTTTGGGTGGTGGATTGTTTGCGCTATACCAAATCACACAGCCATTCAAATCTGGAACAGACATTAGAATGGATTGAGCGTGTGAAGCCCGGGCATGCCGTGCTCACGCATATGTCACATGAGATCGATTATGAGGAGCTTAAAAGCCAATTACCACCCCATATTGAGCCTGGCTATGATGGATTGGCTATGGATATCTAGCCCTAACTATGTTATTGATACTAAAACCTATGTTATTTTTTCCATAATATATATTATACGATAATTAGACCATGAGTAAAACCATAGAAGATGTGTTGGGAACGTTGTGTTCGGAAGTGTCCCTGCTTTCCTCCAACAATACGCAAAAAGTTTTTATGCTGCGTCCAAAACGTCCTGCAAAGCTAGCATCGGATATACTGATCGCGCATGGTTTTGATGCAAAAATTTATGATGAATCTGATCACTGCCGCCTCTATTTTGGCAATACCGCGAATGTTGCTGATGCTGGTTATAAGCTCTCACAAGCTGCTAACTACGCGGAATCATTGCATAATGTGTGTTCAGCACTGGAGAGTTTGTGCGAATTACAGGACGTGCAACCATCTGATTTTTCAATAAATTTAATGAATTCTGGGGCGCAGTCCCAGCAAATCACTATTACGCTGACTAAACAGACTGTTTCCAATGTGGATACCCAGCCCCTGCCTCAAAATGGCGATTCGAGGCAGTTTGCCGCCGCCCCGCCTCCTGTTGGTGCACAAACAAGACGTGCTGCGCAACGCAAAGCTGATCTCAATATAAAAAATGCCGGCGTTCCCACCATTGCAAAAACCCATCTTATGCAGGAAGGCCCCAATAAAGGTAAGGAAAAAGATGCGCACTGGCGTTGGCTATATAACAACTTCTTCCGTTATTTTACGGAAAACGCGGCCCCTGCTATCTCGCTTATCATCTTCCTGCTGGTTATTACTTCCATTGCTATATTGCTGAAAGGCTTCATATGCCCGGATTTTGCGGTGAATACCAAGAACAGCCCATGGTACTGCAATAAGGAAAATATCCAGAACTTCCTCCGCGGCGATTATTTCATGC
Organism: uncultured Rickettsiales bacterium; assembly: GCA_964487265.1. Classification (GTDB taxonomy): domain Bacteria; phylum Pseudomonadota; class Alphaproteobacteria; order Rickettsiales; family SXRF01; genus CAZAQK01. The sequence continues at coordinate 5,388 of CAZAQK010000083.1, read as the reverse complement.
CACACAAACCGCAATAGCGGATTTACACATGCAAGGCCTGCGCTCGATAAAATCCAGTTTAAACGGCACCATTTCCGTTCCCGGTGATAAATCTATTTCGCATCGCGCCTTGATCCTTGCTTCACAAGTTGTTGGCAAGACTCATATTCGGGGCCTGCTTGAAGGTGATGATGTGATGAACACCGCCAAAGCCCTTGGGCTTCTTGGTGTTTCTATTATGCGTGATGCCGGCAATGGCTGGGTTGTGCATGGCGTCGGTGCTGGAGGGTTGCAGGAAAGCCCCTCAGTGCTTGAAATGGGCAATTCAGGAACAGCCGCCCGCCTGCTCATGGGGTTGGTCACCCCCTATCCTTTTGCAACATTTTTTGCCGGTGATGAAAGCCTGAGCAAACGGCCTATGGCCCGTGTCATCAAGCCGCTTGAACAGATGGGAGCAACATTTACCGCACGCAGTGGCAGCCGCCTGCCCCTCACATTGCAAGGCACTGCGTCACCAAAAGCCATACAATATGAATTGCCTGTGGCGTCCGCCCAGGTGAAATCGGCGGTGTTGCTGGCAGCACTGAATACAGAAGGCGTTACGACTGTTGTGGAACCGGAGCCAACGCGTGACCATACGGAAAATATGCTGAGCCATCTGGGATATCAGCTCAGCATCAAAAAAGATAAATCAGCTACGGTTATCAGTGTCACAGGCAGGCAATCTTTACAGGCGGCCGAGCGGGAGATCATTGTGCCGGCGGACCCTTCTTCTGCTGCCTTCCCTGCCGTTGCTGCGCTCATCTGCCCAGGTTCTGACATATTGCTGAAAGATATTTGCATAAACCCTTTGCGCACCGGACTTTTTACATCACTGTATGAAATGGGCGGACATATTGAATTCATCAACCAGCGCTTTGTATGCGGAGAACACGTGGCGGATATACGCGTGTGTGCGAGCAAATTGAAAGCTGTGGGAATTGATGCAAAACGCGCACCATCAATGATCGATGAATACCTGATATTAGCCGTTGCCGCTGCTTTTGCCGAAGGCGAAAGCATCATGCACGGGCTGGGCGAGCTGCGCGTGAAGGAGAGCGACAGGTTGCAGGCCATCATCAATGGGCTCACTGCCTGTGGTGTGCAGGCGTTTGCCAAAGGTGATTCATTGCACGTGATAGGCACCGGCAAACCACCCAAAGGTGGCGCAACCATTACCACGAACTTCGACCACCGCGTTGCAATGAGCTTCCTCATCATGGGTATGGCCAGTGAGCAGCCGGTTACAATTGATGATGCCTCTTCAATCCAAACCAGCTTCCCTAATTTTGTTGGGCTGATGAATGGTGCCGGAGCAAAAATCCTTTCACTAGACGAGCAACCAGCAACCAGCAACCAACGGCCTATTGTTATTGCAGTAGATGGTCCTGCAGCGTCGGGAAAGGGCACGCTGGCGCGGCGTATTGCGGAGCATTACGGGCTTGATTACCTGGATACCGGCAGCCTATACCGTGCGGTTGGGCTTAAGCTGGTATATGGTGGCAAAGACCCGAATGATAAGGCAGCAGCCATAGAAGCAGCCAAAACCATTGATGCGGATGATCTGTCTAATCCTCGCCTGCGACAGGAACGTATTGGCCAGGCAGCATCCATTGTTTCTGCTTTTCCGGAAGTGCGTGCGGCACTGCTCGAATATCAACAGAACTTTGCTGTTGGACGTAAAGGTGCCGTGCTCGATGGGCGTGATATCGGCACAGTGGTTTGCCCGGATGCTGATTTTAAGTTCTTCATCACGGCAACACTTTATGCACGCGCTAAACGTCGGCATAAAGAGCTGGAAGGCGAAGGCATTGAGGTAATTTTCGATTCCGTGCTGGAAGATTTAAGGGAACGTGATGAACGCGATTCCAAACGTACCGCCGCACCGCTGGTGCCAGCCGATGATGCTGTTTTGATGGACACCTCAAAGCTCGATGCCAGCGAAGTATTTGAAATGGCTTGTCGGGTTATTGATAGAAAATAGCTTTTGCTTTCGTAAATCCGCTGTTTGTCACAATATCTTCACATGCTTTTTGCGCAGGAAGGCCATAATTTGGTTAACAGATAGTAATTTCAGGCGGGATTTATGCAATTAAAGCATGATATTTGTTTATCTCAGGATGCGATCTGTAAGCGCGCAGCACATGAAATAGCTGCCTTACTGCGTGTTAAACCTGATGCCGTTATTGGCATGGCAACGGGTGGCACACCAGAACCCATGTATGCTGAGCTGGTGCGGATGCATAAAGAAGAAGGACTGGATTTTTCCAGGGCGACCTTCTTCAATCTGGATGAATATGTTGGCTTGGCGCATGACCACCCAGAGTCCTATCACGCCTACATGCAAAAACATTTATTCAGCCATGTGAATGCAGATCCGGGTAAAATCAATATTTTGAATGGTTTGGCCGACGATAGGGATCATGAATGCCGCGTCTTCGAGGCAAAAATCAGGGATGCAGGCGGCATAGACCTCCAAATTCTTGGTATCGGTGAAAACGGCCATATCGGTTTTTGCGAGCCGGGTACGCCGTTTGATAGCAAAACACATTGTGTTACCTTAACGGACAGCACCCGCCAGGCTAATGCTCGCTATTTTGATAATGATATCAATAAGGTGCCAACCCATGCCTTCACGATGGGGCTTGATACCATCATGCAGGCAAAACGCATTATCCTATTGGCGAATGGTACTAAAAAAGCTGAAGCAATTGGCAAATCCATCAACGAACCAAAGACAGACAGGCTTCCGGCCTCCATCCTTCAGGATCACCCCGATGCCACCTTCATGGTAGATCGTGCGGCAGCCCGTGATATCAGGCTTGCAAAGCAGGCGGATGTGCCCAAAAAATAGCAGAAAAAGCTTGCCTTCCCTGCATTTATCGGTACAACTAGCCCCCTATTTAACCATAGACCGGGGTGCCCGCCAGAACCCCGCTTGAATACCATGTATAACCCGAAATGGCTGGCGTGCATTTCATAACCCCCTCGGCTCTTTGTCATTTTGAGCCGATCGCGGCAAGACCGCACATGCTCAGGATGACATTATGACCGAAGAAAACAGGAAAAATATGGCTAAAAGTTCAGCTGCACTTGCCAACTTCGAAGTAGAAGATTTTGGCGCACTATTTGAAGAATCAGTAAAAGAATCCGGTAAAAATGAAGGTTCAGTTGTAACCGGCATTATTATTGGTGTTGAAAAAGATGTTGTTATCGTTGATGTGGGCCTCAAATCCGAAGGCCGTATCCCACTGCGTGAATTCGCTGCAGGTGGCGTTACTCCAGAGCTGCGCGCTGGCGATGAAGTGGAAGTATATCTCGAACGCATCGAAAACCGTCATGGCGAAGCAATGCTCTCCCGCGAGAAAGCACTGCGTGAAGAAGCCTGGTTCAAACTGGAAAAAGCCTGCGCGCGTAATGAACGCGTTGAAGGTGTTATCTTCGGCCGCGTTAAAGGTGGTTTCACCGTGGACATCCAGGGCGCGGTTGCGTTCCTGCCGGGTTCACAGGTTGATATCCGCCCTGTGCGCGACGTTGGCCCGCTGATGAATGTGCCGCAGCCATTCCAGATCCTGAAAATGGACAGGAAACGCGGCAACATCGTTGTATCACGCCGTGCAATTCTTGAAGAATCACGTGTTGAACAGCGCGACCAGCTGCTTTCCAAGATCGCTGAAGGTCAGGTGCTCGACGGTATGGTCAAGAACATCACCGATTACGGTGCGTTCATCGACATGGGCGGCATTGACGGCCTCCTGCACGTAACCGATATTTCATGGCGTCGTATCAGCCACCCATCTGAGGTGCTGCATCTTGGCCAGACCATCAAGGTTATCGTGACCAAGTTCGACCAGAATACCAAGCGCGTATCGCTCGGTATGAAGCAGCTCGAAAGCAATCCATGGCAGGGTGCTGATACCAAGTATCAGGTTGGCACCAAGCTCTCTGGCAAGATCACCAACATCACCGATTACGGTGCATTCGTTGAACTTGAGCCGGGCATTGAAGGTCTCGTGCACGTGTCTGAAATTTCATGGGTGAAGAAAAACGCTCATCCTTCCAAGCTTGTTTCCGTGAGTCAGGAAGTTAATGTGGTTGTTCTGGATATCGATGCTTCCAAGCATCGTATTTCACTCGGCATGAAGCAGTGCGAAGAAAACCCATGGGCTAAATATGCTACGAAAGTCAACGTAGGCGATGTGATCAAGGGTGAGATCCGCAATATCACGGATTTCGGCCTGTTCATTGCACTTGATGGCGAGATCGATGGCCTCATTCACCACTCTGACCTCAGCTGGTCTGAAGCAGGCGATGTTGCTATTAAAAACTACAAAAAAGGCGATGTGATCCAGGCTAAGATCCTTGCCATGGATGTAGAAAAAGAGCGTATCAGCCTCGGCGTGAAGCAGCTTGAAAATGATCCGTTCGAATCTGAATTCGATGGCATCAAAAAAGGCTCCGTCATGACCTGCACGGTGTCTGAAGTGAATGATGACGGTATCACCGTGAAGGTGACCGATAACATCAACAGCTTCATCAAGAAGAGCGAGCTTGCGCGTGAACGTCAGGAACAACGCCCTGACCGTTTCGCTGTTGGCGACCGTATCGACGTGAAGATCACCACGCTGGATCTCGCTGCGCGTAAAGTTGGTGCATCTATCAAAGCACTTGAAGCGGATGAGCATAAAAAAGCAATTGCTGAATATGGCTCAACCGATAGCGGCGCATCTCTCGGTGACATTCTTGGCGCGGCCCTGAATGAAGCAAAAGAGAAGCCTGCGAAAAAAAGCAAAAAAGGCTAAAAGAAAGTTGTTGGTTGTTGGTTGCTAGTTGCTGGCAAAAAATGCTAGTGTACAAGCAACCAGCAACTAAAACCCAGCAACTAATATGGCACTTAACGCAGACACACTTCTTGATCGCCTCTATCTTAAAGCACAGATTGCACGCTGGCGGTTGCTGGCGGTAGTTTTCGCGGTTGCCGCACTGGCGATCCTGATAAATAAAAATTCTGCGCATTCCCCTATTGAAGGCAATTTTGTTGCCCGTCTGACGCTGGATAGTGTAATTCTTGATGACCAGCGGATATATGAACTGATCGACGATATCGCCGAAAATAAGAATGCCAAAGCAGTCATTGTATGGCTGGATACACCGGGCGGCAGTGCTGTGGCTGGCGAAGAAATCTACATACGCCTTCGCGCACTAGCCAAAGATAAACCCGTTGTTGCTGTGATGCGCTCTGTTGCTGCTTCGGCGGGATATATGGTTGCGCTTGGTGCGGATCATATCATAGCGCGTGAAGGCACGATTACCGGCTCTATTGGTGTGCTTATGGAAAGCTTTGAAGCAACGGAACTGGTGGAAAAAATT
>CAZAQK010000082.1:0-7276 GCA_964487265.1 uncultured Rickettsiales bacterium | reverse complement strand
GTTGCCAATATTCCCATGAACCAGAAAATTGTGCTGGTAACCAGTCATCGCCGTGAAAATTATGGCGAAGGATTAAAAGAAATCTGTAAATCCATCAGGCAACTGGCTAAGAAATACGCCAAACAGAAAGTGCAGTTTGTATATCCGGTGCATTTGAACCAGCATGTGCAAAAAACCGTATATGAGGCACTGGCAGATATCGATAATGTACATCTGATCAAGCCCCTGGATTACCCGGAATTTGTGGCACTCATGCAACGTGCCCACTTTGTCCTGACAGATTCGGGCGGAGTGCAGGAAGAAGCCCCATCGCTCGGCAAGCCGGTACTTGTGATGCGCGACAGTACTGAGCGGCCGGAAGCAATACTTGCAGGCACAGCGAGATTAGTCGGCTCAAAAAGTGAGCAGATCATTCATCATACGGTTGAATTGCTGGAAAATGAGTTGGCCTATGCAAAAATGGCTAAAGCCAGCAATCCGTTCGGCGATGGCAAGGCGAGCAACCGCATTGTCAACGTGCTTTCCGGCAAGCATACCTCCGGCAACGTATTCGAATATAAAGCGGCATGAAGCCGTTTGACGCCAGCACTTACATTAAAAATCCTACGCACCGTTTAACGTTCATGCATTGCCCTATGGATGCGCTGACAATGCCACAGACATTGGCTATTGCGGAGCATGCCATGAAAACACGCACACGGCTCCAGCATGTGGTGGTCAATGTGGCGAAACTTGTGAACATGCAAAATGATGCTGCGTTACGGACGGATGTTTCTAGTAGCGATCTCATTAATATAGACGGCATGGGCGTAGTGTGGGGCGCGCGGATATGTGGGCACCACGTGCCAGAGCGCGTAAGTGGTGTTGATATTATGGAAAACCTGCTGAATATATGTACTGAAAAGGGCTATCGCCCATATTTTTTCGGCGCAAAGCAAGCAGTGCTTGAGCAAGCTATCAAAAACATCCAATCACAATATCCAACCATCCAGATTGCCGGTTACCGGAATGGATATTTCAGCGCAACGGAAGAAGAGAGGGTTATCCGTGAGATTGCGGCAAGCAATGCCGATTGTCTGTTCATCGCCATTTCCAGCCCAACCAAGGAGCGGCTGCTTTCGCAGTACAGAGATATACTCAATGTGCCATTCCTGATGGGCGTCGGCGGCTCCATTGATATCAAAGCAGGCATCACCAAACGTGCCCCGCTATGGATGCAGTGCACAGGTCTGGAATGGTTTTACCGCTTCCTGCAGGAGCCACGGCGGATGTTTAAACGTTACCTGATGACCAACAGCCAGTATTTGTTGTTGCTTATGAAGGAGAAATTTCGTCATTGCGAGGAGTGAAGTGACGAAGCAATCCAACTGGCTATATCTGGATTGCTTCGCTATGCTCGCAATGACGTCATTAAATCAATCTTCAAGCTTCTGCGGCGGCAAAACAGGCAATCCACCCATCACCGCCTGATACCCATCATTGCCAGACCATATGGCGACATTGCGGTAATAAGCCGTGCAACTGCCAAAGCGTGCATTATGCGTTGCATCGTAGCACCCCAGTTTGAAATAAGGCCCCACAGTATCGCTATACATCGTTGCAAGGTTGTAATGACGGAATAGAGGAACGCCATTCAGGTAGAACTCACGGAATCCCGTGGCAGTTGTAGACCACAACACATGCAGGCATGCCCTGTACCAGTTTCCCTTCACACATTCTGACTTTCCGGCGAATTTAAAATTTGCTCCTTCAGATGGCAAATTTTGTAAGGGTACATAAGCTGCAAGGTAGCCAGATTGTTCATAATATAATGAAAATGGTACGGATTTTGCACCATCACCTCCATCGGGCGTATCATGTATTTGCATCAGGCTGATAGGATCAGTAGTTGGATTGAAATCCGTCGGCAGCATGAACTCCCATGTGTACCAGCGTTCAGCCATACTATCAGCAGGTGCGGTGATCTCAGAGCGAATGGCAAGCGCTGTAACAGCATCACTTTGGTTGATGGTAGAAGACATCACACCAGCGACAATGGTCAATGCACCAGTGATGCCTGTTGGCAAGTTATTGCCGGAATCAATGGTGCCGCGTGCTTGCAGTGTGTTTACACCGGCAAAGTTTGTGCTCAGTGGGTAATCAATAATTTTGCTCATTATAATGTCATCATCCATTAAAATACCGATGCCAGGATACGCTTGGCAGGATTGCGCCTGAGTGCCTGGAACACGGGCGTAAGCGTTGCAATACTCGGTATGGTCTTGGCAGCAGGAAGTTTCAGCAGCACAAAGGCGCGCGTCTGGCAGGCTACACCTTCTGTGCTTCCAGCAACGGCAGGCACCGATGTGCCTATATTGAATGTATTGCTTGTGCGTGTGTCGCGTGCATTGCCACCATCAAATGTAGTGTATGCACCGCCAAGGCTTGCTGCATAAGTTTCATCCACCCAGATGCCGAACTTTTTAGCCTGACCATCAAGCACCACAGCAAAGCTATGCAGGTTTCCATCGAAGGGCACTTCGCTTGGGGTGCTTGAAAACCCGCTACCAGAGGTATCCACGGCAATGATCTGCAAGGTGCCTGCGGTATTGCAGCGAATGCGCATACCAGGATAGGTTGCGTTAAAGCCATCGCCCAGCAATGATACGCTTGAGCCTTCCGGCGTGCATTTGCCCAACCACCACATGATGATTTTTTCGCCAGCGTTATAATCAAAGTTCAAGGCAGGCATGCGGATGACGCTATCGGTAGAGCCGCCAGTAGGATTTACTGTAGAAACATAACCAGCGTTAGCCCATGCGTTGGCGTTCGATAAATGTGCGCCAAAACTGCCGTCATTACCTGCGCCGGATATATCATAAAATTTTGGATCGCCCACTATCTGGGCGCCTGCATAGCCATGAAAATAATAACTGCTGTTTACGCCAGCTATCTGCTGCATGGTTGCCGATTTAGTTGTGCCGCTTTGCACAACTGGTATCAATTCCGAGCCGGAAAGGCTGGTTGCCGCCGTAAGCTGGCTGATTTTTTTTGCCATAAATATCCTTATTCGTGGGTGATAATTTCGCCGTTTTCGGCACTGAGTGCCTCGCCGGTTTCCAGCGTCAGTGCGTTGGAAGGAATCCCGAGGAACAATAAAAACAATAATCTGCTCATGCTAAACTGCTCGCGTCACCAGCTTGATGACACGCTGCGCTCCTTCCGAACTGCCGCTAACGATTTTTATGAAGCGCAGGCCCGCGCTTACGGCAAGGTTATTGATGGGAATGAATTTGTTCACGGCAATGGCAAGGCTCAGATCATTGCCGTTGCCATCCTGCACAGCTACGAATGTGCCGCTGCTGGTGTCAGACATCTGGATGGAAATGGCAGTGCCCGTCATGGCAGATGGAATGATGAGGCCACAGAGAGTGGTTCCTGCAAGGTCTATCTCTGCGCTGGTGGTCTGGCCGTTTGCGATGGTTGCTGTCAGGTTATAGGAAACCTGTGGTTCATAATGTATGCTGTTTGGCATGGAAGCTCCTTAAGGTCATTGCTAAATCACCTCAAGGATTGCAGCGAGTGTGTAGGTCGGGAAGGGGTTATTTTAAAATAAGTAGTGCCGCTTCATGCAGTTCCTTTGTTGCAGCGGCCAGCACCGAGCCATCAGAGCGTGTGGTGAGCGGCTTTCCTGTCCAGTCACTAATGATACCGCCTGCACCCTCTATTATGGGTATCAGCGCACAGTAATCATAGGGTTTCATATGTGCATCCACCACTACATCAAGATTGCCGCTGGCCAGCATGGCATATGCATACGCATCGCCGCCGGGCTGGAAATTGGCACAGGCCTGTTTCAAATTACCAAATGCGGCTGATTCCTTCGGTGTAAAATGAAACATGGTTGTGGATGCCATGTTCGCCTGCGACAGCACGCGTATATCACGGGCATATACGGGTTTTTCGTTGCAGGTAGTCTGTTCACCGGCAATACCCTGCCAGCGTTCCTTGTTCACCGGCTGGTCAATAATACCAAGCACGGACTTGTCCTGTTTCATCAGTGCAATAAGAGTAGTGAATATCGGGTATCCGGCAATGAACGCGCGTGTGCCGTCAATCGGGTCAATTATCCATTGGTGATCTGACAGCTCATTACTTCTCCCATGCTCTTCACCCCATATGCCATGATCTGGAAAATTCTCTGCAAGTACCGAACGCATGGCTTCTTCTGCTTCGCGGTCGGCATATGTCACCGGGCTTAGATCTTCCTTCTGTTCAGAAATAAAAGGTGTGCGCCAGTAGCGGCGCAGTATTTCGCCAGCAATATCAGCTATATGGTGGGCGGTTGCAAGCTCACGGTTGTCAAAAAGCATATTACCTGTCAGATTTAGTGCATGAGTGAAAACAACCATGCCGCAATAGAAGCATTCTTGCAACAGCAGAGCATCACTCGCCTGTGGGAGGATGTGCATTCCCACACCATTACACATTACAACAAGGCAGGGGTGTTGCCATTTGTTCGTGAAGGAGGTTTCAGCTATTTTTTCATGAAACCTGTTTCAACTTCACCAGATTTAGGCGAGCCACCTTTCCAGATCTGCAAAGGTACGCGGCAATACCAGATGCCGGATGGTACATGGCAGGATATTCGCGATGGCATCGGCCAGCACGCTGATATGAAGGAAACACTGGCGGCAACGGCACTGCGCGAAGGTATTGAGGAGCTGGGCCTGAAGCTCGATAATATCCATCAGCTGATGGATATGGGAGCTTTTAATTTTTCCTCGGCCACCACGGGTAAAACCAAATATATGTGGCTTTTTGCCGCCGAGATCCGCCAGCCGGATAATTTTCTCTCGGCTGCTGAAACCACCCCCTCCACGCAGGAGCGAAAATGGCTGAACTGCGCGGATTTTGGCGTTGTCGGCCGTAAAGATCACCTGTATATTCTTAAGGCAATTGAAGCCAGTTTACAGGCGCATTTCAAGGAGTAGGTTATTCAACCCGTCGAACGTAATCCGCAATTCAGCAACCCGCTGATCAACGCAAGTAGTCCGTACCTGCGGCAGCATGCGCATAATCCAGTGTTCTGGTATCCATGGGGGAAAGAAGCAATTGATCGTGCATTTGTAGAAAATAAACCCATCCTGCTATCGATCGGTTATTCCACCTGTTATTGGTGCCATGTGATGGAACGTGAGGTGTTTGAAAATCTCTCCATCGCTTCGCAGATGAATAAGTTCTTCATCAATATCAAAGTTGATAGGGAAGAGCATCCGGAACTGGATGAAATATACATGGTGGCGCGCCAGCTGATGACGCATGAAGGCGGCTGGCCGAATAATGTATTCCTCACGCCGGATCTAAAACCATTCTATGCAGGCGGCACATATGCGCCTGATGAGGCCTATGGTAAACCAGCATTTCCGCGCTTGCTGGAATGGATAAACTATTCTTGGGCCACGCAGGAACAAACCGTCCGCGCCAAAGCGGATGAAATTACCGAAGCCATGCAGCAGTTTCTTGTGTTTCCTCAGCCGGAAATGGAAAACTCATTCAAACCCGCTGAAAAAGCGCGTGCATTGTTTCAGGAATTCCAGAAACATCATGACAGCAGGTCCGGTGGCTTTTTTCAGGCACCCAAATTTCCCAATGAATGCTATCTGAATTTCCTGCTCGATTATTATGAATATTCCGGCTCGGTTCAGTCACAGGCGATTGTCACGCAGTCGCTCTCAGGCATGGCGGCTGGCGGTATTTATGACCATGTGGGCTGCGGCTTCCATCGCTACGCGGTGGATAAGGAGTGGTATGTGCCGCACTTTGAAAAAATGCTCTACAATCAGGCCATGCTGGCAAACTTGTATATCAGGGCAGCCTTGCATGCGGATAGCAGCTATTTCGTGGATATCGCCAAAAGCATACTGGATTTCACCGCAGGCGCGATGCGTGATGGTAGCGGGGCATTTTATTCAGCCATCGATGCCGAAACTGATCAGGTGGAAGGCGCGCACTATGCGTGGAAAGCCGAAGAAATTCAGCAAATACTCACTCAGGAAGAAGCGCAATTTTTTGTGAGTTTCTATGCGCTGGCAGATATTCCGGCCTTCCCCGGCCATAAACATACCGATGGCAAAGTCATCATAGCGCGCAAACCTTTGGATATTGCCGCGCGCGAATTTGGTCGGCCGTATGCCGAGCTGGCAGCGCTCTCCGCGCAGATCATGAACAAATTGCTCGCCGTGCGCAATCAGCGCAAAGCTCCGCATCTGGATAATAAAATCATTGTCGGCTGGAATGGCATGATGATCGCAGCTTATGCCCGCGCTGCGTTAGCTTTCAATGCGCCGCGCTACATCACAGTTGCAGAGAAAGCCGCCAATTACATTCTGGAAAATGGCTTTGATAATAATGGCGTGCTCAAACGTGTCTTGGGCGGCAACCAGCAGCTTTCAGCCACACTTGAGGATTATGCCTATTTCATCGAAGGGCTGATCGCCTTGTGGCATGCTGATAAAAAGCAGCAATTAATGGAACATATCGAAACGCTGATGCAGCGCACTCAGGAGCTGTTTTTTGATCATGCATCACAGGGATATTTCTACACGCTGCCTGCCGATCGCCTGATATTCAGGATAAAGAATGGCGATGATTCAACCCTGCCAAATGCCAATGCCGTGATGCTGCATAACCTGCTGCAACTACATTCTATTACCGGCAAGGACAGCTACTTGCAGCAGGCTCAGTCGCTCAGTGAATTTTTCCTCAATGGTAATCAGCGCGTTATGCTGGAATATGCCACCATGCTGGCCGGGGCATTGCGGCTTGATGTGTTGCTGAATAAGGGCAAATCCAAAACGCTGCCAGCTTTCCATGAAGGACCTGCTGACCGTCTCCCACATAGCTTAGCCGCGCCGGATGACATTATTTTTATGCAGCTGCTATCATCTGAGCTTCAGCCTGTTGCGGGTGATATGTTTGATATATCGGTGCAAATCAGGGTTGCCGATGGCTGGTACATCAATGCCAATGAGCTGACCGAACCGAATCTTATTGCCACCCAGCTGGATGTACAGGGTGAGGGGGTGGAACTGGTTTCAGTGGCGTATCCCAAGCCGGTGGTGAGGGGCAATATGCGCTATTTTGAGGGTAATGTGGATATTTCAGCCAGGATAAAGTTGGAAAAACCTTCGAAAAAACCCAGAATAACGGTGAAGTTACGGGCCCAGCCTTGCCACGGCACCACCTGCCATAAAGTACGTGATATAGCCATAACTCTCTGAGAATATGCTGTTTT
>CAZAQK010000081.1:0-7277 GCA_964487265.1 uncultured Rickettsiales bacterium | reverse complement strand
CCGAAATTGATGCGTGATATCATTGGCATTGCCAAGATCATGGAGATGAATGCCAAGGAACCTTCCAAGCCCATGCCTATCCGCGAGGCTTTGGAGATATATTTTGAAGAGCGCGAAAAGCTTGATCCAAGCAAGGAGATCACCATCACGGTAGAATCAGAAATGAATGCGTTCAGCATGCAGTATTTCGGGATGACGGCAACAGAAGTGCTATCCACACAGGCCAGTGCAACAGAAAAACCTACCGTGAATATGAACGCCTAAGTTATTTCAGGCTTGCGATGCGTTCACGCAGTTTAGCACGCTCGGCTTCCGGCAGGGGGATGAGCCCCTGGCGTGGCATGTAGCCATCCGGCCCCATGGCACCTTCCAGCGTTACTTCCCGTACGAATTCACGCAGGCCTGGGATCTTGTCGAAATGGGCGTTCTTCACATAAATGAACAGCAGGCGGGAGAGCTTGTATTTGCCATCCGCGATATTATCGAAGCTGGGGACGACCCCGTCGACAGGTACGGATTGCACAAGGCCAGCATTTTCCTCTACGAAACTGTAACCTAAAATGCCCAGCGCATCAGGGTTTAATTCCAGCTTGCGGATGATGATGTTGTCATCTTCGCCAGCTTCTACAAAGGCACCATCCTCACGCATCAGGTGGCATTTTTTTGCCCGCTCCTTGCTATCGGGATATTCGGCTTTGAATTCCTGCAGGTCTTTGCAGGATCCTTCAAGTCCAAGCTCAACAAAGGCATCACGCGTGCCAGATGTTGGTGGTGGGCCATAAACGGTTATAGGTTGTTTTGGCAGCGCAGGGTCGACATCGCTCCAGAATTTATGGGGATTATCGATGAGCTTGCCGCCTTTTGGCACTTTCTTGCCGAGAGCCATAAAAAGCTGCGTGCGGGAGATATTGAACGGTTTTGCCTTTTTACCAGCGGCCAGCACAATGCCGTCATAGCCGATGGGAATTTCCGTAAAATCCGTAACGCCGTGTTCGGCGCAGGTTTTTATTTCCGATTCGGTGATAGCGCGGGAGGCATTGTTGATATCAGGGGTTTTTTCATCCACGCCTGAGCAGAACATCTTAAAGCCGCCGCCAGTGCCAATGGATTCTACAATCGGGGTTTTGAATTTGGTGCCGCGGCCAAACTGTTCAGCGGCAACCGTGATGAAGGGGTAAACGGTGGATGAGCCAACGATGCGTATCTGGTCGCGGGCGAACACGGGGGAGGCTATGCTTACAAGCAATACGGCACCAAGAAGTGCGCGTTTAGAGCGGGGCAGGTGTTTGTGGTTCAGCATCTGGTATCTCCTCAGTAGCTGGTGTTGGCACCGGGGCCGGTTCTTCTATAGCAGCATTTTTCGGGAAATCCCAGCCGCCACCCAGTGCGCGGATGAGCGAAATGGCTGCGGCATAGCGCGCCCCGTGTGAACGAATGGCGGCGCGGCGCGTATTCATGGCCGTTGCCTCATATTCCAGCGAATCGGAGAAGCTCAGATCGCCGCTTTCATAACGCAGGCGGGCGATGGTTGAAGATTTCATGGAAGATTCAGCAGCAGCGCGCTGGTGGGTCGCTTCCTCAGCCAGCAAGCGGATGGCGGCAAGGCTGTCCTCCACTTCCTTGAAGGCATTGAGCACCTGCCCACGATATTCGATCACGCTTTCTTCGCGTTCAGACTTAATGCGGTCGATCTCAAAGAAAATACGGCCACCTTCAAAGATAGGCTGGGTTACAACATGCCCCATGCCCGGGCCGATAGACCAGGTGCGATTCGACCATTTGAACACATCACCCAATGCCTGAGATTCGTAGCCACCCATGGCTGTGAGCACGATACGCGGGAACATGGCGGCGCGCGCCATGCCGATGCGCCGGTTCTGCGCTTCCATCTTGCGGATGGCGGCGGCAATATCCGGCCTGCGCGAAAGCAGGTTGGCTGGGATACCTTCCGGTATGGCGGGTGGATTTTTCTCAGTGAGCGGCAGTTCTTCAAAACGGTAGCTGGATGGAATTTTGCCGGTGATGACAGCCATGGCGTTTTCAAGCTCGGCACGCCTGCGATCGAGCGCGGACATTTCGGCTTTGGCTAGTGCCAGCTCAGCGTCAGCACGTGAGCTTTCCAGCTCGCTGGTTTCACCCAGCTCATACATGCGGCTTGCTACACGGAAGGACTCTTCCTTGGCTGCAAGTATGCGCATCTGGAACTGGCGTTCAGCATCGAGCGTGCGCAGTGAGAAATAGAGTTGTGCGACATCTGCCTGCAGCGAAAGCAGCACAGATTTATAGAGCGCATCGGTTGCTTCCGCATTCAGCTCGGCCACGCGGTATGCGCCGGTCAGCCTGCCGAATAGATCGAGTTCATAGGTCAGGATGCCCTGCGCGCGGTATGAGGTTTGCGGTTTGGTGGCGGTGCCGGAGGGCAGGTTAGGTGAGTCTTCCGAATATTTTTCCCGCTTGGGGCTGAAGCCTGCGTCGATAGAGGGGAATATCTGTGCAAGAGCTACATTCGAGGATGCCCGTGCCTGCGTGACGCGCTCGGCTGCAATGGCCAGATTGGTGTTGGCAGCCAAAGCTTCATCCTGCAGGCGGTTTAACACTTCATCATCAAACGCAAGCCACCATTTGCCGCGATCCTTATCATCGGCAGGTATGGCAGGTTCCCAGAGTGCGGCATCGGCAGTTGCTTCGGCTGGTTGCGATTCCTTGAAGGTCTGCGGCAGCTCAAACTCTGGCGGGGTGAAATCCGGCGAGAGGTCGCAAGCAGTGAGCGCGCTGGTTACGGCAAGCAATGCGAATAAACGTTTAGTCATGCGTGCCTCCTTGCTGGCTATGCAGGGCGGGGGTTGAAGCTGAGTGCAACTTCTTACCCGAAAGCGTACGCAACAACACATAGAATACTGGTGTGAAGAACAATCCAAAGAAGGTTACACCTAACATGCCGGAGAATACGGCAACACCCATGGCCTGGCGCATTTCCGCACCGGCACCGCTGGCCAGCACCAAAGGCAACACACCCATGATGAAAGCGAAAGAGGTCATGAGGATCGGGCGCAGGCGCAGGCGGGCGGCTTCCACCGCAGCATCAAACGGGGTTGCACCTTCCAGCTCCAGTTCGCGGGCAAATTCCACAATAAGAATGGCGTTCTTGCAGGCAAGGCCAACCAGAACCATCAGGCCGATCTGGGTGAAGATGTTGTTGTCCACATTGGGTATGGGTTGCCCGATAATCATGCTTACGATGTCGATATAGAACCATTTTATCCATACGCCTACGATGGCGGAAAGCAGGCACATCGGGACGATGAGAATTACCGCCAATGGGAGCACAAGACTTTCATATTGTGCGGCAAGTACAAGGAATACGAGCAGCACGCATAGTGGGAATACGAGGAATGAGGTATTACCTGCCAGGATCTGCTGGTAGGTGAGTTCGGTCCATTCAAAGCTCATGCCTTTGGGCAAAGTCTCGCGGGCGATCTGCTCCAGAGCTTTTTGCGATTCACCGTTGGACACGCCCGCGCCGGGGGCACTATTGATGTCTGCGGTACGGTAAGCATTGTAGCGGGCGGCGCGATCCGGGCCATAGCTTTGCGTGACCTTCAGGATGCTGCCGAGCGGCACCATTTCGCCACTCATGCTGCGAACCTTGAGTGCAGCGATATCTTCCGCCTGGTTACGGTAATTCGCATCCGCCTGTGCGATCACACGGTACGTGCGGCCGAATTTATTGAAATCATTGATGTAAAGCGAACCGAGATAAATTTGCAGTGTCTCAAAGATACTGGCGATTGGCACACCAAGCTGTTTTGCTTTAGTGCGGTCTACGTCTACCTGCAGCTGCGGCACGTTGATCTGGTAGCCGGTGTAGCTCTGCATCGGATTGAACATGGGTGACTGATAGACGCGGCCCATGATGGCATTGGCAGCTTCGGCCAGTGCTTCTTCCCCAAGGTCAGCCTTGTCCTGGATCTGCATTTTGTAGCCGCCGCTGGTGCCAAGGCCCATCACCGGAGGTGGCGGGAATATGGCGACGAACGCATCAGTGATTTCTGCAAATTTCATGTTGAGCTGGCCAGCGATGGCACCGGCAGAAAGCGCACCGGACTGACGTTCGGAAAATGGCTTGAGCGGCATGAATACGATGCCTGCGCTGGAGCTAACCGTAAAGCCATTGATGGAAAGACCGGGGAAAGCAACCGAGTGGGCAACGCCTTCGGTGGCAAGGCCGATCTCGGACATTTTGCGGATGACTTCTTCCGTGCGGTCAAGCGATGCACCGTCCTGCAGCTGCGCAAAGCCGATAAGGTATTGCTTGTCCTGTCCCGGTACATAACCTACGGGCATTTTGTAGAATGCGAATACCGTGAATCCAACGAGTAGCGCGTAAATGAATAATGCCTTCGATTTATGGCCCAGTACACGGCTTACGCGGTTTGAGTAGGCATCGCCACTGCGCTGGAACATGCGGTTGAACCAACCAAAAAAGCCACCAAATACCTTATCCATCCAGCGGGTGAGGGCATCTTTCGGTTCATCATGTCCTTTAAGAAGCATGGCAGCAAGGGCGGGAGAGAGCGTCAGTGAGTTAATGGCGGAGATGATGGTGGAGATGGCAATGGTGAGTGCGAACTGGCGGTAGAACTGGCCGGTCAATCCGCTGATGAACGCAATAGGTACGAACACGGCAACCAGCGTAAGACCGATGGCGATAATCGGGCCGCTTACCTCGCGCATCGCCTGATAGGTGGCATCACGCGGCGAGAGGCCGGAGGCGATATTGCGCTCGACGTTTTCCACCACCACGATGGCATCATCCACCACGATGCCAATAGAGAGTACCAGCCCGAATAGTGAAAGGGCATTGATGGAGAAACCAAAAGCATACATCAAGCCGAATGTACCGATGATGGATACGGGCACGGCAAGCAGCGGAATAATGGAAGCACGCCATGTCTGGAGGAAAAGAATTACTACGAGTACTACAAGGGCTACTGCTTCAAGCAGGGTCATAATTACTGCATTGATGGAATCACGCACGAAACTCGTTGGGTCATAGACTATGGTGTAATCGACGCCTTCCGGAAATTCTTTTTTAAGCTCTTCCATGGTTTCGCGCACAGTATCGGATATCTGGAGCGCGTTACTGCCCGGCATCTGGAATACACCGAGTGCCACCGCAGGCTTATTATTCAGAAGTGAGCGCAGGGCATACTGATCACCCCCCAGTTCCACACGTGCCACATCGCCAAGGCGCGTTACTGCCCCGGATGGGTCAGCCTTAATGATGATGTTACGGAATTCATCTTCGGTCTGCAGGCGGCCTTGTGCGTTCACGTTCAGCTGCATCATGGTATCTGGTGTGGTAGGCGAGGCGCCGACCACACCGGCTGCAACCTGCAAATTCTGCTCACGGATGGCGTTTACCACATCGCCCGCGCTCATGCCGCGCTCCGCTACTTTCTGCGGGTCGAGCCAAACGCGCATGGCATAATCGCTGCCGCCCCACATTTCCACCATGCCAACGCCCTGTATGCGGCGCAGGCGGTCACGGATGTTAAGAGCCGCGTAGTTTCCGAGATACAGATTGTCATATCGCTGGTCTGGCGAGAGCAAGTGCACCACCATCGTGATATCGGAAGAACTTTTTGCAGACATTACGCCAAACTGGCGGACGATATCCGGCAGGCGCGGCAGGGCCTGGTTCACACGGTTCTGCACCAGTTGTTGTGCCTTATCCGGATCGGTGCCGATATTGAAGGTAACGGTAAGCTGCATCAGGCCGTCGGAGGTGCTCTGCGAAGACATGTAGAGCATGTTCTCCACGCCGTTGATCTGTTCTTCGAGCGGTGCTGCCACGGTTTCTGCAATCACTTTCGGGTTCGCGCCCGGATAGGTGGCCGTAACTACTACCGATGGCGGCACCACTTCCGGATATTCGGAAATAGGTAGCTTCCACATGGCAATGAAACCGGAGATAAAAATAAGCAGCGATATCACAGCTGCAAAGATCGGGCGGTCGATAAAGAAACGGGAGATGTTCATAGGCGGGAATCGAGAACTGAGAATTGAGAATCGAGAAAAGAGCTATTGTTCGGCATGATTCTCTCCACTGGATGAGGGAGGCGTAGAAGTATTTTCTTCTTTACCCGATTCCCGATTCTCAATTCTTACTTCGTGCTTATCCGTTTCTTCCATGCCAACTTTGGTTGGTGTCACTGGCATGCCGGGGCGCAGCAGGCGGGTGCTGCTCACAATGATGGTATCGCCTTTGGCAAGGCCGCTTTTGATGATGCGCATGCCTTCATGCGCTGTGCCGAGCTTCACTTCACGGTAAGTGGTTTTGCCTTCTGCATCCAGAGCGTAGACGAATTTCTTATTCTGGTCGGTGTTGATGGCTTTTTCTGCAATAAGCACTGCGGTTTCTTTACCTGCAGCCCCCATACGCAGCCGTGCGAACAGGCCTGGTACCAACTTGCCTTCTTTATTATCAAATACGGCACGTATACGGATGGTGCCTGACCCGGCGTTCAACTGGTTATCGAAAGAATGGATATGCCCTTCGGCTGTTTCATTATTGCCGAGTTCCAGCAGAACAGGGATGGTGGAGAGCTTCGCCGTGTCATTACCGGCAGCAGAGAGATAAGAAAGGAAACGCTGCTCATCAGCTTCAAAATCAGCGTATATCGGGTTTTGTGATACCACGGTGGTGAGGACTGGCTGGCCTGCATCTACAAGATTCCCCGGGGTGACTTCCACGCGGCCAGCTTTGCCGGATACCGGAGCTTTCACCTTGGTGTAATCAAGGTTCAACTGTGCACGCTTCAGGTCTGCACGTGCAACGTTCACATTATTCTTGCGCTGGTCGAAGTCGCGATTGGAAATGGCTTTTTCAGCAAAAAGCGTGTCAGCGCGCTTATATTCAGCTTCGGCAAGTTCAGCCCGTGCACGGGCAGCTTGAACTTCTGCTTCATAAGGGCGTGGATCGATGACAAAGAGCAGGTCGCCTTCTTTTACCATCTGGCCGTCGGAAAAATGCACCGATTCGATCATGCCGGGTACGCGCGGGCGCACCTGCACATCATCCACCGCTTTCAGGCGGCCGGAAAATTCATCCCATAAGGTGACTTCTTTTTCTACCGCATCGGCAACCATTACAGGCATTGCACCGCCCATCATGGCCATGGGATCTTGCCCGCCGCCTAAAATCTTAGGCAGGAAGTAATAACCACTGCCAAGCAGCACGATGATTACAGCAA
Organism: uncultured Rickettsiales bacterium; assembly: GCA_964487265.1. Lineage (GTDB taxonomy): Bacteria > Pseudomonadota > Alphaproteobacteria > Rickettsiales > SXRF01 > CAZAQK01. The sequence goes on along the minus strand of CAZAQK010000081.1, from coordinate 21 downwards.
GTATTTTACCCATAATATATA
>CAZAQK010000080.1:0-7468 GCA_964487265.1 uncultured Rickettsiales bacterium | reverse complement strand
CGTCAGGCCGAAAGTAAGCAGCGATGACAGGAAGTAGCCATAGCCATAATACGGGAAGCCCCAGCCGACGCTGATATAGGTAAGCACCGTATTGCTGATGAGGAAGAAGAACTGGATCCACATCGTTAGCTTGCGGCAATCGAAGTAAGACAGCACGATCATCTCGAAGAGCACCAGCACATGGAACATGGAGCCGAGCGTACCAAGGCGGAAGATGCCGATCTGCGTATAGTTGATGTTAAGCATGGCAAAAAGCTGTGCGGCAAGCAGGATAGCAGCAAGGCATACAGTTCCCTGCACCACAAGGAAGTTGCGGGTGCTGTCCATGATTGCATCAATGATGCGCTGGTGATTCTTGCGAATGGTGGCAAGCGGACGATGCTCCAGGATGTCGTAATAGAAACGCTGGTAACGCTCGAAGAAGCGGGTTTCCACCGAGAAGAGGAACACGGCCATGGCAGGTACAATCGTCAGGTACGCGAGGAACATGCCGCTATCGTAATCCGGATAGAAAATCATCTTGGATGGCAGCTCAACGCGCTCTGGTGCATAGACCCACATGATCCATTTGTCGATCCAGATGGCGAGGTTGTAGAAGAAACCGCCTACGGCCAGCTCCCAGTATTTGCGGTAATATTTCTTGAGTTCTGTGCCACGGGTGAGGCGGTATGGATATTCGGCAAGGATCTTGGCAACCAGCGAGAACACGATCCACGCATTGCCGATATTGAAGCCAACGAGCATGCCCACGTCGCCATAGGGTGCCTTGAAAAGCTGGGCGAAGATGAAGGCCAGTGCCATACCTACGGCAAAGGCGCGGGTGACAGAGGTATAATCCTTCAGGGCGGTCATGTATACGCCGAGTACCCATACGGATGAGATGAGTACGAGGTTGGCGATGGCGTTCACGCGCATGCCGATATCGAGGTTCACGTACCAGCCGTAATAGAAGAGTGCCACCGGCAGCAGGAACAGGTTGAGCAGTATCAGGCTGATGAACAGCACCGTGGGCGTGTGCGTGACATCTTTTTTATGTATTGAATCCGCCAGATAGCGCGTTATCACCATGAATACGGGTGCGGCGCACACCAGCGAGAAGCCGAAATTATAAATGACGACAACACGGAAATTAGTAAGCAGGTCGTTGTTGAAATATTCCGAATAGAGAAGTGTGATACTGCCGATAGCCAGCGCGGTAAACAGCCACGGGCCGGTGGAGGCCATGGTGGCATGTGTGTAAGCGCGGAAGATACCCATCAGGTTATCTTTACGGGTCAGTTTTTTGAGTGCGAATCCAATACCAGCCATTGTCTTATCCTTTTAATCTTTTACGCCCATGCGGCATACAGGCCCTGGTAGGCCAGATGCTGGTCGTTCTTATTGTAGTAGGTGGCAACGCGGCTACGGATGGCCTTGCTGCATTGCTCATAGAAAGGCTTGTTGCGCAGCAGGTATAAAATACCATCAGACAACGCGGCCGGGTTGGCAAGTGGCACGATCACACCACCCGCACCCAGTGCCGGTTTTTCATCTGTCGCACCCATGATCATTTCACGGCATGCACCCACATCGGTTGCAACGATCGGAATACCGCAGGCACCGGCTTCTAAAATGGTAAGCGGTTGTGCTTCTGACAGTGAGCTGAAGGCCACCACATCCACTTCCGGCAGGTACTCATCAATATTCACGCGGCCGGTGAAAGTAACCGTGTTCTTAAGAGCGAGGTATTCGGCGAAGTTCATGCATTCACGCGCATAATCCGGATCTTCATCGACCGGTCCCATGATGAATACGCGCAGATCAGGGATCTGTTCGTGCAGCATCGCCATCGAGCGCAGGAAACCTTTAATGTCCTTAATAGGCACAACGCGGCCAATGAGTGCTACCGTCGGGCGGTCATGGGCGCGGCGTGGGATGTTGCTGAAACGCTCCACGTCGATACCGTTAGGGATGATGCGCATGCGGTCCTGCTTGGCACCATCGGCAAGCTGGGCGGACTGGTTGCCGGAAAAAAGCGTAACGATCGGGTCGCACGCAGCGTAGGACATGCGCGAATAGTTGGTGAATGTATCCATCCACATATCGCGCAGGTTGAGGCGTGTGCGGTCAATGGTGAGAGCCTTGGAAGCGGTTTCTTCCAGCCAGTCAGCCGATGCGATCTCGATGCGGCGTTCACTGGTGTAGATGCCGTGCTCGGTGAGCAGGGCAGGTTTGTTCAGCTCGCTTTTGGCACGGGCGGCGAACAGACCGGCATAGCCGGTGGAAAGCGCGTGGTATGCCTTGGCGGGTGGCAGGTCGGAAAGCAGCATGGAATACAGGCCGCCCAAGAGCGCGCGCCATGACCAGAAATAATCAAGGAATGAGCTTTCTACGAAAGACATCTCATACATTTCTGTGAGCATGTCCCATGCCTCTTTGCTGTCGAGCAGTGTGGCACTGCCGAGCTTGCCGCGATAGGGGGCGAGCGTGGCAATGATCTTATTCAGATCATCGATACCGGCCTTGCCTGTGGTAAGCGCAGTGAGCGGCTCTTTGAGATCGTGCATCAGCTGCCTGGTGGTTTTGCTGTCGAGCGCAGGAACATCCGGCAGATCCTGCAAATGCAGGTTGGTGAGGCTTACGACGTTTTTAGGCAATTCATAGCGCATCTTGGGTTTTTCATCGCGCGGCAGGATGCTTACGATATGGAACGTAAGGTGGCTTTGCTTGCTGATAAGATCATGCGTCCATGAGGCCACGCCGCCCGGAACATACGGGTAGGAGCCTTCAAGGATAAGGCAGATGTCAGCATTATTTACGGCGGCGGTCATACGCGTCCTCTTTTTGCTACTTTTGTTTCAGGCGCGGCCGGTGGTGCTGCCCAGAAAGCCATGGTTTCTGCAAGCACAGGGCTTAGCGAATCGGCATCGACTTTCCAGTTTCCTTCACGTGCCATCTGGCGCAGTTCGGCAAAGCGGCCGCAGGCAAAGAGTGCTTCGGCATACCAGTTCATCAGTGCCTGGCTCTTATGGCCACGCTCAATGCTCTGGCGCAACCAGTCAATGGCGCGCATGGGTTCGCCCGTGCGCATCAGCAGGCGGCCGATCCTTACATGTGTTTCCGTATCGGTTGGGCGGAGGTCGAGATATTGCTGGTAATGCTTGAGAGCCTGTGCGCGGTTTTCACGTTCGCGGTCATCATCAAGGATGCCGGTGAAGGCATAATCATCATAGTGCTCAGCGATTGCGAGTGTAATGGTTGGGTTTTTAGGTTGCTCATTATGCAGTTTGTTGAGCTTCATCAGGCGGTGCATGAACTGGTTTTCGATCTTGCTGATGGCCGTTGCCGCCTGGATGCGGATGCTGTTGCTGGAATCACCCAGCGCTTTCTTGAATGCGGGCGCGAAACTTGGATGGAAGCGTGAGGTCATCTTGGAGAGAGCCATGCGCTTCTGCGATTCGTTGCCATACCAGATTACATCAAGGAAAGGAACGACGCTATAAGGCTTGCTTGCCTCATCGCGTCCAACCTGGATATCTTCATAGATCTGCTGTGATACTTCCGTGACCGGTGATGGGAAGATGGAATTGAACCACACGGTAAAGGGCTGCGCATAGCGCATGTACCAGATGTGAAGAAGGGCACCAAGCAAGGTGCCCGCCGCACCAAATACACCCATTGCCAGCGTGCTGATGAAGAGCAGCAGAAAAAAGCGGCTCTCACGGTCTACACCGGAAAATGCTTTGGCAAGAAGGCCTGCGGCAAATGCCAGCATGAAATGGAATACCAGTGCTTTGGTGAAGCCGATGGAACCGGCAAAAAAGAACAGCCACACATTGTAGCCGTGCAGCACCGTGAACAGTGCAGCGGCGAGCACTGCAGCAGCACCGCAGGAACCCACGCGTCTCTCATCGTGGATGTCGACGCCTTCAAAATAGGTTTCGATGGAATCAGGCTTTTTCATATACGGTCTGCACGCTGAATGAGAAGGTTGCGCCGCTTGCAATACCCTGGCTGCGAGCCAGCAGGTCTTTGCGGATACGGTCGAGAACGATTTCTGCACCGCGGCGGTTGGTTGCCGGCAGTACGATGGAGTAATCATCGCTGTGCGCCTGATAGTCGAACGCAAGGTCGATATCACGCAGCACGCGGTCAACTGCATCGGAAAGCAGGCGGCCAAGGCGTGTGCGGGTTTCTTCATCGAGGCGTGCGGCATTGGCCACGTTGATAACGATCATGTTCACATCAAAACCAACGCGTTTTGCAAGTGGCGCGATGAAATCGAGGTAACGATGGAAATAGTTGTTGGTGTAGAGGTTATGGTCCGGGTTCACCATGCTTTGTGACTTCGCGGTCTGGTATTTGCGGGCATTGACCAGCGCAAGGCCAGCCCATTCGCAAATGGCAGAGAACGACTCGATGGCACTCAGGTTGAGTTCGGTGAAACCAAGCGTTTCCACCTTGAGCATACCGATGACTTCGCCCGTGCTGCGGTTGATCAATGCACCGGCGAGAATGCCCTGACCGGAGAGCACATGCTCATGGTCGGCGTTTGCCACACAGAGTACACTGCTGTTGCTGGCAATCGCCTGCGTCAGTGGGCTGCGTGTATCGAACTTGTTCTGGTAAGCGTCTTTTTCTTTCCAGCCATGGGAGAGGGTGAGTTCCAGTCCCTGTGGGGTCATGCTGTATACGGAGAACTGTTCGGCATTGATGGCGTTGCTTACGAGTTCTTCAAGGCCGTGCAGAACCTCATCCGGATTCAGGCGTTCCATTGCCTTGGCAGCGTGGTACGCGGAGATGGAAGAGCGCAGCTGGCCTGCCATGCGCAGTTCCAGGCGTTCTTTGAGTTCTTTCACCCACTGATAGGAGCGGCTGATGGTGGACTCACGCTCTATGGAAGAGGAGAGGTCACGCTTCAACTGGTCGCGTTCACGGATGTGCATCTGGCGGAGTTCACCAAAGATCATGGCACCAACGAGCCACAAGAGCGGCAGTTTTATAACGGAGAACCAGTAGCCATACATGTCCTGTTCCATGCTTTGTTCCGGCAGGTTGCCAACCAGAAGGCCGATGGATGCGGCAATGGCGGCAAACAAGCCTTCACGTGTACCATATTTGCTGGCGATGATGAGTACCACAAACCAGAATGGGTGCGGGTTTGTATCCCAGAAGCGGGTTTTATCCAGAAACAGGAAATCGAACACGATCAGTGCTACGATCATTATTCCGGTTTCGACAATTGCCGAACGGCGGAGGCCATTATTGTTCATGGTTGCGGTATCCTGTGCCATTTTCTATCTCACATTCTAAACGTTAATATTTCCAGCGGAGATACGCACCCAGACGGGCCACGGTATCATCGCTTTGTCCTGCATCGATGCCGTAACCAGCGCGGATCTGCGCATCGACGGACTCGGTCAATTCATGGGTCAGCCTGCCTTCAACGGATGGGCCGTGGCCGCCGAGGCGGTCATAGCCGTAACCCAGGATCAGGTCACCATAGGTGTAAAGGCTGAAATCATATCCCAGATTCAGCGCCAGGAAATGCAGCTCACGCGAGCGCATTGGGGCAAGCTGGGAATAGATGCCATTATTATCGAAGCCTTTTTTGTTACTGGTTTCATATTCAGCATCCACACCATAAGAGATAGCCATGAAAGGCTGTGCTTCCATCAGGCGGTATACGGCGGCGAATGATGCCGTAACAGCTGAGAACACATTATTAGTGCCATCTACATTGTAGCGGGCATAGCCCGGTCCACCGCTGATAGATAGGTACGGGGTCGGTTTAATGGTGTGCTCAAGGCCGATGAAATCACGGGTGGTATCATCCAGCACGGAGGCTACATAATCCCAGTATGGGCGGTGGTAATCCGCCGTGATCTGTGTTTCACCCAGCGGGTTCAGGAAGTGCCATGCACCACCTGCACCGAGCGTGTCGTTATTGGCAAACAGACTGGCTTTCAGGAAGTTGCCCATATCCCAGCTGTAAATACCGTAGATCTCGCCACGCTGGCGGTCGTCATCGAAGTTGCCAACACGGCCATCAGCGAGGCGTTCTGCTGTTGCGCGCACTTCGTTGTGTTGCACGATGATGCCAAATAGCAGGTTCTCGTCAGCATAACCATAACCACTGGCGGAGGTGATGTATTCATCATCGTTGCCACGGCTTACCCATTCAAAGTCAAGCTTTGCACCGGGCGCGTAGGTGCGGCGTATGTCGCGGTCGAGGCGGGCGATATCTTCGTTGGCAGGTGCGATTTCACGAGCCTGTGCGAGCAGTGCCTGCGCGCGTGGCCAGTTGCCACCATAGTTCTCGGCGTTTGCAGCGAAGCCCAGGAGCTGTGCATCCTGTTCATATTGCGGGAGCAGTGCATTCAGGCGGTCGCTTGCGGAATGTACCTTGCCGGTTTCCAGCTCAAGGCGCGCGGTGAGCAGTTCATAACGCAGCACGGTCTGGCGGGCGAGGTTCATTTCCTGAGAGTTCGCATCCGGCACCGTGTGCACATCGATAGTATCTTTGCTGGATGCTACTTCGAACTTTGCACCGGGAGCTGCGGCGATGAGCAGCGTGTCGTAGCCTTCGTTCACATAGCCAATACCTTTCTTGCCTTCAAATTGCTTGGCAAGGTTCTTCACAGATTTTTCGCCACCGTTTACAAAGAGCAGGAGCTCGGTATCGCCGTTGGTGAGGCGGTAATTCTGTACTTTGGCCACTGGCAGGGTTTCATTGACAGGAGCCACGGCCGTGCGGAAGGTTGCAGCTGGTGGGTTGCTTAAAGTGGTGCCAGCCTGCTGGTATTCACGAACTTCGATCAACGTGTTGGCGTAATCGGCACGCAGGATATCATCCTGTGGGAAACGCTGCATGGCGTGGCGGAATGCGGCAAGCCCTTCTTCTGTGCGGTCAGTCCAGATCATGCTTTGTGCCTGACGGGAGAGGGCTTCCGTATCGTCCTCACGCGGGGTGGCAGCAAGCGATTCCAGAGCCAGCTTGTAATAATCCTTCATGAGTTCTGTTTCATGATCGCGGCGCAGGATCTCTGCATATATGTAGTATGCTTCATAGGCGCGCGCATCGGTGGCACGTTCCTCGGGGGAGGTCTGCATATACTGGTTCAGGTAATGATAGGTCTGGGAGTAGTCAGCCTGGTTGTAAGCGGTAACACCTGCTTCACGCAGCATCACGACATCACCTTGTCCCAGTTCAAACAGCGTGTCATATGCGCCGCTGGATTCACGGTACATGCCGGCATCACGGGTAGCGCGGGCATAATGGCGCAGCAGGTCGGTACGGCCTTTTGTACGGGCGAGTGTATCTATATTATTGTATTGTTCAGCCAGTTTACCTTTGCGGGCAAGTGCCGCGGTGTAACGTTCGGCAATGGCAGGTGATGCAATGTTATCAGACGATGCTTCCGCGAGGTTGATAATGTCTTCATCGGTGGTGGCATCGGCGAGTACTTTTGCCCAGCGGTCACGTTCT
>CAZAQK010000079.1:0-7478 GCA_964487265.1 uncultured Rickettsiales bacterium | reverse complement strand
GCGGATATTAAACACCCGGCTTTCAAAAATCAGGCGGTTCGACGTACTTATATTATTGGTGTAGCGTATGGTTACCCGGTGGGTCACTTCGGCCTGGAGTTTGCCGGCAAACAAACGCTCCCGTCCATTCAGTGGTACAATCTCCGCCCAGATATTCGCCACATCGTCCCACGATCTTATATACCCCCCACCCTCATCCGGTGTCATCACTTCTTCCTGCAACATCAGGCGATGCCGCAGGCGTGAGCTGGTTGCCTTTTTCTTCATAGGCGAACCTCACGGAAGGGCAGATACAGCCGCTGCGTTGTTTCCGGTAATCCAGCATTATCGATCCCGCGCATATCATACATATGCGCAATATGGCCGAGGATGCCATGCTTTATAGGCGCAGGCACATCGTCTGCATCACCATACCCTGCCACAAACACAATTTCCGCACGGTGTGCAAACAGCACCGTATCCAGCTTCAGCACATCCTTGGCGGCATTCAGATGGTATATATCTGCATCGATAATTTGTGGCACATCAGTCCTGTCATACAATGTAACACTGGAAACGCTGCTTACCGGCGTTAAAGGAAATAACACCTCATCATCAAGATACTCATCGAATGATAATTTCCAGGTCTGTGTGATAAGTGCGCGCCGCATGAACTGCTCGGCAGCCATGCGTGCCGCTACGATGATATCATTGATCAGGCTATCTTCCGTGCTGGTGTCTACCCGCAGGTAAAGCTTGGCCTGTGCCAGAGTGACAGGTTCTGCGACAGGCGCGACCGTGCGCGCCAGCGCATATCGTCTGGTATTCGTCATGATGATTCCTTTGTTGAAGTGTTATGGAATGCCGCATACCTGGATTCCACGGCGTATCCTTCGCAGATAAAATACCGTGCCAGCGTATCTGCTATATCGTAGTGCTCGTTCTGCCGGAAATAGTGCACATCATGCCCGTCCTCGCTGCCAAAGCAGGTGCGAAGCATGAAAAGGCGCATATGTGCAGGATGATTATCTAGATCGGTAAATTTTTAAGCTTGCCAATAATTATGTGCGGCCCTTGGTATGCGAATGCACGATAGCACCCACACCAGCCAGCCAGCCAAGCGCGTTCGGCAATTCCCAGATAACACCCATGGATGCAACATCATCGGAGCGTTTTTTCGACCAGCCCATTTTTTTCTGTAGCACATCGCTTGCACCACGGATCATATCATCTGCCGATTTTGCCATCCCGGTATTCAGAAGCACAAGCGATCCAATATGCACAGCTTCATCCCATGCGATAACTTTTGCATCGTGCTTGCTGGGCTTCAGGTAATTGAGATAGAAATCTTTTACAAAACTTCCTGTAGATGGGAGCGGTGCCTGCCCCTCGACGAACCTGTTCCAGCCTTTACGTGTTCCAAGTTTAACAGCCATGCTGGCAGCCCAGGCAGCACTAAATACCACTAGCGAATGCGTCAGTTTCTCAGCACGCTCTTCTTTAGGCTTTGTTTTGTCGGGCTGGCATTCTTCAAGCTTACAGACCTTACTGAGACCATTTTCTATGGTTTCAATAAATGGCTCTATACAAACCTTGGAAATAGCTTTCGTTGTGCTTTTGATAAAGTTTGGCGCAATATCATCAGCCAGCGCCACCACCCCTAAAGAGGTAAATCCTGAGGCAAATTCGGCAACACCAAGACCAACGGATTCGTTCCTGATCGCTTGCCAGCTGCCGCGATATCCAGGTTTTCTGCGTTCAAACCCACCAGGTGGTATCTGTCCTTTGTCCGACAAAATATCCTCAACAGAATACAATTATCCATTATCAGGATAGCATGGAACCATCCTGTGGATATATGACGATTCTGTGAATTCGGGGGTGTTAACTGTCAGATTAACGGTGAGAAAACAGCCTTATTCCTCGTCCTTGGCCGCCTGCGACATGTAGGTGGAGAGGTTGCTGGTGATCTCATGGGCCGATTCCGGCGTATGGATATCCAGCATGGCATCATGGTTAAACCCGTATTCTTCGGTCATTTTCTTACGAATTTCGGCTGATGGTTCCCCTTCGCCGGATTCGATGACAATGCCGTATTCTTCTGGATAGAATGTGCCCTGTTTCTGGGCTTCCATGAATTCTTCAAGTTTGTCAGCGCGTACTGCAACATAGGCAAATATGCGTTTGGTCTCCGGGCTTTCACCACGGATCAGCAATACACACACTGTTTTTTCAGCGATAATCTGCTCGGTTTTTGACAGTTTAGACACAGTTTTTCCTTGCCAATGTTTCTAAAAATCTACCACATTCCGTAGCTTACGCCAACGTGATTAATAATAAGCTAACGGTGAGTTTAGACTATCTTAACAGCAAAGACAAGTGACAAACTAGCATATAATAAAAAATGTTATTATATAACAATATGTTATTGTTAACTTGATGATAAAATTATATAAAATAAAACTCGCTTTGGCAAAAAAGCGCGTAGCGATGGAGTCCGAGAAAATGAGTGTACAAACTAGTACATGACGTTTTCGAGGGAGGCTCCATCGCAAGCAGATTTGAAGCCAAAGTAGAGTTTTAAATTACACAATTGGGCTGTACGCCGCTTCACCACGCAGGGCGATCATGGCCATAGGCGTGCCGTTGCTATGGGTACCTGTTGGAGTCGCCACCGCTTTAAGGTAGCGTCTTTTGCCGGCATAGCCGAAGCGGTAAACCGTTTCGTCTTCGCTGGCAGAATCCACAACTACGCTGACCACACCACCTAACACATCGGCAGACGTTACATCTTCGTAGCTGCTGTCATCGGTGCTGTGCTGAAGTTTCAACGTCCAGTACACGCTCCCGGATAAGGTATCACCGGAAACACCCAGCGACACCACCACGGTTGCAGCATTATACCCCTGCAAATCAATTGCTGTTGAGGTTTTGGTGGTAGTGGCCACAACAGGGTTCAGGTGCGCACTCACCTGTATATTGCGATATAGATCTCTCATATATTCTCCTTCATTACGCGCTGAATTTCATCAGCTTGATAGCTTCAGAATTGATGACATCGCCACCCACGCGCTTGGTTGCATAGAATTTCACGAACGGTTTTTCCGTAAACGGATCACGCAGGATGCTGATACCGCGGCGATCAACGATCTGGTACCCTGCCTGGAAATCACCTACCGCAATGGAAAGTGAACCTGTGGTCGCCGTTGGCATATCGCTCGCCATATGAACGGGTACCCCCATTAGGGTATCCGGTGCGCCGGTAGCAAGGCCAGGCTGCCAGAGATACTGGTTGGTGGAAGTCTGCTTCAGCAAGCGCACAGATTGCACCACGGTGCGGTTCATCAGGAAATTCGCACGTTTACTGTAAGCATCCTTGAGAGCATAAAACAGGTTGATGATTGCATCGGCGGTAACAGCACCGTTTGAGCCGGAATTGATCTGCTCGATCTGGTTCCATGATGTCCCCGCCGCATAGGTAAGTATGCCTCGTGGCTGGCCAACACCATCACCACTGATAAAAGCGGTATTTTCCTTGCGGGCAAAAATATCGGCGATTTTACCGGAAAGCCAGCTTTCCACATCTATCGCGGCATCATCCACCAGTTTCTGGGTAGCTTTTGGCTGCGCATAGAGCTCATGGGTCGGGATATTGCGTTTGGCAAGTGTTGGACTGTTGGTTTCGCTTATGGCACCGGTTTCCGCGGTCCATCCTGCTGCTGCCTGATCATGATCATCGATCAGTTCCAGTGAATCGGTAGAAATCGTCTCCACGGATGAGATCTGGCGCATGGGCGATGTTTCAAACACGCTCTGCACAATTTTGGATGACATGGCAGGCGTCACAAGATACCCGCCGTCTGGATCCGAACCAACGGAGAGCGCCTTGGTCTGCAATGCCTCAAGCCCCGCATCCATACCTTTGCGCAGGTAATTGCCAAATGCTTTGCTGTATTCGCAATGCTGAGATTTGCTGAAGCCCTGCTCCATGCCGAGTTGCGGGCGGTTATATGCTGTTTCAATAGTATCAAGACGCTGCTTATAATTATCGAGCGACTTGCTGATATTATCGAGGTTTTCGAGATAAAGCGGATCGGCATTGCCTTTGCGCTCAATCTCGCGCAGGCGTGCATCATTCACGTGCTTGAACTGTTCCCATGCGTTGCCAAGTGAATGCACGCGCTGGGTAATTTCTGATATACTCATACGTTATCCTTCTGATGTTAAAAATTACATGTCATCCTGAGCGAGCGAATGCGAGTCGAAAGATCTTAAAGATTCTTCGACTCCGGCCTTACGGCCTATGCTCAGAATGACAATTTCTGTTAGGTGTTTAATGTGTGGATCGCGCGGTCCAATGCTTGTGAAAGATCAAGCACCACACCGCTTAGCTGGGCTGTTTTCCACGTGTAATCTTCCGTTGCATCGTGCTTCACCACCGTCACCTGCGCGGCTTCATTGGCAGGGAACGTCACAAGGCTTACTTCCCACAGGTCAACTTCCGTAAGCAGGCGTATACCCGTATCGGGTTCCAGCCTATACCGTATGGGGGAATAGCCGATCGAAAGCCCTTTCACCACACCGGCTTTGAGCAATTCCATGGCTTCTGCCGCCTTCTTAACGGAAAGCAGTAATCTGCCCTGCACATACAGACCATACTCATCCTCAAATATCTGCTCAATGATACCGATGGGTTCACTTTGCTGGTGCTGCCACAGCAATTTGACATCACCTTTACGATTACGCAGCGAATTGGAGAATGCGCCACGCAGCACAATATCTCGCTGGTTATCCACGATATTGAATATGCTGGCATAACCGGCAAACCGCCCGCTGGCATCCAGCGATTTAAGTTCCAGTACGCACTGCATGTGTTTACGTTCGCGCATCATCGCGCTGACCTTTCGTTCAGAATACATAGGAATCCTATAAATAAGTTGGTGTCATCCTGAGCGAACGAATGTAAGTCAAAGGATCTTTTATAATATTCTTCGACTACGCTGCGTTGCAGCTTCGCTCAGAATGACAGGAATTATTGCTTTTTTGCAACGATGCGGAATTCAACGCGCACTTCGTTTTTGATAGTATCGGTTTTCACCCACTCACCCTGCCCCACGCCAAAGTCATTGCGTTTGACGGTGGCATACCCTTCCGCAATGGCCGTATCGTCATACTGCTTGATCTGGAAATTAAGCATGACAGGAACAGTTTTATCACGGATGGTCAGGTTCCCTTCCGCATAATAATCCATTGTATTAGGGATTTGTGTAATTTTGGTTGTCTCGAATTTTGCTTCAGGAAAAGCCTCTGTCGCAAGCCACTCCGGCAATTTCAGGTTCTTTTCCACTTCTTCATAATCCGTGGCCACACTGCCGGTTTTTACAGTGGCTTTGATTTTCCCGCTTTCCGCCCTGGTAAAATCGAAGTTTATCTCCGTATCAAAATCAGCGAACCGGCCACCCACAGGCGCGTTATTCTGCATGGCCACGAATTTCAGATGGCTCTTGTCTTTTATCAGGTTGAATTTTACCGGTTCAGCCAGCGCATTGCCTGCAACCACAGCACCTAAAAAACATACCAATGCAAATCTACGCATCCTGATTCTCCTTCACTTTCACAAATGGCAGCATCCGGCGAAGCACATCATCTTTATGGTAGAAATGGTGCATCAGCGCAGCCAGCGCATGTATGGATACCAGAGCCATGATGGCATTTGCCAGTAATTCATGCACATCTTCCAGGTCTTTCATCAGGTGCCGGTCGGGTGCCACTAGGTCTGGCAATGTGAACAAACCGAACACGGAAACCGGAAAACCAGCCGCAGAAGACATCATCCAGCCGGAAACCGGCATGGCGATCAAAAGCAGGTAGAGCGCGGCATGCCCGCTTTTTGCCATTAACTTCTCAATTGGTTTCATATGTGCAGGTAATGAAGGTGCCGTATTGGTTATTTTCCAGAACAGCCGCACCGCCACCAATATAAGTACTGAAATGCCAATTGATTTATGCAGGCCATACACCTGGAACCTGAGCGACAAAGGCTCAATATCTTCCATGACATTGCCAACGATCAGTAAGCCCACAATCAGCAGGAACATCAGCCAGTGCAGGAACTTTGCGACAGAACCATATTGGGATTTGCTATTGCGGATCGGCATAAAACCTCGTTGAAATACCACTAGCTTTTAGCATAATATGAAACTAAATGGAATCCACCTTCGGACCAAACCCTACTGCCGCACGTTTCTCATTCTCAGTGAGGAAGCTTGCCTTCTCGACACGCTCCCATACCGATTGATTGCGCAGTGCAAGTGCAGAGATACCATCGGTATCCGGCACCAGCTCAAGGCCAGCTTCAAACATGGGTACCAGCCAGTTCTCCAGCGCATCCGCTGTAGCAGAAACCAGAGGAATGATCGTCTGCTCCCACAGCGCAAGCCGTGCTTCCTGCAGATTCGCATAGGTATTATCGCCAGGAATACCCAGCAGCTGCGGCGGCACGCCGAAGGCCAGCGCAATATCGCGTGCACTTGAATGCTTCGCTTCAACAAAATCCATATCCTTGGGTGTCAGGCTCATTTCGCGCCAGTCCAGCCCACCTTCCAGCAGAATGGGCCTTCCGGCATTTGCGGCACCGGTGAACTGGTCATCGATCTGGTGTTTGATACGGCTATACTGCTCATCGGAAAGCATGTTGCCGCCCGCGGCATCGGCACGCACAACCAGCGCACCGCTTGGGCGTGCGCCATTTTGCAGCAAAGCCTGGTTCCACGCACCAGACTGGTTGTGCTGGTCAATGCTATAGGCCGCAGCTTCCACTGGCGAAAGCCCATACCAGTCATTGAGCGGGTGGAAATTCTTCACATGCAGAATGCGTGAGATACCCGTCAGGCGGTCCACCGGGAAATCCTTACTATACTCCCCAACCGTATATCGGTATCCGGCAGGCAGCGTGCCTTTTCCGGCAATCACCGCCACTCTGTCAGGCCGCAGCAGGTGCAGCTCGGAAGGCGGCGTATCCTTCGGCCCCACCGCCTGCATGTAGGCATTCCCACTAATAAGGCGATATTGATACAGATTCTGGAAAAATTCGCCCATACCCTGCAGGGGGTTTGGCTGTTTCAGCAATTGCAGCACAGCATGCTGTTTTATCTCGCGGCGGATGCCCTTGTTATTCGTGCTGTATAATTTCAGGCGTACGGAAGAAGCGGCAGCAGCGATCATCACAATCGCCCGATGCGCGATCACATTCTTCACATAAGCTTCCTGCGCGAACTGGCCATAATCCCTGTCCATCCACACGGCCTGCCCGGGCATCACCATATACGAACGGGTCATCATACCACCCAGCACTTGCGCATATTTGCCTTTCTGTTGCTGTGTTTTTGCCTGCTTCATTCCAAGCAGGGATTTGACGGCTTTGAGCGCAGAGCTTTTTTCTTTCTGGCCAGCATGGACAGATGCCTTCATGAATACCTCCGGTTTAATTTAAGGATTGT
>CAZAQK010000078.1:0-7614 GCA_964487265.1 uncultured Rickettsiales bacterium | reverse complement strand
GCGTAGGATGTTGTTTTCAGTAGTTCCATTTCTCCTTGCGAAAATGCAGGAATGGTTTCCGGCACATATAATCCACCATCACTGGCAAGACCAGCGAGCACCGCTTCGCGGAACGAAAGTGTGGGTGCTTGCCCACGCGTGGATATATAACGAATTGCCATAGAAAACGTCCAAAACCAAAGAGGGCTTTATATATACCCAGCGATTGCCGCTTTCAATGGACTTGCGGCCTTTAGGCCTTATTTTCTGGGATGCGCTGGTAGAAGGCGAACATGACAAGCCCCACCACGGCCAGGCAAAACCACGTAATCGCATATCCTAAGTGGTCGTTCCGCAAGGATATTTTGCCATTGCTGACCAGTGGTTGGGTCTGGCGGTCATCCCCGGTGGCCTCAACCACATAGGGCAGGAGCTGGGTGCCGGTAAGGCCTGAAATGGCCTCTATATCCTCATAAAACCACACATTTTTATCCGGCTGGTTTTGTGGTGCGAAGGGGCGTTTTTCCCGCGGCAGGCGGAGAATGCCTTTTACCGTCTGCATGCCATCCAGCGGATTTTCCTTGCCTTCTTCAGCATAGCCGCGGTTCACCAATATTACCCTGCCATCATCTTCCAGCACGAATGGGGTCAGCACAAAAAATCCAGCACGCATATTTTCCTTGCGGCCAACCAGCCGGAGTGCCTTGTCGTTCATATAGCGGCCGGTTATCACGACATTGCGATAAGCGAGGCCCTCCACATCTTGCGGCAGGTTGCCGAGTGTTTCCTTGCTTTGTGCTTCTTCGATGCTGGCAAGCAGTGCATTTTTCCATTGCAGTCTTTGCACCTGCCATGCGCCAAGCGTGCCCAGCAATAATGTGGAGCAGATGATAAAAAGCAGCG
This sequence comes from uncultured Rickettsiales bacterium, assembly GCA_964487265.1. Classification (GTDB taxonomy): domain Bacteria; phylum Pseudomonadota; class Alphaproteobacteria; order Rickettsiales; family SXRF01; genus CAZAQK01. The sequence continues at coordinate 6,732 of CAZAQK010000078.1, read as the reverse complement.
GGATCAGTTCTGGCTGGCGGAATTTCATAGGGCAGGTATAGGCCAGAACTCTCCTTGAAACTAGCGTTTTTGTAACTATATTGTCTTCCTAACAATTTTTTGAGGGAATAACACCATGAGCGTACTCGTTGGAAAACAAGCACCGGATTTTACCGCCAAAGCCGTAATGCCGGATAACAGCTTTGATGAAAGCTTCAACTTGCTCAACTATCTGGGCATTAAAAAAGATGCAAACGGTAAGGTCACCAAAAAAGGCAAGATCGGCGTGCTGTTCTTCTACCCGCTTGATTTCACGTTCGTATGCCCTTCCGAAATTATCGCCTTCAACAACCGCGTGAAGGAATTCAAACTCCGCAAGGCAGAAGTGATTGCAGTGTCTGTTGATTCACACTTCACCCATCTTGCATGGAAAGAAACACCTGTTGAGCGTGGCGGCATTGGCAATGTGCAGTTCCCGATGGTTGCTGACCTCACCAAAAGCATCGCGCGTGACTATGATGTGCTGCTCGGTGATGCAGTTGCTTTCCGTGGTACTTTCATGATCGATGGCAACGGCGTTGTACGCCACCAGATCGTGAACGACCTGCCGCTGGGCCGTAATGTCGATGAAGCGATTCGTATGGTCGATGCGCTCCAGTTCCATGAAGAACACGGTGAAGTCTGCCCGGCAGGCTGGGAACGCGGCGATGAAGGCATGAAAGCCTCTGCTGACGGCGTTGCCAAATACCTCAAGAAAAATTCAACGAAACTTTAATAAGGAATGTTGTTGGTCGCTGGTTGTTAGTTGCTGGTAAAACCGCGCTAGCAACCAGCAACTGGCAACTGGCAACTTCTAATGACCAATCACACAACAAACATACTCATCATCGGCTCCGGTGCAGCAGGCTGCACAGCAGCCATTTATGCAGCACGCGCCATGTTAAAACCCATGCTGGTGCGTGGCCTCCAACCCGGCGGCCAGCTCACCATCACGACCGACGTGGAAAATTACCCCGGCTTCGAACACGCCGTGCAGGGCCCGTGGCTCATGGAGCAGATGGAAAAACAAGCTGCCCACGTAGGCACGCAGATCATTGATGATACGATCGCCAGTGTCGATTTCTCCAAAAAACCATTCGTTTGCGTCGGTGAATCCGGCGATACATACACCGCGCACAGCGTGGTGATCGCAACCGGTGCAACCGCGCGCTGGCTCGGTACGGAAAGTGAAAAGAAACTGCAAGGGCTTGGTATTTCAGCCTGTGCCACCTGCGATGGTTTCTTCTTTAAGAATAAAGAAGTGGTAGTGGTTGGCGGCGGCAACAGCGCAGTGGAAGAAGCGCTTTATCTCTCCAACATCGCAAGCAAGGTCACACTCCTTCACCGCCGTGATTCACTGCGTGCCGAAAAAATCGCGCAGGAACGCCTGATGAAAAATCCTAAGATCAGCGTGGAATGGAATGTAGAGGTGGATGAATTTTTAGGCGGCGGCGAACCCGTTGGCCTCGTAGGTGTACGCCTTAAAAACACCAAAGATGGCAGCACTAAGGAACTTAAATGCGACGGTGCGTTCATCGCCATCGGCCATAAACCGAACACCGAGATTTTTGCAGGCAAGGTCGGCATGGACGCAGAAGGCTATGTGCTCACCACTCCCGGCAGCACCAAAACCAATATCCCGGGTGTGTTCGCCGCTGGTGACGTGCAGGATAAGATCTTCCGTCAGGCGGTAACCGCTGCGGGAACCGGCTGCATGGCCGCGCTGGAAGCTGAAAAATATTTAGCGGCTGAAGGTGTGCACTAGCGCATGTCGGCGCATGTCGAAATAACATTCGAATCAGAGCGTTTCAATATCACGCAGGTGAAGGATTATTTCATCAACGAATGTTGCTTCGGTGATGATGTAGCGGCATTCCTGCATGAAAAACTCAGTGAGTTAGGCATTGATGTAAATGAGCCGGGGCAGGAAGACTGGGGCTGGTATCTGGAAGTAGAGCATGAAGGCCAGTGGTATTTCCTGGGCATCAGCGGCAATCTTCAGGAGGTTCCAAATTCCAAAGTGGGCGAGTGGCAGATCATCATCGAAAAAGTTCGTACGCTTAAGGATAAGCTGCTGAAAAAGAACCGGCTTTCGGAAGATGAAGAACTTATCCACCTGCTCAGGCGCGTGCTGGGCAGCGACCCGGCAATAGCCAAACTGAGCGTCGAGGAATATAGTTCTTGACTAATCAGTCAAAATTACCCGATTTAGTTTGCCAAGCCTGAAACTTTAGGCTAATAGCTGCCGCATGATGGATTGGGACAAGCTTCGCATTTTCCATGCAGTCGCCACCGCGCAGAGTTTCACGCGTGCCGGTGAAGTCCTCAATGTCAGCCAGTCTGCCATCAGCCGTCAGATAAGCGCACTCGAAGAAGGTATGCAGGTGGTGCTTTTCCACCGCCATGCACGCGGTCTCATGCTCACCGAGCAGGGCGAAATGCTTTTCAAAACCGTAAGTGATATTCTCTCCCGTCTTTCAGCCGTTGAGAATGCATTGCTGGAAAGCAAGGAGCGGCCACGCGGTCCCTTAAAAATTACCGCGCCTGCCGCACTCGGCACCACATGGCTTACTCCGCACATGCGCGAGTTCCGTGAGCTCTATCCGGATATTGCGCTCACGCTCATTGTAGATGACCGCGAGCTTGATCTGGTGATGCGCGAGGCGGATGTGGCCATTCGTTTGTTTCCCGCCCGCCATCCGGACATGATCCAGAAGCATCTCACGGTGCTGAAAAATTCTGTCTATGCTTCGAACGAATATTTGCGCACGCATGGCGTGCCAAAAAAACCGCAGGATCTTGCACAGCACACCATCATTACTTTTGGTGAAGATCCAAACGTGCCATTTGCCGAAGTGAACTGGTTGCTCGATGTGGCGCGTACAAAACAGGAAGAGCCTGCGCAATTCAAGATCAACAGTATGATCGGTATGTTGAAGGCGGTGGAAAGCAGCGTGGGTGTCGCCGGCCTTCCGGATTACATGGCGCGTGGCCTGAAACATATCACCAAGATACTACCGGAGATCAAGGGGCCAGCAACGGATGTGTATTATGTCTATTCCATGGAAATGCGGAACTCGAAAAGAGTCAATGTTTTCAAAGACTTCATCGTGCGTAAACTGGCAGAGGATGGGCTGGGCAAGACCGCATGAGCCATGCATTAAATGCATAGCAGCATTGAAATAATTGGTATACTAATAGTTAACGGAATGGCTAGAATGCGCGCACGAAATTTAGATTCCCCAATCTGAATTCGGGGGCGAAAGCCCCATAATCCTCCCTGTTATAGCTTATAGCCCTGTCTTCGGACGGGGCTTTTTTTACGTCAATGCCGCGCACGCTTTTTTGATACGCGCCATCGCTTCATTCAGGTTCTTTTCTGATGTGGCATAGGAGATGCGGAAATAACCACCCATGCCGAATGCTTCACCGAACACCGCAGCAACGTTTGCTTCTTCAAGAAGGTAATCACAGAAGCTGACGCAGCGGTCGATTACTTTGCCCGATGGTGTTTTCTTACCAATCAAACCTTTGATGCTGGGGAATACATAGAATGCGCCTTCCGGCTTCAGGCAGGTGATGCCTGGGATATCATTGAGTGCAGCAACCACCATATCGCGGCGTTTTGCAAAACTGTCGCGCCATTCTTTCAAAAATTCCTGTGGGCCATTCAGTGCTGCAACGGATGCCGCCTGGCTGATGGAGCAGGCGTTGGATGTAGAGTGCGATTGAATATCGGTGATGCCAGCGATGAGGTTCTTCGGTCCACCCGCATAGCCAATGCGCCAGCCGGTCATGGAATATGCCTTGGATACGCCATTTACGGTGAGTGTACGCTCATAGAGTTTTGGTTCCACCTGTGCGATGGTCTTGAACACGAACCCATCATAGATGAGGTGTTCATAGATATCATCAGCGAGTACCAGCACATGTGGGTGCTTTAGCAGCACGTCGGCAATGGCGCGCAGTTCCTTTTCAGTATACGCCGCGCCCGTTGGGTTGGAAGGCGAATTCAGGATCAGCCATTTGGTTTTGGGCGTGATGGCTTTTTCCAGCGCGGCAGGTGACAGTTTGAACCCATCTTTTTCCGCACAGGTGACGATAACCGGCGTGCCTTCTGCGAACAGCACCATATCAGGGTATGAAACCCAGTATGGCGCAGGGATGATCACTTCATCGCCAGCGTTGAGTGTGGCAAGCATAGCGTTAAAGATCACCTGTTTTGCACCAACACCAGCTATGATCTGGTTGGCAGCATATTCAAGCCCGTTATCGCGCTTGAATTTGTCGATGATGGCTTTTTTCAGTGAAGCCGTACCGGCAACAGGCGTATATTTCGTGTCGCCTTTTTTTAATGCTTCAACAGCAGCCTGCTTGATGTGTTCGGGCGTATCGAAATCCGGCTCACCGGCACCAAGGCCTATCACATCTTTTCCTGCTGCCTTCAGTTCAGCAGCCTTGGCGGTGACGGCAAGGGTAGGGGAAGGTTTAACGCGTGCGAGTCTGGAAGCGATCATAAGTGTAATAAACGTAATGTGAAGAAAAGGAGGTCTTTTTACTGCACCCGTTCTACATCCACAAGCACTGTTTGATTCACAGGCAGTGGGATCTCGATATCAGGCTTATCCTTGCGCAGAGGCTTCTGGAATAGTGGCGGAATGACCAGTGTGCGCATTTCACCTGCTGCCATACCGACAACGCCTTGCTCCAGCCCAACCATCACTTCGGATTTGCCGAGTGTGAGTGTAAGGGGAGTTTTACCGGCTTCATGCGTATCAAAAAGTTTCTTGCCATCCATGCCCCACACGGTCACATGCACATCAACCGTATCTCCGCAGACTTTAGCAACGCCCTGACCCCCGCGGATCTGTGCAATGCGGTAAGGGTAGGCATCAGGATCAGGCAGGGCAGGTGACAGCTCGATCAGGCTGATCTCAAAACGCATCATCATGTTTGCCGGTGCATCCTCACGCACAAAACCTTCCTTGCCATATGAAAGGTTGGGCGGTGCAAGCACACTGCGGTTGCCGCCTGGCTGCATGCCGATAACGCCTTGCTCGAACACCGGCATCACTTTTTGCTCGCCTATAACGTAGCGTAATGGTTTTTCACTGGTTGCAGAGTCACCGAAAGCTTTACCATCCGGCAGGAAAGTTTCGTAGGTGATGGTGGCTTCCTGGCCGCATACGGCTGGTAGCCCATTGCCCAGCGTAATATCCTTGATGCGCAGATTCCCGACGTAGCTCGGGAAAATTTTTTCTTTATAGTCTTTGAAATTGACGAGGTTGGAAGGCTTGAGTTCGGTGGCGGCCTTATTCAGGGCCTTGCGCATCTCATTCGGGTTTTCTGGCGTATCCGGCCGTTGCACGGCAAAGAAAGCATATAGGATCACGCCGATCACCAGCCATTTCATCCACATGGTGGATGGGTCTGGCTCACGACGGCGTTTACGAAAGAGCATCATATACCTTTCTATAAGCGGTCAGTAGACCGAACGGGTGCAAAGATTTAGTTATTAAAGCGGAAATGCAGGACGTCTCCATCTTTTACACTATATTCCTTGCCTTCCAAACGGAATTTTCCGGCTTCTTTCGCACCCGATTCACCCTTGCAGGCAATATAGTCATCATACGCAATGGTTTCTGCGCGTATGAATCCCTTTTCAAAATCCGTGTGGATCACACCCGCAGCGGCAGGTGCCTGAGTGCCTGTGGTAATGGTCCATGCGCGTGCTTCTTTCGGCCCAACCGTGAAATAGGTAATGAGGTTTAGCAGGTTGTAACCTGCGCGGATAATGCGGGTAAGGCCGGTCTCTTCCAGCCCTATGGATGAAAGGAAATCCTGCTTTTCGGCCTGCGTTTCCAGCATGGCAATTTCTGCTTCGATACGTGCTGATATCACAACGCAGGGAGCTTGTTTTGCCTTTGCCATGCCCGCCACTTTCTCCGAGAAAGCATTGCCAGTTGCAGCCGAGCCTTCTTCCACATTGCATACATACATCACCGGTTTGGAGGTAAGCAGTTGCAGTAACTGGAATTCTTTATGTTCAGCAGCATCTTTAATTTCAGTCATGCGAGCAGGTTTACCTTCGGAGACTACTTTCAGCACACGCTCGATCATGGCAACCTGCGCGATGGATTCCTTATCACCGCCCTTGGCTTTTTTCTGCAGGTTCGGCAGGCGTTTTTCCAGGCTCTCAAGGTCAGCAAGCACTAATTCCGTTTCGATGATTTCAGCATCGCGGATGGGGTCAACCGAGCCTTCCACATGCGTAATGTCGCCATCTTCAAAGCAGCGTAGCACGTAAATGATGGCATCGACTTCGCGTATGTGGGAAAGGAACTGGTTACCAAGCCCTTCGCCTTTGCTGGCACCGCGCACAAGGCCTGCAATATCCACAAATTCCAGCTGTGTCGGGATGATCTGCGCGGATGCGGCAATCGCCGCGAGCTTATCCAGCCGTGCATCCGGCACGCTCACGCGTCCGACATTCGGCTCAATCGTGCAGAACGGATAATTCGCCGCTTCCGCCTGCATGGTGGAAAGCAGCGCATTGAACAGAGTGGATTTGCCAACATTCGGCAGGCCAACGATACCACATTTAAAACCCATAATTATTCTTTCATATCCAGTGTAATTTTATTCATAAACCCAGCATCATCACGTATGAGCAGAACATCTATATGTTTTGCAACAGAGGCGCAAAGTTTTTCC
>CAZAQK010000077.1:0-7906 GCA_964487265.1 uncultured Rickettsiales bacterium | reverse complement strand
GCCAGCAGATAGAAGAACGGCAGTATCGGCAGGATAAAGCGGAACTCCATGAAATCACCGCCAGCATGCAGCAGGTAGATTATCCAGATCAGCAGATAGGCAATTATCATCGTACGGGGACGCCAGCTGGCAGGCCTGAGATGTTCCTCTTTGACCAGCACGAACCAGGCAGCCAGCATAATGGCTGGAGCAAAAAGCTGCGCTTTGATGAAGGCATAAAGATACTTCACCCCATCCAGCACATACCAGTCATCGAGCTTGGCATAATAGGCGGTCGGGAATGGGAAGCCGTAGCTCCAGTAGCCAAATGCAAGCAGTGCAGCCACTGCGATGGATGGTGGTATGGCCACGCATACAAAGGTAGTTAAATTATGTTTTACATGCTTTGAGTCTTTTGCATCCCTAAACAACATCATCAACAGCATGGCATAGGCAGGGAAAAGTAATAACGCACTATCCAGCCGCGTCAGCAGCGCAACAGCCGAAAGCAAAGCCATGGCTTTAAGCCTGCGCGCATGCCGGTCTGATCTCCAGTTCAGTAACTGATAATAGACAGCGAAAACAAGGCACAGCTGCAAGGATGCCTCTAACCCGCCGGTTCCATATGCAAGGAATGTGTGGTTAGTGGCCAGAAGCCCCACGATAAAACAGGGAATTATCTGAACATCTGTCAACCGGCGGCATACGCCATACACCAGAGGTATCGTGATAAGCATGGCAGGAAAGCTGATGAGTGCCGAGGCCGTCTCCGGCGCAAAACCAAATTTCATCAGCACGCCGACCAGCAGCGTAAACAGGAAACTGGTGTAGCCGTATTCGTTGGAATCTACCGCCCAGACAAGGCCGTTACCTTCGGCAAAGTTGCGGGCATAGATGAAGGAAATATAGGCGTCGTCCTGTATGAATTGCTTGTCATAACCCAGATAGGCAGCAAGCACGACGATCGTGCTTAAAAAGAAATGTTCCCATCTACATTTGAAAGTGCCAACAGACAGCATGATTTTTGATACGACAGTATCAGCCAAAAGTCTACGCGCTTGTCACTTCACCGTGCAGGTCGTAGGCATCTGTTGCATCGACACGCACTTTCACCATATGGCCGGGCAGATGGCGTTTTTTGGTTTGTGCGTATACCAGCCCGTCGATCTCCGGTGCATCGGCTTTTGAGCGGCCAATGATGCGCCCCTGCTCTATCTCATCGATCAGCACATCGATCGTGCTACCGATTTTTTTCTTGAGGCGCGCGCTGCTGATCTCCTGCTGCACTTCCATGAAGCGATTCCAGCGTTCTTCTTTCACTTCTTCCGATACATGCCCTGCAATAGCATTTGAATCAGCATCGGACACGTTCTCATAACGGAAGCAACCAACACGGTCGAGCTGCGCTTCTTTAAGCCACTCCAGCATGAACTGGAAATCCTCTTCTGTTTCGCCCGGGAAGCCCACAATGAAGGTGGAACGCAGCGTGATATCCGGGCAGCCCTTGCGCCACGCAGCAATACGGTCCAGCACCTTTTCCTGATTGGCAGGGCGGCGCATGGATTTAAGTACCTTCGGGCTGGCATGCTGGAAAGGGATATCGAGGTATGGCAAAATTTTTCCCGCGGCCATCAGCGGGATCACATCATCCACATGCGGATACGGGTATACATAATGCAACCGCACCCACGCACCGAGATCACCCATTGCTTCGCACATATCATAGAATTTTGCGCGGATATCCTTGCCGCGCCAGTTGCTCTGGGCATATTTGATATCAATGCCGTAAGCACTCGTATCCTGCGAGACCACCAGCAATTCCTTCACACCGGATGCCACAAGGCGCTCTGCTTCCGTAAGTACATCTGACACAGGACGGCTCACTAAATCGCCGCGCAATTTGGGGATAATGCAGAATGAACAGCGGTTATTGCAGCCCTCTGAAATTTTGAGATACGCATAATGACGCGGTGTAAGCTTAATACCGGCTGGCGGCAACAGATCGAGATACGGGTCATGCTGCGGCGGCACTGCTTTGTGCACAGCCTCAACCACCGATTCATATTGTGCAGGGCCGGTGATGGAAAGCACATCGGGATATTTATTCCGGATAAGTTCCGGCGTTGCACCCATGCAGCCGGTGACAATCACCTTGCCATTTTCTTTTAATGCTTCGCCGATCGCGCCGAGTGATTCTTCCCGCGCGCTATCCAGAAACCCGCAGGTATTGACGATTACAACATCCGCACCTTCATATTGCGGTGCGAACTCATAGCCTTCCGCCCGAAGCTGCGTGAGGATGCGCTCAGAATCGACCAAAGCCTTCGCGCAGCCAAGGCTTACGAAGCCGACTTTCGGGGCAGATTCTGTCTGTTGCGTGCGTTTTGCCATGGGCAGCATTTGTACCGTAATTCCTTAGCAAAACAAGGAAATACTGCGTTTATGCCCTGCTGGATAATGCAAACCATAAGGCCACCAGTGCAAGCAATATGGCAAAGATCCGCCGCAATATCTTTTGCCTCTCAGGCCTGTCCACCCACGGCCTGAGGGTGGCAGCAAATACTACCAGTAAAAGATGCACCAATGTTGCGATGGCAAGCGATATACCCGTCAGCACCAACGCCTGCCACATTTCATATGCAGGTGGCAGGTAGGCTGGCAACACGGCAAGATAAAAAGCCGCCGCCTTGGGATTTAATACATTGACCAGGAAACCATGCCGGAAATAGGTGATCCCCATGTCATCGGCCTGCGCACCTGCCTGTGCGCCATTGCGCCAACAATCCACCGCCAACCATGACAGATAAAGCACGCCTGCCCAACGTATCACCTCATATATCGCCGGATAGGCCGCAACCAGTTCCGCCATACCCACCGCTGCTGCAACCGCCACGCAACCAAGGCCCGCAGCAATCCCTGCAACGGTGGCAAAGCCAGCCCGCCTGCCGGTGCTCATGGTGAGAATGACCAGATAGGCCATGTTAGGGCCGGGCGTTAGCTCAATCACTATACAGGCTAGAATGAACGGTAATAATTCCATAGCCGGTGAATGTAATATCTCAGGGAAAAATAGGTAGCGGTTTTTTTACTGTACAGGGGCAGGTAATGAAGGCGGACAATTATACGCAGAACTTAGTCCTTTCAGGAATGCACGGCGCAGCTTGCCTGCGTCATAAGCATTCATGACCTTATCGGCATGTTTCTCGGCACCCGTCACCTTGCGCACCATGCCACGGAACGGGATAATGTTCACCTTGCTTTGTACAAAACCCACCGCTTGGTCACGTGCCAGCTTTGGTACCTGCGCCACGCCCTTACTAATGCCTTTTTTGACATATTCCGTTTTAGTCACGGGTTTTTCCAGCCATGGCAAGGGTGGTGCTTCCATATCCGGCCCCAGCACTGCATCCAGCTTAGCCAGTTCATTCTGGATATTAAAGCATACGGGCACTTGCGGCAGAGCATAAGGATTTTGCGCGCAATCCTCCAGTTCCCTTGGGATAGGTTCGCGTTTGATATTCAAGTCAGCCAGCGGGGTCTGCAGCGCATCGAAAGCATCCTTGCACACATCAACAATGGTATGCTTAACCGTCCCAAATGCAGAAACTGCCTTTCCGTCACCCTCAGGTGATGCACATGCAGCTAAGCCAAATAGCTGTAATACAATGATCCACTTGCGCAGCTTCATGGAAGCGCATTCTGCCTGCAAGGGTATTAATCGTCAAGCAATGCTGGAAGTATGGCAGCAGAAGTACTACTAGTCCTGCATTTCAGGGAAAGTAACCACAAGGCCACGCTTCTTGAAATACGACTGCATCATCTTACGTCCCTGCCGGTTCGGATGAGGAATTTTTGCAGGATCTGCCTCAAATGATTTCCTGCCCTGAGCAAATAATGCAATTTTCAACGTCAGAATTTTTTCATCCAGCCCGTCATTTTCATTATGCAGGGAGGCATACACATCTTCCAGGGCCTTATCAATTGCGGTATTTGTCATGATGAATACTCCAAGGCCTGTAACGTATATTTTGTGGCATACGCCAACCGAAGCTCGAAGAGCGTAGGCTGGCTGGGGGACTAGGATTCGAACCTAGATAAACAGAGTCAGAGTCTGTTGTCCTACCGTTAGACGATCCCCCAAAAACCGGCCAGAACCATTACAAACCTTTAGGCGGCCATGCAAGTAAAAAGGGCATAATACGCCGCTTGCATTGGCAAAATAAAAAGTTAATATGTTTCTAACATTAGTTAACTAACCTAGGCGTAAGCATATGAACAATCAGAATAAGCGTGACCGGCTGATTGATTCCGCAGCGGAGTTATTCCACCGTTTTGGCCTTAGCACCACATCTCTTGCCGATATCGCCAAGCATGCGGATATCCCTATCGGGAATGTTTATTACTATTTCAAAACCAAGGATGAGCTGGCGATCGCCGCCATCGATAAACGTCGCAAACAGTTTAGTGCTGCGTTTGAAACACTTAATGAGACCTTCCAGAACCCCCGCCAGCGGCTCACGGAAATGCTTGGCTACTATGACCGGGTGCGGGAAGAATACACCCGCCACGGCTGCCCCATTGGCCGCATTATCGAAGATGCCGACACGGAAAAAGACACTGTGGCGCACGCCGCTGCCGAAGTATTTGAGGATTTCGTGAAATGGGCAGCAAAACAGTTTATAGACCTCGGGCACGCAAATGATACCGCACGGTCTTATGCCATAACACTGCTGGCTGGCATTCAGGGTGCTGCAATCATGGCAAAAGCCTTCAGCAAACCGCAAATCATGACGGATGAGCTGGCGCGCCTCACCGCATGGCTGGAAAGCCTGCCCAATAAGCGGATCAGCCTTGGGAAAACGGCTATCAGAGCGGAAGCCAGCTAAATAGATAAAATGCAATCTATTCCTAAATCTTAATTAACATACGGCTGGTATGGTGTAGGTGTATCCACTCATGGAGCATCTATGCAAAATATAGCAAAATTTCTCTTTCTAGCTGTGGTCTTTGCCGCTGTGTCCTATCCGACCAGCCATATGGCCATGAATAACCAAAGCATCAGCCTTGATAAACCGGATCCGTTTATCAACGTCGCCTGATTTGTCATCCTGAGCGAGCGTAAGCGAGTCGAAGGATCTTAAAAGATTCTTCGACTTCGGCCTTAAGGCCTTCGCTCAGAATGACACAAATAAAAAAAAAGCCGCGCATATTGCGGCCTTTTTTATTTTACCGCCGCGCGCTTCAGCCTGTCATTGATGGCAACACCCAAGCCTTCATCCGGTATCGGCATGACGGCTATTTTTTTTGCACCCGATGTATCCAGCAGCCTGAGCATCCGGAATAAATTGGCAGCTGCTTCCTTCAGGTCACATGTATCACTCAGGTTTTCTACTATGCGTGCACCAGCGATAGGCGCGCCGAATGCCAGCAATGCTTCATCCGCTTCTATACTTGTTGCATCCAGCCGGAGAGAGGCATCCGGTGCATAATGTTTTTCCAGCATGCCGGGCGCTCTGATGGCACTGCCTGCCGCAGCAACATGCACTTTGCCAATAGTGGCTTCCAGCATCGCCTGCGTGATGGCTCCGTGACGGAGTATCACCGGCACGGCTTCCGTCATATCCACCACGGTGGATTCCACACCCACGACGCACGCCCCGCCATCCACCACCATATCCACCCTGCCCTGCAATTCATCACGCACATGCGCTGCTTCCGTTGGGCTGATGCGGCCGGAACGGTTCGCACTGGGTGCCGCAAGCGGCACGCCTGTTTCTTTCAATAGCGCAAGCGCCACATCATGCGCCGGTACACGCATGGCAACGCTATCGAGCCCCGCACTTACCAGCAATGACAAGGTACAATCACCGCGCCGCGGCAACACCAGCGTGAGCGGCCCGGGCCAGAATGCTTGGGCAAGTTTCTGTGCTTTCTCTGCCATCTCGGCATACATCATTGCATCGGCAACAGAAGAAACATGCACGATTAGCGGATTAAAACTTGGGCGACCTTTTGTTTCGTAGATCGCCGCAACGGCATCATCCATCAGCGCATTGCCGCCGAGGCCATAAACTGTCTCAGTTGGGAACGCCACCAGTTTTCCACAGCGCAGCAGCGATGCTGCTTCCGAGAGATCATCCTGCGTTACATGCTGCATCTGGTGTTTTAGTTTTTGCATTCTACTAAATATGGTTGTGGCGATAACAATAATTGTTTATTCTCTGCGCAAGCAAACTCACACGGAGGCGATTATGGCAAAGGTCATTACCATAGCACAACAAAAAGGTGGAGCAGGAAAAACAACCGTAGCCGCCCATCTGGCCGTGGCCCTCAGCCAGAAAGGCAACCGTGTGGCCGTTATCGACATTGATCCGCAGGGCAGCCTTGGCCATTGGCACCGCGTGCGCGAAGAGCGTTTTGGCGAGGGATTTACAGGGGTTAGCTTCTCTTCCCTGTCTGGCTGGCGCGTGGGCAGCGAAGTATCCCGCCTGCGTAAATTGCAGGATTATATCATCATAGACAGCCCGCCACATACTGAGACCGAAGCCCGTACCGCCATCCGCACGGCAGACCTGATTATTATTCCCGTGCAGCCCAGCCCTACCGATCTATGGGCCACCAAGGCAACTCTCGACCTCGCCAAGGCTGAGAAAATCCCGGTGCGCGTGGTATTGAACCGCGTATCCGCCAATTCCAAGCTGGCACAGACCATTTCAGCTGAACTTAGTGACCTTGCGAAAACCTCGCTGGGTAACCGCGTGCTGTTTGCATCCGCACTGCTTGAAGGCCGCTGCGCCACAGAAGTAGACCCTTCCAGTCAGGCTGCTGAAGAAGTCAAATCACTGGTGAAAGAAATCATCGCCCTCACCAAGGACGAAGAGGAAGCTGTGCCGGTGCTGAAGCGCGGCAAAATCCTCGAGGATGCCTAGACAATCGTAATCGCCAGCGCATGCAGGCCGGAATCCAGTTCTGGCTTTAACAGCGCATATACCATCTGGTGTGCCTGCACACGGTTCTTACCGGCAAATGCCGCACTGCCTATCACCAGTGTATAATGCGTCTCCCCGCCGGGTCTTGCACCGGCATGCCCGGCATGTTTCCGGGAATCATCGTGAATCTCAAGGTGGTGCGGGGAAAGTTCCCGTGTTAAGATATCTTTTATACGTTCGGCGCGGTTCATGACACACTTCTGATATGATAAAAAAACATTCTCCCAAGGATTATGCCCCACATATCGATAAAAGCAAGGCACCGCCTTGCGAGGTGGCGGGCTGCACGGAGGCAGGCATGTATAAAGCCCCCAAATCGCGCGGCAAGCTGCATGAATATCAGTGGTTCTGCCTTGAGCATATCCGCGTGCATAATGCCAAGTGGGATTTTTTTGCTGATATGAGCCGTGACCAGATAGAAGATTTCATGAAAGACGCGGTCACCGGCCACCGGCCAACATGGGACCGCACCGCACAGATACAGAAGCAATATGAGAAACTGCAACACGCCATTGATGATTTCCTACATCAATCCCACCGCAAAGCGAGAAAACCAACACATCCGGCGATCCCTCCTAAGGTACGCAGCGCACTTTCCGTGCTGGATATGGAATATCCCGTTACGCAGGCTGAACTTAAAGTGCAGTACCGCAAGCTGGTGAAGAAATACCACCCGGATGCCAACCGTGGCGATAAAGCCATTGAAAACACCTTTAAGAAAATAACCGCGGCCTATGCCTGCGTGGAGGAATTTCTGGAGAATGAATAGAACTGTCATGCCAGACGCCGATTTTCTCCATGAACAACGTGAATGGTTAGAAAATCGAGCGATGTGGCATCGATTCGTAAACAACACTGGATGCCAGCTTTCGCTGGCATGACACATAACAATGCGTATTCTTATTGCAGACCGGCTCAGTTATTGTACAAAAAAACAT
>CAZAQK010000076.1:0-8041 GCA_964487265.1 uncultured Rickettsiales bacterium | reverse complement strand
TCAGCGTGCGGTATTTCACTGCTTTTGGCTCAAGCGTATCCACACCAAGGCGCTTTTTAAGGTCTGCTTCATACGCCTCATAGTTGCCCTCGAACCATTCCACATGGGAATCACCCTCGAACGCCAGAATGTGCGTGGCGATACGGTCCAGGAACCAGCGATCATGCGAGATGATGACGGCGCAACCAGCGAATTCGGTGAGCGCATCTTCCAGTGCGCGCAGTGTTTCCACGTCGAGATCGTTGGTCGGTTCGTCGAGCAACAGCACGTTATGTTCACCGCGGAGCATCTTCGCCAGATGCACGCGGTTGCGTTCACCGCCGGAAAGCTGCCCGACTTTTTTCTGCTGGTCCGGGCCTTTGAAGTTGAAGCTCGAGCAGTAAGCGCGGCTTTTCACCAGCTTCTTGCCAAGCATGATCTCTTCATCACCGTTCGAGATTTCTTCCCACACGGTTTTCTTATCATTCAGTGAATCACGCGATTGATCGATGTAGCCAAGCTTCACCGAATCACCGACCTTGAACGTGCCGGAATCTGGTTTTTCTTTATCGGTGATCATG
Source organism: uncultured Rickettsiales bacterium (assembly GCA_964487265.1). GTDB lineage: Bacteria > Pseudomonadota > Alphaproteobacteria > Rickettsiales > SXRF01 > CAZAQK01. Next base: position 7,481 of record CAZAQK010000076.1, on the reverse strand, counting down.
CGGAATAATGTGGTTTTACCTGCGCCATTCGGCCCAATGATACCCACAATACCACCCGGCGGTAGCGAGAAGGAGAGATTGTCAATCAGCAGCCGGTCACCAAAACCTTTAGATAATCCTTCTGCTTCAATAACCAGATTACCAAGACGCGGCCCCTGCGGAATGACGATCTGGGCAACACCCACCTGTGCCGGTCCGTCTTTGGCCAGCAACTGCTCATATGCCGCGATACGCGCTTTGCTTTTCGCCTGCCGTGCTTTCACGCCCTGGCGGATCCATTCCAATTCGCTGGCGAGCTGTTTCTGGCGGGAAGATTCTTCGCTCTTTTCCTGCTCGAGGCGTTTTTGCTTCTGGTCAAGATACGCCGAATAATTGCCTTCATACGGAATGCCCTTGCCGCGGTCGAGCTCCAATATCCAGCCTGTTACGTTATCAAGGAAATAACGATCGTGGGTGACCATCACCACGCTGCCTTTATATTCTTTCAGGAAATGCTCGAGCCACGCCACAGATTCAGCGTCCAGATGGTTGGTCGGTTCGTCGAGCAACAACAGGTCAGGTTTCTCGAGTAGCAGTTTGGTGAGGGCCACGCGGCGTTTTTCACCACCAGAAATTTTCGTTACATCGGCATCTTTCGGCGGGCAGCGCAGTGCTTCCATCGCGATCTCGATCTCGCGTTCAATTTCCCAGCCATTGCACGCTTCGATTTGTTCCTGCAACGTGCCTTGCTCTTCCAGCAGCTTGTTCATCTCGGCATCGTCGGTTACTTCACCAAGCTTCATGGACACTTCATTGAACTTGTCGAGCAACGCCTTTTTATCAGCCAGTGCATCCATGATGTTTTCCATCACGTTCTTTTTGGGATCAAGCTGCGGCTCCTGCGCAAGGTAACCCACGCGGGCACCTTCGGCTGACCATGCCTCGCCATTAAATTCCTTATCGAGCCCGGCCATGATCTTAAGCAAGGTGGATTTACCCGAACCGTTTGGCCCTAAAACACCGATCTTGGCATCCGGATAAAATGACAGGAAAACGTTTTTGAGCACCTCTTTGCCACCCGGATAAGTTTTGGAGAGGCCTTTCATCACATAGATATACTGGTAAGACATTGTTCTTCCCGACGGTAAAAGATTACTATTTTAAGGAATGTTTTAGTTTTAAACATCCACTATGGCAATGGGATTTCTACATAAATTACGGCTTACTAACGCCTATCCTTAAAAAAAGCCTTAAGTAGATCTCCGCATTCGCTTTCAGAGATGCCACCATATATTTCCGGTTTGTGATGGCAGGTAGGTTGAGAAAAAATACGCGGACCGTTTTCTACACCGCCGCCTTTGGCATCATACGCCCCGAAATAGAGCCTGCGGATACGCGCGAATGAAATAGCCGTAGCACACATAGGGCATGGCTCAAGCGTAACATACATATCGCAATCCATAAGGCGCGGGGTGCCGAGTTTTGCGCATGCTTCGCGTATGGCAAGCAGCTCGGCATGGGCGGTGGGGTCGTTATTGATTTCGGTGAGGTTATGGGCAGAAGCGATCACCTGCCCGTCTTTCACAATGACCGCACCGATAGGCACTTCGCCGCATGTAGCGGCATTGCTGGCTTCACTTAAGGCTATTTGCATGAATGGTGTTCGTGTCATCCTGAGCGAGCGTAGCGAGTCGAAGGATCTTAATCAAGCCGCACGATATCCCCGCCTGCGCGGGGATGACAGTTTCTTAAATGGCATAGCCATTAACGAAACATGTCATTTCTTGCGGAACGCATCCAGCGAAATGACTTCCGCCGTGCCATTATCCGTTGCAGCTTTTTCTGTTTGCATCAGCGGCAGCTCACCGGTTTCCGTATCGAGCAGTTCCAGCTCAGATACTTCCATCTGCGTGAATTGCAGGCCGAATTTCACGGAAGGATCCGCAAATGCCGTGAGTGCCGCATACGGGATCACCAGTTTTTCCGGCACGCCACCAAAAGAAAGCGTCACCTGGAAGCGGTTATCTTCCACCTTGAAATCCCAGAACTGGTGCTGCAGAACAATGGTCATTTCCTGCGGATAGCGGTTTTTCAACTGGTCAGAGATGGAAACACCTGGAAATTCCGTTTTGAACGAAACAAAGAAATGATGCTCGCCGGGCAGGCCATTCTTGCTGGCATCACGCAGCACTTCACGCACCACGCTGCGCATGGCGGTATCGATAAGCTGGGGGTAATCAATGTAAGAATCTGTCATAAGTTGATTGTGAGGCTTTCGCTATGCAGTGTCAATGAATTGCTGGGATTATGGACGTCTAGCAGCACCCTGCCCCTGCTCTGGCCGCAATGCGCGTTCAATTTGAGAGAATCTTACGATAATCGGTGTTTCTCGCAATGTTTCTCCTTCATTAACTGAGGGAATATCGGCAAATCCAAAACCAGCCATATCACGAGGGAATATATTTTCGGCGGCCATTGCATCAAAAAACTGCATTTTCTTTGTGGCGGAAACCATGCTTCCTGTTGGCTCGGCTTCACCTACGAAAATCACATGCTTGTGCCTTGCGTCCACATCAGGATTTAAAACATCTACATTCGGCCACAGCCCCATTTGCTGCAATGCTGCCTTCATCTTTCCTGCACACTCGACTTTATCCATTACACACCCTCAAAATACAAGCGGGGATAGATTCTGTTGCCCGGCTCTACCCCCAAAGCCGCGTTACGAGCTAGTGCTCGCGAGTGCCGTTAGGCAGCAGCGCGAACAGCTACGACTGCGTTGTCGTTAGCTGCAACAAATGCCACATTATCGTTAGCATTTATAAAACGACCCGGTAACGGCGGAATCATGCCGGGTAAAAACCGTACCTTTATTGCACTTGTCGAAGCTATTCGCCCCCGCCGAAATTCGCCGTATTTAAAAAACCATTGCGAACTTTGGTGGAGGCGCCGGGTACTGCCCCCGGGTCCAATATGCCTATTCCATAGGGCGTTTATCACCATAGCTGGTTGCCCAGCCTCATCATTATAGGGCTTCGCATACGCTTTGTGAAGGGGACAATTAATGATTGCCAGAGGCTTTCAATCGATTATTAATAGATTATGAACCCTATCAGGAACGCCAGATTATGACCGCAGCCCTCAAAAAATCCCCCGTTTCCAGCGATTCCCGCTTAACCGCTGAACAACAGGCAGAAATCAATGCCCAGCGTGAGGTAAAAACCCCGACACGCCGCGAGGTAGCCCCTGCCCTTGAAGAATTGCTGTATCAGGCTATTCCGGTACTCGACCATGGGTTCATTCGCGTGATCGATTATATGGGCACGGATTCCGCCATTGTACAGGCCGCCCGCGTCAGTTACGGCAAGGGTACCAAAAAAGTGAACGAGGACGCAGGCCTTATCAATTACCTGATGCGCCACCGTCACACCACACCGTTTGAAATGTGTGAAATTAAATTCCACATCAAGCTGCCGATCTTCATCGCCCGCCAATGGATCCGCCACCGCACTGCCAATGTGAACGAATATTCCGGCCGCTATTCCATCATGGATAAGGAGTTTTATATTCCGGCCCCGGAACAATTGGCAGCACAAAGCAAATCAAACCGCCAGGGCCGCGGTGATGTGCTGGAAGGTGCGCAGGCACAGCGCGTGCTGGAAATCCTGAAAGAAGATTCCATCCGCTGCTACCAGAATTATGAAGAAATGCTCAACGAGGATATCAACGGCAACGTGCTTCAAGAAGGCAAGACCGGCCTTGCGCGTGAACTTGCGCGCATGAACCTGAATCTGAATTTCTATACCCAGTGGTACTGGAAAGTGGATTTGCACAATCTGCTGCATTTCCTTTCACTACGTGCTGATTCCCACGCGCAATATGAGATCCGTGTATATGCGGAAGCGATGCTTGATATGCTGAAAGCATGGCTGCCCATCACCCATGCTGCTTTCATGGATTACCGTATGGGCGGTGCATCCATTTCTGCCAAGGGCATGGACATCATCAAGCGCATGATCGCTGGTGAAAAGATCGAGCAGGAACAATCCGGCATGAGCAAAGGCGAATGGCGCGAACTGATGGAAGTATTAGGGAAATAATCGTCATCCCCGCGTAGGCGGGGATGATAATCATTACTTTAGTACTCCGTAAACCTCATCGTAGGCTTCACGAACCCGCTGGCAGGCGCGGTGAATTTACCGGTTCTGATGCCACCTTCCGGAGCGGTCACTTCCAGTGTATAGGTTCCCGGAGCCATTGCCGCATAAAGATATGGGCCTGCGCCATCCGTTGAAAGCACGATGTTACCTGAAGCATCCATGATGCGTAGCATAGCGCCGCTGATGAACGCACCAGCACGGCCAGCGATCAGGATACGCACGTTGTAATCATTCTCTACCATAGCAAGCTGGGCCTTTTCCTCATCGCCCACACCGCCTGTGATGTAGCGGACATTACCTACCGTGCGGATCTCGAGCGGCAGGGCGGGAATAGCATCACCACCGCGTGAATCGAACACTTCGCCATTTGGCGCAACCATTGGTTTAGCAGCATAATAATCAACCGGTGCGACCGGCGCAGAAGCCGGCTGTGCCACAGGTGTCTGCGGCTGAATGGAAGGCTGGCCGGCAGCAGGTGCGTAGGATTGTCCCTGGTTCCACGTGCCAGGCACTGCAGGCTGACCAGACTGCACACGCTGCATCTGCTCATCAAGGGTTTGGGAATTCGGTGCTTCCTGAGCAACCGCAACATTGAGGCTGGAACCTATCAGTAAAGCAGCCAAGACATAACCACGTATCATAACGTACACTCCTGATGTTAAAGCAATAATTTGCTAGATTTTTAGTGTATCTGATATAGCATGCCTTTCTTATTTTGGCGAAGTGGTTTTATGCCAAGAAATACAAAGAACGCATAAAAGCTAAAAAGATTTATATTACATTAGTTTACATCAGGAGACAGTCATGAAATTGGCATCACTTAAGGCAGGCGGGCGTGATGGCACACTTATAGTAGTAAGCAGGGATTTAACCAAAGCCGTGACCGTTCCGGGCATTGCCCCCACCATGCAGCAGGCGATGGACCGCTGGGATGCTGTAGAGCCTCACCTGCGCAAAATTTATGAATCGCTGAATAATGGCGAGCAGCTTTCCGGTGTATTTGCCTTTGATCAATCCAAGGTGGCTTCTCCCTTGCCGCGCGCTTACCAGTGGCTCGATGCTTCAGCTTACGTAAACCATGTAGAGCTTGTGCGCAAAAGCCGCGGTGTCGAAATGCCGGAAAGTTTCTGGACCGATCCGCTCATGTATCAGGGTGGCTCCGATGTATTGCTTGGGCCGCATGACGACATTCCACTGGCCGACGAAAAATTCGGCATTGATTTTGAAGCAGAGGTGGTTGTGGTCACCGGTGATGTGCCCATGGGCGTTTCCCCGCAGGCTGCTGCAAACCACATCCGCCTTGTCATGCTGGTGAACGACGTCAGCTTGCGTTACATCGCGGTCGAGGAAATGAAAAAAGGTTTCGGCTTCCTGAATGCAAAGCCAGCCAGCGCCTTCTCGCCTGTTGCAGTAACGCCGGATGAGCTGGGCGATGCGTGGAAAGACGGCAAGGTACATCTGCCGCTGGTTACAGATTATAACGGCAAGAATTTCGGCAAGCCGAATGCCGGTGTGGACATGGTATTTAATTTCCCAACGCTCGTAGCGCATGCGGCAAAAACGCGATTCCTGTGCGCAGGCACCATTCTTGGTTCCGGCACGGTTTCCAACAAGGATAAATCGGTTGGATCATCCTGCATCGTGGAAAAACGCACGATTGAAAAACTGGAGACCGGTGAATCCACCACGCCCTTCATGAAATTCGGCGACACGGTGAAGATCGAGATGAAAGACGCCAAAGGCAAATCCATCTTCGGCACGATCGAACAGAAAGTGGTGCGCTACGCCTACGAAGAACCGGTAGCCAAGCGGGCATAACATGCATTCGCTCAGCCGGGTTCACTACTGGGCGGGGCTTACATACCTGCTTATCCTTGCAACGAGTGCCGCATCCGGCCTCTGGCATTCGCTTGCATGGCCCATCACCACCGATGGTTCCATTTTTACTTACGTGCTGTGGCGTGTTGAGAATGGCGCGGTGCTCTACCGTGACATATTTGAAAACAATATGCCCGGCACCTATTTGTTCCAATGGCTGGCACAATCGCTTTTCGGCAGCAGCGACATTGCATTCAGGCTATTCGATATCACATTCCTGCTGGCAACCGGCGCGTTGATTATCGCATTCTGCCACCGCACATCGCGCATCTATGCGTGTGTGGCAGCGTTATTTTTTATCAATGTCCACCTATCAGAAGGCATGGAATCCGCTGCCCAGCGTGATTACCTGATGGTGCCGTTCCTGCTGTGCGCCGCTTACTGCCTCAGGGCATTTTTGCAATCATCCGATTTCCGCCCAAAAATGCTTTGCATCATCGGCCTGCTATGTGGCTTTGCATTCTGGATCAAGCCGCTGGCATTGGTTTTTGCTGCACTTATCGGGTTTGCATTATGCTGGCACCTGCGATCCATACCCAATATATTGCGCGCTGCCGGCTGGGGATTGCTGGGATTTCTGATACCCACCGCCATCATTCATGTATGGCTTTACCAGATGGGTTCCCTCAGCGCGTTTTACGATATGCTCACAGGTTTCCTGCTGCCCGTATACAGCCATATCCACACATTCAATACTTATAGCTGGCCCGTATTCCTTGCCGTGCTTGCGGGGCTTTCCTATGTGCTGTTCAAAAAAACCAGCCTAAGCCTGCCAGACAAAATAGTCATTCTGCTCGGGCTGACATATGGCGTCATCCATTTCTGCGGGCAGCATAAAGGCTGGTTCTATCATTTTTACCCGATGTGGGGCTTCCTCGCACTGACCTTTGCCTGTGCCATACCGGCAGGGCTATTCAACCGAGCTGGCAACGCCGCCGCTCTGCATGCATTTATAGTGCTGTTTGCTGTATCGCTATGCGCCGTCAATATCTCCGCCGAACCGCCCCGCGATCATACCAGCCAGATAAAAACCGATGTGCAGGAAGCTCTGGACTCCATTCCCGAATCCGTGCGTGCGCCTTATCTTGCCACACATCCTCACAATTATCTGCATTTCTTTGATTTTACCCGCGCCCATCTGTTCCGCGCGGCGCATCAGAATCAATGGGTAACCACAAGCCGCCACATCTATCCTTTCGCGCTTTATAATGCAGAGTGGGAACATCCAACCATTCAAAACATGGCAAACGAACTGATTAGCGATTTACGCCAGCATAAACCACTGATCATCATCGTATCGCGCGAGGCATGGCCATGGGAGCTGCGCGATGCAAAAAGCTACGAAATAATCGAATCGCACCAACCATGGAAAGATTTCTTTGCCCAATATTATCGTTTACATACGCAGTCAGAGAACTATCGTATCTACGTACGAACCCGCTAGAGGCATATTATGAAACTTTA